>NZ_LZGP01000037.1:0-247509 GCF_001690445.1 Gilliamella sp. wkB195
ATTAGACATTGTGACTGTGATACCACCCAGAGAAACAGGAGACCAAGACAATGGCTGACTACTACCACTAATATCTAAATCAAAGTACAATCCATTAAGACCTGTAGTAGGAAAGTTTTGACCGTAATAGAGAGGGTCTGTTTTTTGAGTGAGAAACCCCCTATCAGGGTCCCACATCGAAGCTGGGCCAGCAAAATCCCAAGATGGGTCATAAGGATCATCACCAAGCTTACCATACATTAAATTAGGTCTGACGAAACAAACCACAGGCGAAGCCTTTGGATTGACGTAATAAGTCTCACTACGGGCACTGAAATCACTACGATTAGGAACGCCATAACGAGTTGATAATGTACCGTTAGTACTGGATAACTTAATCCTATAAGGTGCGTTACAAATTGTTAACACGGAATTACGTGATACCGTTTGACCGTTTTTATCGACGATAGATAAACTTAAAGAACCTGTAGCAGTAACGTCTGAATCACCATCATCATCCCCCCAATAATTATTAGGAGGACCGATAAGAGTACTTAAATCGACTGAATTAGTATCAGTAGGAACGAACATACGAATATCAGCAAAACTCTGCCCCTCAACCGGCAAGACGATTGGGGTTGTAGATGATAAATTGGTAGAAGGCGTGTAATTAGTTCCGTTAGATAGTGTAATCCCAAGCAGACCGTTAGCATCAACTGCACGAGTACGACCACCGTCGAAAGTCAGATAAGGTACACTACCCTGTATCGCATTCCTAGTTGTCTGTGATGTCAATGCATGACTGGAAAAAGAAAGGAAAATAGCCACGAAAAAAACAATCTGACGGGATAATTGGGAAAAAGATCGAAAACAGGATCTGAAAGAGGATCCGGAAAACGATCGGAAAAAGGATCGAGAAGAGGATCGCGGAAGCGACCGCGCGAAAATTCGCTGAATTTCACTTGATTGAGTAGAAAAATAAGCTTCAGTGAAAAATTTAAACTGGGTGCTGGACTTAGACGAATTTAAAACATAGGTTGACCAAGTTGCCTGTTGCCTGTTGCCTGTTGAAAATTATAGAACATATGCGACAATCCTGTCAAGTAATTTTTTGATTAATTTACAATTTTATTTCTGCTAAATTTTAGCCTAGTAGCTAAAACCGTGTAAAAAGTATAGTGATTGGAAAAACACGATGCAACACTTTTTTTCGCTCATTTACGTTAACTTTTGTAAATAAAATCTAAAAAGGATCTAAGTTACAACCGATTAATCATTGTTTTAATTAAATATATCGTAATTACAAATCTTTAAAATTAGAGCAATTGATCCTTAAAAATTTTATTTTTGGGCTCTGGATTAGAAATTTAGTGATTTGGATCATTTAATAATTTTTAGATGAGATTTAAAACCTCAAAAACCCCGTTCCTCAACTTTTTTTGATGAAAAAAGGATTTCTAAAAAGTGCCACAGTTTGAGCGCAATTATTTATTTGAGGCAATATTGCAAAGCAGAATTTTGAACGCCAAAAACCCCGCTCCTCAACTTTTTTTGCGATAAAAAACTCAAAAAAACCGCCCCAATTGAGGCGGATGGTTTAAGTTTCGACACCATAACTTATTAGAAAAATATAAGCTATTTTACTATCTCTCCCTCAAAAAATAAGAATTAAGGGTTGAGATCTGAAACACAAACCCCGTTGTAGAAGGTTGCAGGATCTACCCAATGAATAAGTCCGTGGTCGGCGTGTGCGTAAAAGTAATACGTGTAACCACCATCATGGGAGTACGAGTCATTAGTCCAATAATACAAATTAAAGTTAGTATTCGCGTAATATAACAGAAAGCCCCACTCGGTAATAAGACCTGCCCCAATGGTACGTTGGTAATGATTACCCGGTGATGGAGGTGTAGCGGTAATCAATTGGTCATTTGATGGATAAACCGCATTGGTTAAATCCCTTACATTAGGAAGGTGATAACCTATATTTGTACACCAAGATAATTGGTTGTCGTGATTTCCGATAACGTTTCCACGATTGACAAACCACTGCTTTA
This sequence comes from Gilliamella sp. wkB195, assembly GCF_001690445.1. Lineage (NCBI taxonomy): Bacteria > Pseudomonadati > Pseudomonadota > Gammaproteobacteria > Orbales > Orbaceae > Gilliamella > Gilliamella sp. wkB195. Next base: position 2,037 of record NZ_LZGP01000037.1, read on the forward strand.
GTTCAAATCCATATTTAACGACAGCCTTACCACTACTGTCACGACCGACTAACTCGAATGTCTGGGGTAAAGACGGTTTAGCTACTTTTTCCGGATTACTAGAATTCCATTGTTCTAAGGTTGCAGCAGGGCCCGTTAATGTAACGCGGACACTAGTATTTGTTGAATTGGTCATCGTCGCAGTAATTCCACTATGAGAAACCGGATCCCACGTTAATGCCTGATCATTATTGCTAATATCTAAATCAAAGTACAAACCATTAGCGCCAGTAGTCGGGAAATTTAAACCATAAGATGATGGCGTCGCGGTTTGAGTTAGAAAGCCTTTACCATAATTCCAGATAGTTTCGGGACCTACATAGGGAGGTGCGGTATACGCTAGATTATTTGGTTTAGCAAAACAAATCGCAGGTGATTCTTTAGGTTCAAAATAATAGGTAACACTACCTGCTCCGAACTTAATGCTATTAGGAACGCCATAACGAGTGGTCAATGTGCCTTCAGTATTAGTTAATGTCGCTTTATAAGGCGCTTTACAATACATAGGTACGGTATTTCGTGATACAGTTTGATTGTTTTTATCAACAATAGACAAGCTTATACTGCCAGTAGCAGTGACTTCACTATCTCCATCATCATCGCCCCAATAATTATAAGGTGCAGCGACAATGGTGTTTAAATCAACGGTATTACTATCAACTGGCACCAACATGCTAATATCAGCAAAACTTTCATCAATAGTTGGTAATTCGATAGGATTGGTTGCACTAGAATTATTATTTGATGGCGAGTATTGTTGACCATTAGAAAGATGGATCCTGAGCAAACCTTCGGTATCCGTTACTCGTGTATTACCACCGTCGAACGTAAAATAAGGCACTTCACCGTGAATAAAATTGGATGTTGTGGATGTTAACGCTGTACTAGTAAATGAAAACGCTAACAATATGCTAAGTACTAAAGGTAATAGGATCTGTCGGGATGATATTGATCTATGTGAGGATCGCGCAAAATTTAGCGTAATTTTATAGATCTTGGTGAAAAAATAGACTTTAGTGGAAAATGAAAAATAAGAGCTTAACTTTGACGAATTTAAAAGATAGGTTGGCCAGGTTGCCTGTTGCCTGTTGCCTGTTGAAAATTATAGTGCATATTACATAACCCTGTCAACTAAATTTATGATTTATTTACTATTTATGTTTTTACTTAAATTTGGAACGCTTATATAAAACGATGTAAAAGTATAGTGACTGAAAAAATACGATGCAACAATTTTTCACTTTAGATCGTTAATCTTTGTAAAGAAAAACATCTAAAAAAACAAAAATAACCGAGCAGATGCGGTTTAATTAAAAAACAGTTCATTTACAATTCTTTAAGGATCACATTTTTAAGATAAATCGTTTGGTGTTAGATATTAGACGTTTTAGTAAATTTAAGATTTTCAGACAAAATTTTAGGATTAAAAAACCCCGCTCCTCAACTTTTTTTGAGGAATCGGGGTTTTAAAGATGCAAATAAAGTGATTTTAGATTAAACCTTTTACAGTCCGTTTCCTTGTCTAAAAAATAACTTTTCCATGCCTTTCACGACATTTTTGGAGAGTTTTTCGGACAGTTTTTGTTTGCGTTGATAGTTAACAGCAATGATTTTATGCGTTTTTAGGTGTGATAAGATAAAATCATCACTGGTGCTAATTTCGTCAACCAGTCCCATTTCTTTGGCTTGAGTAGCAAACCAGTGTTCGCCTGTTGCAACCTGATCTATATCGATATTTGGTCGATATTCTTTTACAAAGTCTTTAAATAATAGATGCGTTTGTTCAAGTTCTTGTTTGAATTTTTGGCGACCTTCATCCGTGTTTTCACCAAACATGGTTAGGGTTCGTTTGTATTCTCCTGCCGTTTGTAATTCAATATCGACATCATGTTTTTTTAGCAATCGGTTGAAGTTAGGAATTTGGGCAACAACACCAATTGAACCAACAATTGCAAATGGCGCTGCGACAATTTTGCTCGCAGTGCAGGCCATCATATAACCGCCACTGGCTGCAACTTTGTCAACTACAGCAGTAAATGGAATGTTACGCGTTCTAAAGCGTAATAGTTGTGAGGCAGCAAGGCCATATCCATGCACTACTCCACCAGGGCTTTCAAGTTTTACGACAACTTGATCTTCTGGTTTAATGATGGCTAGTACAGCAGTGATTTCTTGACGCAGTTCTTCAACTTCATGTGCATCCATACTGCCGTTAAACGATAAGACAAATAATTTAGGCTTTGCATCTGATGATTTAGCATTATCATCTTTCTTTTTAGCCGCTTGTTTAGCTTGTTTCTTTTCAAGTTTTTTTTGTTTTTTGAGATCTTTTGTAAACTGTTTAGCTTCGATTTCATCCATGCTCGACGTTAGCATGTCATCTTTGACTTGTTCATATTCTTCGCTAATATCTTTGACAGATAAACGTCCAGCAATTGTTGATGATTTTCGGCGTTGACTTAAAATAAAAATTAATACCGCTAAAATAGCAATAACCACCGTTGCTGTTTCAGCCAAGAAGAGAGAATACTGCGAAAACCAGTTCATTTAATCATTATCCTTTAGTTGAAAATTTTCGCTATTATAACAAGATAATTAGAGATTGTGCCGAAAATCAATAAAGATTAAATTGTTGCTTTATTCGGCATTTTAAATTCTTTATACTGACAGCCTAATTTATTGTTATACGAGAATGAAAATGCCACTACGCCCAATAACTGAAATCGCTAAACAATGTCAGATCCCTGAACAATACGTGCTTCCTTACGGTAAATATGTTGCCAAAATTGATTTATCAATCCTTAATGCGAAGGAAAATCGCGCTAATGGTAAATTAGTTTTAGTTACCGCTATTACACCAACACCACTCGGTGAGGGTAAAACCGTTAATACCATTGGTCTAAGTGAAGGCCTTAATTATCTAGGTAAATCAGCTATCGCTTGTATTCGTCAACCAAGCTTAGGACCTGTTTTTGGCGTAAAAGGCGGTGCAGCCGGTGGTGGGCAAGCAGAAGTTTTGCCGATGGAGACGCTAAATCTTCATCTTACTGGTGATATTCATGCAATAACTGCTGCACATGATTTAGCATCTGCCGCGTTGGATTCTCGTCTTTATCATGAAGATCGTCTTGGCGATGAGTTTACCGCACAAACCGGTTTACCTCGTTTAAATATTGATGTTAATCGCATTGTTTGGAAACGGGTTATTGATCACAATGATCGCGCTCTGCGTAATATCACTGTCGGTGTTGGTGGCGGTGTGAATGGTGTTGAACGCCGTGACGGATTTGAGATTACGGCAGCGTCTGAGCTAATGGCAATTTTGGCTTTGGCTTCTGATTTACATGATATGCGTGCGCGTATTGGTCGTATTATTTTGGCCTATAATACGCAAGGCGAGCCAATCACAGCTGAACAGCTCGAAGTTGCAGGCGCGATGACAGTACTTCTTAAAAATGCGATTAATCCTAACTTGATGCAAACCGTTGAGAATACGCCTGTACTAATCCATGCTGGACCATTTGCTAATATTGCTCATGGTAATTCATCAGTTATCGCTGATCGCATTGCAATGAATTTAGCCGATTATGTGATAACCGAAGCAGGTTTTGGTTCTGACATGGGTATGGAGAAATTCTTTAATATTAAATATCGTCAAGCTGGTATTAAGGCTTCTTGCGTGGTTTTAGTGGCAACGGTTCGTAGCTTAAAATCTAATAGTGGTAAATATAATATCAAACCAGGACAAGCTATCCCTAAAGAGATTTCAGAATCAAATGTGGAGTTACTTGAAATTGGTGCGGCCAATTTAGCTTGGCATATTAAGAATGCCAAGAGCTATGGTTTACAAGTAATTGTTGCGATCAATCGATTCCCACATGATAGTGAAGAAGAGTTGGCGTTTTTACAAAAATATGCCGTTGAACATGGTGCTTTTGCTTGCGAAGTGAGCGAAGTGTTCACTCAAGGTGGTAAAGGTGCTGAAAAACTTGCTAAACATGTTATTGAGGCATGTGATATGCCAAGTGAAATCAAATTACCTTATCCTGACAGTATGCCATTGATGGATAAAATCCAAACTATGGTTAAAAAGTACGGTGCCAATAAAGCGAACTTGTCAGAAACCGCGCTTAAGAACATTAAAGAGATTGAAGCGTTAAAACTTGATCACTTACCACTTTGTATTGCCAAGACGCCGATGTCGATTAGCGCTGATGCTAATTTAAAGAATGTACCAACTGACTTTGATGTTGATATCAGCCATTTAGCCATTTCAGCCGGTGCTGGTTTTATTCGAGTTTATGCCGGTAATGTGATGACAATGCCAGGGCTTGGCACGAATCCAGCTTATCGACATATTGATATTGACAAAGATGGTAATATTGTTGGTTTAAGTTAATTTAAATTTTATTATGCAATATAAAGCCTTTATTGATGAAGAAAATTGTATTGGTTGTGGTAAATGTATCCGTGTTTGCCCTACTGATGCTATTGTTGGTAGTAAACAGGTGTTACATACGGTATTACCGCAATTTTGTACTGCGTGTAGTAATTGTATTAATACCTGTCCAACTGATTGTATTACCTTAAGCACTCTTGGCGTTGAATTAAGTGAGCAAGAAGAGTTGCTGTTAACTGAGAAGAAACAACAACGCTTAAATCGTAATCAATTGGTTCCGCCGACTATTTTATTTCCTAGGTCGATGCCTGCAAGCAGTGCGACTACTCAGAAAGATCGTAAACAATCGATTGCCGATGCTATTGCTCGCGTTAGAGCTAAAAAAAACCTCGCTAATTAGCGAGGTTTTGTAGTTTGATTATTAAAATCATAATTCACATTATTCTTTATTACTTCTAAATGCACGCTTACGATCGTTTTCAGTTAGATGACGTTTACGTAGACGAACAGATAATGGTGTTACTTCAACTAATTCATCATCATCAATAAATTCTAACGCTTGTTCTAACGACATTTTTACTGGTGGTGATAAGGTCGTCGCTTCATCAGTACCTGATGCTCGCATGTTAGTTAATTTTTTACCCGTTAAGCAGTTAACGGTTAAATCATTTGAGCGAGTATGGATACCAATAATTTGCCCTTCATAAACTTCAGCACCATGACCAAGGAATAATTTACCACGATCTTGCAAGCTATAAAGCGCATAAGCCAAAGCTTTACCAGTACCGTTTGAAATCATTACCCCATTATTACGTTGGCCGATTTCACCCGGACGCACATCATCGTAATGGCTAAATGTTGAGTAAAGTAAACCAGTACCTGATGTCATGGTCATAAATTCAGTTCTAAATCCAATAAGACCACGGCTAGGAATCACATAATCTAGACGTACACGTCCTTTACCATCAGGTAACATATTGGTCAAATCACCTTTACGTAAACCTAAGGCTTCCATCACTGAACCTTGGTGTTGTTCTTCGATATCTAAAGTAACTTGTTCGAAAGGCTCTTGTTTTTTGCCATCGATTTCTCTGTAGATAACTTTAGGACGAGATACCCCAAGTTCATAACCTTCACGACGCATATTTTCAATAAGAACAGATAAGTGCAATTCACCACGACCAGAAACTTTGAATGCATCCGGATCTGGGGTTTCTTCAACACGAAGAGCCACGTTATGTACAAGTTCTTTATTTAGACGTTCAAGAATTTGACGAGAAGTTACATATTTACCTTCTTTACCTGCAAATGGTGAACTATTTACATTAAAGAACATGGTAACTGTTGGTTCATCAACGCTTAGTGCTGGCAGAGCTTCAACACAGCTGTTATCACAAATTGTGTCAGAAATACCAAGTTCACCTAATCCAGTGATAGCAATGATATCCCCTGCTTCTGCAACTTCAGCTTCATAACGTTGTAAGCCTAGGTGACCTAATACTTGTCCGACTTTGCCAGTACGTTTGTTACCTTCGCTATCGACAATAGTAACTTGTTGATTTGGTTTAACGCGACCGCGTTTAATACGACCAATCCCAATAACACCAACATAATTGTTGTAATCAAGTTGAGAAATTTGCATTTGGAATGGACCATCTAAATCGACTTTAGGTGGTTCTACATGTTCAACAATTGCTTCAAATAGTGGTGTCATGTCTTGTGCCATATCTTCATGATCAAGACCTGCAATTCCCATTAATGCTGATGCATAAACGATTGGGAAATCAAGTTGTTCATCAGTTGCACCAAGGTTAACGAATAAGTCGAATACTTGATCCACAACCCAATCTGGGCGCGCACCCGGACGGTCAACTTTATTAATAACCACAATTGGTTTTAAACCATGAGCGAATGCTTTTTGAGTCACAAAACGTGTTTGTGGCATTGGTCCGTCCATTGCGTCAACAAGCAGTAGTACAGAGTCAACCATTGACATTACACGTTCTACTTCACCACCAAAATCGGCATGGCCTGGAGTATCAACGATATTAATTCGGTAACCATTCCAATCGATAGCCGTATTTTTAGCTAAAATAGTAATACCACGCTCTTTTTCAAGCGCATTTGAGTCCATTATTCTTTCATTGTCATCACCACGCAAATTATCAAGCGTGCCTGATTGTTTTAATAGTTTATCAACCAAGGTTGTTTTACCATGGTCAACGTGAGCAATAATGGCTATATTTCTTAAATTTTCAATCACAATTAAAATCCCAGTTAGGAGACAGATTCTTTAGGCGCAATATTGTACACCTTTTTAGTAAAAAAGTTGATCTATATCACAAAGTTTCTTCAAAACAACTTTAAGACTTGATATTTAACGAAAATAGTGACTTATTTTATCAAGATAACTAAGACTAATTATCAATAAGTTCCACAAATTGCTCGGCAAATTCATCCACTTTTGTCCAATTTGTGTACTCTATTACTTCTTTTGTCACATCTGTATCACCCTTACCTAACCACATAATAAATCGAATCATATTACGATCAAACCAGTTATATTTAGGATAATAAAGCGCACCAGCAAATACCGCTTTGATAGTCGGTTGCCAGGCAATTTTGGCAAGGAATTTTTTAGTATATAGGTTAGTTTCAGGTGTATTTTTATTTGGTTTTCTAGCCACCACATTTACCCCAAAAAAACCAGTTTTTAACGCATTTAATTGCTGATAATTGGCATCAATAAACTTCTTCATGGTTTTACTGTAAAAACCATATCGAATTGAACAACCAATTAATACGGCTTTGTAGTTACCAAGATCAATCTTGGTATCGGGCAATAACTCAATCAAATCACAATCACATTTACCCTCAAGATGTGTTTTTATTCGTTGCATAATTTTAAGGGTTTGCTTTTCGTGAGTGGTGTAAAGCAATAAGACCTTGGTAATGCTATTCATAACAATGCTTCCTTTTATTAAAACACTTGGTAAATTTCAATAATTCTTTTTTTAGGATAAAAATTAACAATTACGGGATGATTTCGTGGAAAACTTTGATTATAGTATTAGCCTTATTTAACCAGACCGGAACTGATTATGGCAATTTCACCTCCAAAACGTAGTGCAATTATTTTGGCGGCAGGAAAAGGCACACGGATGTATTCCAACCTACCTAAAGTTTTACATAAAATCGGCGGTAAGCCGATGTTACAACATGTTATTGATACAGTTCAACAACTTAATACTGATCGCATCAATATTGTTTATGGTCATGGCAAAAGCGAGTTAGAAAAATCGTTACAAGATCAACCTGTGCAACTTGTTTATCAAGCAGAACAGTTGGGTACAGGACATGCTGTTCAACAAGCTATTCCTTTTATTGAAGATGATGAAGATATCTTGATTTTATATGGTGATACACCTCTTATCTCAATTGAAACCTTGCAGAATTTAATTGCCAGTAAACCACATGAAGGCATTGCCTTATTGACAGTGATTTTAGATGATCCTACTGGCTATGGGCGAATCGAACGCAAAGACGGTAAAGTGGTAGCGATCGTTGAACAAAAAGATGCCAATGTTGAACAACAAAAAATTAACGAAATTAATACCGGTATTATGCTGGTTACCGGCAAGTTACTTAAAAAGTGGCTATCTCGTTTAACCAATAATAATGCGCAAAAAGAGTATTATTTGACCGATATTATCGCCTTTGCCCACCAAGATGGTTACGACATTTTAACGTCTCACCCAGTTAAAAAATTCGAAGTTGAAGGCGTCAATAATCGCTTGCAACTTGCAACTTTAGAACGGCATTATCAACAGCATCAAGCTGAGCAACTTTTACTTGCCGGTGTCACGTTGCTTGACCCTGCGCGTTTTGATTTACGTGGTAAATTGACTCATGGCAAGGATGTCACTATTGATACAAATGTGATTATTCAAGGTGATGTTACATTGGGTAACAATGTCGTTATCGGTTCAGGTTGTATTTTAAAAAACTGCACCATCGCTGATGATAGCGTAATTAGCCCTTTCTCAGTAATTGAAGATTCAATCATTGCCAAACACTGTACTATCGGACCTTTTGCTCGAATAAGACCTGGTAGCCAACTGGATGATCATGCCCATGTTGGTAACTTTGTCGAATTGAAAAAAGCTCATCTTGGTCATGCCACCAAAGCAGGACATTTAAGTTATTTAGGTGATAGCGAAATAGGCTGTAACGTCAACATTGGCGCAGGCACAATTACTTGTAACTATGATGGTGCGAACAAATTTAAAACCGTGATCGAGGATGATGTATTTGTGGGTTCCGATACTCAACTAATTGCACCAGTTAAAATTGGTAAAGGTGCAACCATTGCAGCTGGAACAACGGTAACCAATGATGTCAATGACAATGAGCTTGTGGTTAGCCGGGTAAAACAGAAACAACTTGCAGGTTGGAAAAGACCAACTAAATTGAAAGAGGAATAAACAATGTGTGGTATTGTGGGCGCGATCGCCAAACGTGATGTGGCAGAAATATTATTAGAAGGTTTAAAACGATTAGAATATCGTGGTTATGATTCTGCTGGGCTTGCTATTATCTCTCCAACAGGTGAATTACAGCGAGTAAGACGTGTCGGAAAAGTAAAAGCGCTTAAAGATGCGGTAGATGAGCATCCAATCAAAGGTTCAACTGGGATTGCTCACACTCGTTGGGCGACGCACGGCGAACCGGTCGAACACAATGCACACCCTCATATATCGGGTTTTATTGCCGTTGTGCACAATGGTATTATTGAAAATTTTGAGCCTCTGCGTGAAACACTCATCGCAAAAGGATATCAATTCCGTTCAGAAACCGATACCGAAGTTATTGCCCACTTAATTCACGATATTATCTCAACCGAAGATTGCTCACTTTTTGAAGCAGTACAAAAAGCAATCCCACAATTACGAGGTGCTTATGGCACCGTTGTAATGGATACGCGTAATCCCGATATTCTCGTCGCGGCACGTTCAGGTAGTCCACTAGTGATTGGTTGTGGCGTTGGTGAAAACTTTATTGCTTCAGATCAATTAGCTTTATTACCGGTTACTCGTCAATTTATCTTCTTAGAAGAGGGTGATATTGCACTAATCACCCATCGCACTGTGAATATTTTTGATAAAAACCATCAAGAAGTTAACCGTCCATGCATCGAATCTGATGCGAAATATAACGCAGGCAGTAAAGCTGGCTTTAATCACTACATGCAAAAAGAGATTTACGAACAACCTAATGCTATAAAAAATACCCTTGAAGGACGAATGGCTCATGGCAAAGTGGATTTATCTGAACTTGGCGATAATGCGGAAAATATTCTTAAGCAAGTTGAACATGTGCAAATTGTTGCTTGTGGTACCGCCTATAATGCCGGAATGGTTGCTCGTTATTGGTTTGAGGCATTAGCTGGTATTCCTTGTGATGTGGAGATCGCTTCGGAATTTCGCTATCGAAAACCCGCTCGCCGTAAAAACAGTTTATTCATCACCCTATCACAATCAGGTGAAACGGCAGATACGCTTGCAGCATTACGCTTAGCAAAAGAGAATAATTACTTAAGCACTCTTGCCGTTTGTAATGTGGCTGCCTCTACCTTAGTTCGTGAAGCTGATTTGGTGTTACTAACCAAAGCTGGCGTTGAAATTGGCGTTGCTTCAACTAAAGCCTTTACCACGCAATTAACCGTATTATTGCTTTTAGTTGCCAAATTAGGCCGACTTAATGACATGGCTGAAATCACTGAACAAGCGATCGTCCATGCCTTACAAACTTTGCCAAATCGCATTGAGCAAGTGTTAATGGCCGAGCCAGAAATCAAAAAACTTGCTGGACACTTTGTCGATAAACATCACGCCCTATTTTTAGGCCGTGGCGATGAATATCCAATCGCAATGGAAGCGTCATTAAAACTTAAAGAGATCTCCTACATTCATGCAGAAGCGTATGCCGCAGGTGAATTAAAACATGGTCCTTTAGCGCTTATCGATGCAGATATGCCAGTTATTGTTATGGCTCCGACCAATGACCTACTCGAAAAACTTAAAGCTAATATTGAAGAAGTTCGTGCCCGTGGTGGACAACTTTATGTATTTGCTGAGCAAGATGCAGGCTTTGTGAGTGATGACACAATGCATATCATCAACTTACCTCATATTGAAGAACTTACAGCGCCAATCTACTACACGATACCAACCCAATTGCTTGCTTACCATGTAGCTTTAATCAAAGGCACAGACGTCGATCAGCCTCGTAATTTGGCAAAATCTGTGACTGTGGAGTAGAAAACTGAACATTTGGCTTATCACTTGATAGGTCAAATCATCAAATATATGAAAAATTAGTCATTAATTAACAATATAAAATAACCCAATGAACTGATTAGATTCATTGGGTTATTATAATTTCTATTTTTTAGCTTTTTATGCAGCTTTTTGTCTTTTTTTCATGATAATAAAATAAATAAATGCAATTAACATTGCAACAACATGAAAACCAACATAAAAACCATAAGTACCAACACCGTTTGCACCTTGAGCACTAGATGCTATTACCAACGATGGTGATAAAAATGCAGTACTGATGATATTAACACCAAAAGTAATGCCAGAAATGGTAGGTTGTCCACGAAAACTAATTAAAGCTAAAACACTACAACCCATAGCAATAAATAATCCAACAACCGGTACAAAAATAGAAATGATAGCGAAAATTAACGCTATAATAGATAGAGCTTTCATTTTTACCTCAATGTAAAATAATGATCCTTCATTGAATCCGTTTTAAATATTTATTTACTTACTTAAATAATTATTTTCCATAAGCACCAGTATGATATCAAATTGTTAATAAAAGTAAATTAAATATAATTGAAAAATCATGGTATTAAGCATATTGACGAGCCACCTCTTTAAATTAACTAACCGTTCTTATCAAAAACTTAAAAAACATATGTGGTTATTTATAAATTCTAATAACATTTGTGTGGTTAATAAATAATGCCATTTTGATTAAATTATCAAAAATTTCCGAGCTAGCGCATTATGTAATACTCTATGTTTTCCAGCCATTTCGCTAATTCTCGTGAATTTAAGTATTTAATTTACTATATTGCCAAAAAAGGTATGAAGATGTAGCATATCAATCTGATTTTAAAAACAAAACTATTTAATATTTCAATTTCAACAATTCAAAACTGTAAAGGATTATGATGAAAAAAATTATTTTCGCATTACTAGCATTTAGCTTATTTGGATGTTCAACTAGCCTACCGGTTAATTATATTCCTGCCCCTTCAATTAAAGGTACTGAAAAAGTATCTATTAATGAAGTTAAATATCAACCTTTCATAAATGGAAAAGTAAAGGCGAATGAAATTCAAAAAGCAAAAGGAGCTATTGGAACAGTTTACACATCAGTAAACGTTGATACATTAGTTAGAGAATCTTTCAAAAAAGAACTAATCGCCGCTGGATACGATCTTAATAATTTATCTAATCTACAAATTAACCTCACTATTGATAAGTTTTTATATGACTGGATAGGCTTTGTAGAAGTCGATTTTTATCTCGATATTACTTACACTATTACTAAAAATGGCGTAGAAATTATGAGATTTTCAACACAAGAACATCAATTAGCGCCAAAAACTATGACTTCTGACAGCGAAGCAATTAAAGCTGCAATGTCTTCTTCTTTTACTCATTTCTTATTAGAAGCAAGAAGAAATAAAATTCTATAATTAAGTGATAAAATAATTTAAGCTCATAAGAGCTTAAATTATCCCTATCTTAAAGTTTACGATTTAATCGTTTTCTGACAAAAAATTACCTCACCAAAACTCAAAACCACCAAATAAATATAGAAAAATTTAGCTTAAAAGTTTCCTATCACCGCATTAGTGTGATCTAGATCACAAAACCTAAAAATACCCCACTTTTAACAGTGTGATATATGTCACATTTTTTGATTATTTTGGATGAATCCAGTAACTAAATGCTTCTACAATAACAGCATAATGATTATATCAATCAATAAGGAAAGATTTGTATGACAACATCAAACATTAAACTTAAAGTCCAAAATTTTGGGCGATTTCTAAGTAATATGGTGATGCCCAATATCGGCGCATTTATTGCTTGGGGCTTTATTACTGCAATTTTTTTATATAATGCTAACGATCCATCTGCTGGAGGATGGTTTCCAAATGAAGGCGTATCAACGGCTTTTATCGGACCAATGATCACTTATCTACTTCCATTATTAATTGGTTATACTGGTGGTAAATTGGTTTACGGTGATCGTGGTGGTGTAGTTGGTGCGGTCACTACAATTGGGGTAATTGTTGGCGTATCGATTCCAATGTTTTTAGGCGCAATGATATCTGGACCTTTAGGTGGATGGTGCATTAAACAGTTCGATAAATTCATTGATGGTAAAATCAAAAGTGGCTTTGAAATGTTAGTTAATAACTTTTCAGCTGGCATTATTGGTATGATTCTTGCGCTTATCGCTTATTTTGGAATCGGTCCGGCTGTTGCTTCGTTAACTAATGTACTTATTGTTGCAGTACAATTCATGGTTGATCATGGTTTATTACCACTTACTTCAATTCTGGTTGAACCAGCAAAAATACTATTCCTTAATAATGCTATCAATCATGGTGTATTTACTTCACTAGGTGTAACACAAGTAGCAGAAACAGGTAAGTCTATCTTCTTCTTGATTGAAGCAAACCCTGGTCCAGGTTTAGGTTTATTACTTGCTTATATGTTCTTTGGTAAAGGTGCGGCAAAAGGATCAGCAAGTGGAGCTGCAATTATTCACTTCTTTGGTGGTATCCATGAAATTTATTTCCCTTATGTTTTAATGAATCCTCGACTCATCATTGCTGTAATTTTAGGTGGCATGACTGGTGTATTTACTTTAACTTTATTTAATGCAGGTTTAACAGCACCCGCATCACCAGGATCTATTTTTGCGGTAATGAGTATGGCAAAAGGTTCATATTTAGGTGTAACGTTATCTGTGCTTGCAGCAACTACAGTATCATTTATTGTGTCGGCTATTTTATTAAAAACAACAAAAGATAATGGCAAAAGTTTAGACGAAGCCATGTCTGATGTCACTGCAATGAAAAGCGAAGCCAAAGGAGTAAGCGAAAATAGTAAACTTGATCTTGCTAAAGTGAAAAAAATAATCGTTGCTTGTGATGCAGGTATGGGCTCAAGTGCTATGGGTGCGGGTGTTTTACGTAAAAAAGCAGAAGATGCTCATTTAGATATCAGTGTTACCAATTTAGCAATTAATAACTTGCCAACTGATGCGGATATCATCATCACACATAAAGATTTAACCGCACGAGCAAAACAATATGCACCAAACGCTTATCATATTTCATTAACTAACTTTTTAGATAGTGATTTATATACTCAATTAGTGAATGATTTAGTCAAAGCAAAAGGTGGTCAACAAGTTGTACAACCAACACCTACCCACCAACCGCTGTTTAAGTTGAATGCAAAAAATGTTTTTTTAGGTTTAACGGCGCAAACTAAAGAAGAAGCCATCCGTTTTGCTGGCCAAAAACTAGTCGAAAATGGTTACGTAAAAACAGCTTATATTGATGCCATGTTAGAACGTGAACGATTAACATCCACCTATTTAGGCGAATCGATTGCTGTACCTCACGGCACAATTGAATCTAAAGATGATGTGATTAATACAGGTATCGTATTTTGCCAATATCCAGCAGGTGTACAGTTTGGCGAAGAAGAGCAAGATAAAGCAAAAATCGTAATTGGAATTGCTGCTCGTAACAATGAACATCTTGATGTTATCGCCAAGTTAACCAATGCACTTGATGACGAAAAGATTATTGCAAAACTGACTACCACTAATGATATTGAAGAAGTCCTAGCAATATTAAGCTAACTTTCCTACGAAGGTAGGAAGTGTTTTAACAGATTAAAAATGATTCAAAATTAAGGATTATTATTATGCAAGCATTACATTTTGGCGCCGGCAATATTGGTCGTGGTTTTATTGGTAAATTATTATCTGATGCCGGTGTCCACGTCACTTTTGCAGATGTTAATCAACAAGTTATTGATGAACTTGCTAGCCGCCATCAATATCCAGTCAATGTGGTTGGTGAGCAATCGGTTACCGAAACAGTGAAGAATGTTGATGCCATCAACAGTACTTCACCTAAAGTCGCTGATTACATCGCGAAAGTTGATCTAGTTACCACTGCGGTCGGTCCTCAAATTTTAGCGCGCATTGCGCAAAGTGTGGCACAAGGCATTATTGCTCGACATGCTCAAGGTAATAACGCTCCACTCAATATTATTGCTTGTGAAAACATGGTACGTGGCACGAGCCAGTTCAAACAGGAAATCGTAAAGTATCTACCAGAAAATCTTCACCAATGGGTTAATGAACATATTGGTTTTGTTGATTCTGCGGTTGACCGCATTGTGCCACCGGCAACTTCTAAAACAGGTGATATTTTAGAGGTGACGGTTGAAACATTCTCTGAATGGATTGTCGATAAAACTCAATTTATTGGCACAATCCCTCAAATCAAAGGTATGGAGCCCGTTGATAACCTAATGGCCTTTGTGGAGCGTAAACTATTTACTTTAAATACCGGACATGCTATTACAGCCTATCTCGGTTTTTATAACAATATTGCGACCATTCGGGATGCGATTTTAAACGATAAAATTCGTAAAATTGTACGTGGAGCCATGGAAGAAAGTGGACAAGTACTGATCAAACGCTATGATTTTGATCCAGCCAAACATCAAGCCTATATTGAAAAAATCCTAACTCGATTTGAGAATCCTTATCTACATGATGATACCGCACGAGTAGGACGTCAACCAATACGCAAACTAGGTCCTGGCGATCGTTTGATCAAACCATTACTTGGCACATTTGAATATAAACTTAGCAATCAAAATCTGCTTATCGGTATTGCAGCTGCGCTTAACTATCGTAATGATGACGACGAACAAGCAATCGAACTGGCAAATCAAATTGCTAACAAGGGTTTAAAACAAGCATTTTGCGATATTTCTGGTATTGAAAGTGATAATCCAGTTGTTAGCCAAATCGAACAACTTTATACTGCTATGCAAAATTATCAATTTTAAGTGACAATGCAAACATTAGCAGAAGACACCATCCTCGAAAAACTCAATCAGCAAGCTGATATACACAGCTTGCTGAAAGTTGCGATCAATTTGATTAATGACAGTGTCAATCAATTGATTCTAAAGGTTTTTCGTAAAGAGCCTCATGCTATCAAGTTTGTTATTCCATCATTGGTGGGCAAAAATGGCCCACTTAATGACACCTCAGTCTGTTTGAAATTACTTTATGCACTAGGCATCATCACGCGTGAAGATTATGAAGATATTGAATTGTTAATGGCAATTTTAGATGAGCTAGAACAAGACGATAAAAATTACACCTATCTGGATGACGAAATCCTAGGTCCAATCAGCTTACTGCACGACATGATCCTTCCCCCTAACTCTCCATTAAATAACCCGCAAGAGAACGGCATTGTCGATACCTTAAAATCATCCATGTACCAAAACCGTTATCAACAAATGATCCGCTCAGCGTTGATCATCGCCATTACAGATTTAACCTTACGTATCGTAAATAAACAGAAAATTGATTATTTCCCTGAGTAATATTAATTTATAGAGATGAATTTTAAGTATTAATATAAAAAGGATATTAAGTGAATAGTCAAAAATTGGGCGATTTTGAAGCTCAAAAACCCCGCTCCTCAACTTTTTTTGATTGCTTTTTGGTTAGATTGGCTATTGTTTAGGGCAATCATTTCCCACTCTGGTTATTAGTCGGTATAATGCCTGCAATTTTATTGTTAAGTGGATTATGCATGAAAACGCTATTTGCCAGCACATCACGCGGGCTTGAAGAGTTATTAAAAAAAGAGTTAGAAAATATTGGGGCGAATCATTGTCGGGTGGCGCAGGGGGGTGTCTATTTTGATGCTAATGAGTCAACTATATACCAATCGTTATTGTGGTCTCGTTTAGCCTCTCGTATTTTATTGCCAATTGCCGAGTTTGACATCTATAGTGATTTAGATCTTTATTCATGTGTGATGAATATCAAATGGACCGATATCTTCGCGGTAGATAACTCATTTGTTATCAACTTTGTTGGTGTTAATGACTTTATTCGTAACAGCCAATATGGTGCGCTAAAGATCAAAGATGCCATTGTTGATCACTTTATGCGACAAACCAATCAGCGCCCAAATGTTGCAAAGCAAAATCCTGATGTTCGTTTACATGCTTATCTTAGCAAAAATCGAGTTACACTATCATTAGATCTTAGCAGTGAAAGCTTACATCAACGTGGTTATCGCCAACAAACAGGGCAAGCACCGTTAAAAGAGAGTCTAGCCGCGGCTATTATTCTCCGTTCTGGCTGGCGGTTTGATGAGCCACTTATCGATCCAATGTGTGGTTCAGGAACGTTATTGATTGAAGCTGCGATGATGGCGTCTAATATCCCGCCAGGACTGCTACGCAAACAATGGGGATTTTTTGCTTGGAAAGAATTTAACCCAACACTTTGGAATGACTTACTGTTCAGCGCTAAGCATAATGTAAAAAAAACTAACACCATTTTTATCGGTTATGATAATAACCCAACAGTACTGGAGCGAGCCAAACAAAATGCGGTCCAAGCTGGAGTTGGTGATTTAATTACGTTTGCATTGCAGGATGTGACACAATTGACCAATCCACTTGATCACCATATACATGGCATGATCATCAGCAATCCACCTTACGGTGAACGGTTAGAAAGTGAACCAGCCCTTGTAGCTTTACACTCAGCACTTGGTCGCCAAATTAAACAACAATTTGGTGGGTGGAGATTATCGTTATTTAGTGGCGCGCCACAACTTTTAGATTGTTTACAAATGCGTGCTGACAAACAATTTAAAGCCAAAAATGGCCCGTTAGATTGTCTACAAAAAAATTATTCGATTGCGGATCGTCAAGTGGATCAGGCGGTCATATCAACAAATTTACCAGCTACCGACTTTGCCAATCGTTTACGTAAAAATTGTCAAAAATTAGAAAAATGGGCCAGCCAAGAACAACTTGAATGTTACCGTCTTTATGATGCTGATTTGCCTGAATATAATGTGGCTATCGATCGTTACAAAGATAAAATTGTGGTACAAGAATACGCTGCACCTAAAAATATTGATCCACAAAAAACGCGACAACGACTGTTTGATATTATTAATGCTACCATGTCGGTATTGAAATTAACCGCCGATCAATTGGTACTAAAAACCCGTGAAAAGCAAAAGGGAAAACAACAATATCAAAAACTTGGGCAAAAACAGGATTATTTTTTAGTCCATGAATATCCAATTAATCACAAAAAAACGCAGTTTTGGGTTAATGTGGTGGATTATTTGGATACTGGTTTATTTTTAGATCACCGCTTAGCCAGAAAAATGATCGGACAAATGAGTGCAGGCAAAGACTTTTTAAATCTATTTGCCTACACGGGTAGTGCAACCGTCTACGCAGGTCTTGGTGGAGCAAAATCGACCACGACAGTTGATATGTCACGCACCTATTTAGAGTGGGCCGATCGTAATCTAAAACAAAATGGCTTAACCGGTAAAAATCATCGATTAATACAGGCTGACTGCTTGCTCTATTTATCTCAAGCTGATGAGCAGTTTGATTTAATTTTTATCGATCCTCCAACATTTTCCAACTCTAAACGGATGAACGATACTTTTGATGTTCAGCGCGATCATCTTAAATTAATGAGTGATTTAAAACGATTATTAAGACCAAACGGTGTAATTGTCTTTTCTAATAACAAACGAGGCTTCAAAATGGATGCCGACGGTATGCAAAAATTAGGTCTGACGTTTCAAGACATCACCGACAAAACCTTATCGCTCGATTTCAGACGCAATAAACAGATCCACTGCTGTTTTCTGGTTAAACATCAATAATAAAATACCGCCGAAAGGCGGTATAATCTTAGCTTAGCTCTGATGTTCAATTTTTTAGGAAAGCCCCACGAGAAATCATGACGGCATAACACCCCTACTCCATCATTCCATCTTCGCGTACACTAGATTATGCCATTAATTATCTCTAATTTATAAAAAGACAACCTTTTGCACAACAATCTTATTTGGAGTAAATAAATTCTTTATTATCGTTTCCAGCACTTACTTTTTGTGAATATATTGGAGCTTAAAAGCTTTTTTAAAATCAAAAAAGGTTGAAGATTTTGAGCAAAAACTGATGTCCTTTTGGAGGACATCAGAAAAATAAAAATTAACGTACTACTAGCACTGATGTTTGTGCACCTCTCACTACACCAGAAGCATTTGATCCAAGTAGATGTGTTGAGATATTTGGGCGTCTAGATCCTATGATGATTAGATCGGGCTCGATCTCTTCTGCTAGATGTAAGATCTCATCTCGTGGATTACCAAACGCAATTGAAAAAGATAAATTTTCTCTTGGTAAATTAATTGAGTCAATCAAGCGATGTAGCCATTGCTCTGTTTGTACTGTTGCTTGATCTTTAAACTCATCAAAACCAAATGAGTAAGCATTTACAATAGCCGATGCAACCGGTAAGGTATGAAAAAAGATAACTTGCGCATTGGATAACTTCGCTAAACACTCAACATGGGGGATCACTTTTTGAGTGAGTTCATCTTCAAGGACATCAATCGGAACTAATATTTTTTTGTACATACCGCCTCCTCATTTAAACTTATCTTTTTTAATTAATTTAAGATGGTACTAATTTTAAATTAAATCTAATATTGTTATCCTAACGCTAATTTAAAATATTGAAATAACTTTTTTGCAAAATCATGATGGAGATCAACTATGGATAATATTATTTATCGCCATGATATCAAACCCAGTATAGAACAAGCGACATTATTATATTCTCGCTGCTCATTGGCGGAACGTCGACCAATAAGTGATAAACCTCGTTTTCAAGCAATGTTAGATAATGCTAATTTAGTCATTACCGCATGGCATGATCAGAAACTTGTCGGTATTGCCCGCTGTTTAACTGACTTTGTCTACATAACTTATTTAGCTGATTTAGCCGTTGATGAAGCTTATCAAAAATCAGGTATTGGTAAACAGTTGATAAAAGAGATTCAAATTCATACCGATAATCAATGTGCAATTACTTTGCTTGCAGCACCTCAAGCAGTCGATTATTATGGTCATATTGGTTTTAATGCTCATCCTTCCGCATGGATTTTACAAGAACAGTTAAAATGAAAATTATCCTAGCATCAACATCACTTTCACGTAAAAAAGTACTTGAAAAATTAGCTATTCCTTTCGATTGTGTGGCACCGATTTGTGATGAAACACCTCTACCAAATGAAAGTGCACAGCAGCTGGTGGTACGATTGGCTAATGCTAAAGCGCAGTCATTGGTGGCAAGCAATCCTGATAGTTTAATTATTGGTTCCGACCAAGTAGGTGTTTTAGATGGAAAGATTGTATGTAAACCCCTCACTATTGAAAACGCCCAGCAACAATTAAAAAATAGCAGTGGCAAAGCGTTTTACTTTTATACAGGAATGACCGTCATTAATACTCACACAGGCCAATCGCAAACGATTTGTGAACCGTTTAAAGTCACCTTTCGTCAGTTAACTGATGCCGAAATTGACGCTTATATCGCTAAAGAGATGCCACTACAATGTGCTGGCAGTTTTAAATGTGATGAGTTAGGGATTACTCTTTTCGATAAGCTTGAAGGCGATGATATAAATTCTTTAGTCGGATTACCGCTAATAAAGTTAAATAAAATTATGATTGATATGGGCTGTAATCCGCTGTTTTTATAATTGATGGTAATGACAGAGCCGAATTTAATCGATTAACCGTCCCGCTGACATTTTCAGCGTTTTTTGGCTATAACTTGCTACATCATTATCATGAGTAACAATCAAGAGTCCTGTGCCTTGTTGATGAATATCGGCTAATAATGCCATAATTTGTGTTGAACTTTCATCGTCAAGATCGCTGGTGGGTTCGTCGGCAATGACTATTTGTGGCTGGCAAATTAGTGCACGTAAAATAGCTATTCGACGCATTTCACCACCTGACATGTTGGCTGGATAAGCATCTTTTAAATAACTAATTTGGGCTTTTTCTAGCAGTTCCATTGCAGAATTTAAGCTCGATTGGTTTTCACGTTTCGTTAAAGAAAACGGTAAGCGAATATTTTCCAGAGCAGTTAAATTAGGTAATAAACTGCTGCCTTGTGGAATGTAACCAATATTTTGATTACGAAATGCTGATACTTGTTTGTCATCAAGATCGAATAAATTGGTGCCGTTAATCGTGATTTTACCTTGAGTAGGCGTTAACAACCCAGCAATCATATTAAGCAGCGTCGTTTTACCACTACCTGATTTACCCATAATGCTGATAAAGTCACTTTGTGCCATTGAAAAACTAACATTATTCACCGCTGAAAAGTGTTGTGATCCGCGCTTGTAATCTTTGCGAAGGTTTTTGATATCCAATAACATTATTCACCCTCTCTTAATGTTTGATAAGTATCAAACTTAGTTAATGATAATGCTGAATAAATACTAGACAGCGGACCAATAATTAATGTCAGCAAAAATACGATGAAGGCATAAATTAATCCATCGGTAATTGAAATATTCATACATGGCAAACCTATCGTTTGGCATATCAATAAGCTGAAGGCATAAATTAATACGCCAGCAACCACTATACCAGCAAGGCCACCTAAAGCACTAATGATAAGGGATTCTCGCAGTAACATTTTAACCAGATCACTGCGCGATGCACCTAGAATACGTAATAAGCTGATTTCGCGTTTTCGTTCATTAAGAGATGAGGAAAATATTACAAAGATCACAATAATCGCTAACACCCAAAATATTGCCGATAAGCTATAGACAATAGTTGAGAAGCCATTTAACCATTTAGATATATTACTTAACATACCTTTGGTCATCACAAAATCAATATTGTAATCGATAGCATATTTGGGCATGATTTGATTAACAATATCTTTAGACTGATAGTCAGGGTCGACTTTAACAAAAATCGATGACACATAGTTAGCAAAGTGGTCAGTATCGCCTTCAATTAAATTGGCTTCTTTCATAAGCGAATGAGCAGCAGGAATGGTCATAAAAACTGAGGTGTCAAAGCCCATTCCTGTGCTATCCATTTTAGCGGCAATTTTAAAGGGATGATTGAAAAATTTAATTTCATCACCTACATTTGAGGTAATTTTGCTGCCTACCACGACCTGATTGTCTTGCAATGGTTGCTCTAACTGAGTTTGTAGCCAAGGTTTGATTACAAAATCACTTTGCTGATCAAAACCAATTAATTGAACTTTAGAAGTACAACAACCAGCACTTAACGAAGCAATGAATAGTTGTGGTGAGACCGCTTCGATTCCTTTGATATCTTTGATTTTATCAATTAAGTCAGCTTTTAGATAAAAGCTACTTGGTTCGCCACGTAATAAGGCGACTTCAAGATTTTTTTCATAACCATAAGGTACAATAAGAATGTCCGCACCTAACCGATTAGCCATGCCTGAAATTCCTAAGCTTAGGTTTTTCATCAATACACTACCACCAAATAGCGTAGCGGAAAAAAGCATAATGATGATAATCAAGCAACAACTTCGAAAAGGTCGTCGTTGGATATTTCGCCATGCTAAATTCGCTATAGTTATTTCTTGCATGTTTGAGTTCTCTATAATTGGTGTTAAGGCTGACTAATGCTTTTTATCAGTTGCTAACCGTTACTAGCGGTTAGCTTGTTTATTTAAATATATCACATTGATAATAGCAACAATCGCTAATACTACTGACAATAATATCAATGCTGGTTTAGCTCCCATATTGCAACGCATCATTTCATTACCACATACACCAATTAAAATAGTTGGAATCGCTGCTGCTAAGACCGCAGTACAAGCTATAGCCATACTTAATCCCATACGTACAAATAACGAACGGCTAAGTAATACCAAGGCACCAATGGCTATCACTAAACTACCAATACCAATTTCCGCCCTTGATGTCCAAAAACATTTCATGATTTTGCCACCCGCATTGTGCATGTGCCCATCCATTGGTGCAGAATGCATAGCATCGGCTGGCATAGATTGCACATCCGGCAGTGGGCAGACGGGTAAAATATAAAGCGGGAATAGAATAAGTAACGCTCCGATTAAGATAAATAGTATAGATGAAACAATGCGATTTTTCATAAATATAGACCTTATAATCATTAATTATTGATAATACTTGCTACTTTACCATGTTCAAGAACTACCGTTGTTTGCGCATGTTTTGATACTTCCGGTGAATGCGTAACAACGATGATTGTGCTTCCTTCTTCGTGAAGTTGATGTAGTAAGTTCATGACCATTGCTTCATTGCTTTCATCTAAATTACCGGTTGGCTCGTCAGCTAAAATCAGTTTTGGGTAATTGATTAATGCCCTAGCAATACAAACGCGTTGTTGTTCACCCCCCGATAATTGACGCGGTAAATGTTTGGCCCGCGCTGCAAGCCCCACACGCTCTAATGCTTGTAAGGCTTCTTTTTCATCTACCATGCTATGATAATATTGTGCCACCATCACGTTTTCTAATGCGGTTAAATAAGATACAAGGTGAAATTGTTGAAAGATTAAGCCGATTTTATCACGCCGAATTTCCGTTAGTTGGGGTAATGAAAGTTGGGTAATATCTTGTCCATCTAGAATTACTGAACCCAGCGACGGTTTATCCATACAACCAATAATATTCATTAACGTGGTTTTACCACTGCCTGAAGGTCCCATAATGGATAGCCATTTACCTTCTTCAACGGTTAAGTTAACTTCTGACAAGGCATGTAAAGAGCCATAGATCTTTGAAACATTATTAACTTCTAGCATATTCATACTTTACTATCCTATTCGCCACGTAAAACTAATGCTGGTTCAACTTCAAGTGCACGTTTTACCGGAATCAAACACGCAATGATGGTTACCACAGCCGAAATGACAATCGTTGTTGGTATCAAATAAAATTCAATGACAATTGAGCGCCCAAATACATTGGCGCTGATTACTTGAGCAAAAATTAAACCACAAATAACCCCAATCACCCCACCAATAATACCTAAAATCATCCCTTCGGCTAAAAATTCTTTGGCAATACTTTTATTGGTTGCACCAATAGCTTTTTTCAGCCCTATCTCTTTGCGACGCTCCATTACTACCGTCATCATGGTTGTGGCCACACAGATCATAGTCAAAATTAACACGACTAAGGTTACTAAGTAGAGTAAAGATGACAGTTTACCGAGCACTGATGCTTCGGACTGTGTCACCCATTTTATAAGATGCGGTTCGATTGTGGTTGAGTGATCTTTAATGGTTTGAATATAGTGTTGCAATTCATCTTTGGTTGCAGTGATACTAATTTCGACCACTTCGGCCTGATTGCTTTCTTCAAGTAGGTTTTCAAGATCGTTCAGATCGATAAATATAAAATTATCTTCTGCACGACCTGTCTTGACGATGCCAGTAACAGTTAAGTCCTCATCAAAGCGAGAATTTTCTTTAGATTTTCCTGAAATTGGCATGGTACTTCCAATACTAAGTTTAGCAAACTGGGCAATATCCGTACCAATTATAATTTCGTTCGGATTTTTTGGTAGTTCACCTTCTATCTTCCAATATGGACTAGTTTTAATAACCTGATCAAATTGGGTGCCAACGATGGTATAAGGCTGTTGGTTACTGCGGATAGAATTATAACGAAATGGTGTAACACCTAATACTTTGTCTTTCGGTAATACGCTAATAGCTTTTTCTACCTCAACTATTGATATAGTCGGTTGATTATTAGCTGGCATTAACAATAAGTTAGCTCCATAAGAACGAAACTCTTGTCCCATTTGTCTTGGAATATCATAACAAAGCGTCACCATACCTAGTAACACTGTGGCCCCAATCGCAACACCAAGTAAGGCAATTGCAATCCGAGAACGACGGCGAATTAATGAGCTAAATATCGTTTTTAAAATAAAGCGTTGGTTTTTATTTATCATCACTTAACCTCGCTTACCGACCATGTAATACATCCGTTGGACGTAAGAACATCATAATACGTAATGCCGGCAAGCTTCCTAATAAGGTAATGAGACTTACCATAATTAATACCATTGGGATAATAATCATTTTAGGCTCAACAAATGAACCAAATACCGTCTGTCCAATAATTTGGGCAAAGCCAAGACCAATAAAATAGCCGACCATACCACCGAATAAAGCAATGATTAGTATTTCACTAAGAATTAACATCGCTACCGAGGTATTAGTTGCCCCTAGTGCTTTTAATAAACCAATTTCAGTACTACGTTCAATCACGTTAGCAGTAACTAAGTTAGATATCGCCAAAGCCGAACAGATCAAAGATAACACTGTCAGTAATAACATCAATAATTGTGTTTTTTGTAAAATAGAGCCTTCTGAGTCGGCAACTTGCATTATCGCTTTAACCCGAACATCGGGCATTAATTCTTCCAACTGATAGGCAATCGAACTGATATAAGCGGTGCAGTACCATCGATCCCATTCGGCACGCGATAAACTATTGGGATCTTGCGCCGCTTTGCGAGCTAAATCGTTTTCAGGTGTGGTAAGAGCGCTCACTTCAACCCGTTCAACTAGACCTTGTTTATTCGCTAACATTTGAGCAACTGGTAGCGATACATAAAGCTCGTTATCTTCAAGACCACCACTATGAAAGATATTATTTACAATTAGCGTCATTTTTGGGGAAGTTAGCTCAATACTATCGCCTAATTTAAGATTTAATTGCTTGGCAAGTGTTTCACCCACCATGGCACCTTGCAAGTTATCATCTTTCATTGGCTTGCCTTCTATCGACCACCACGACTTCATGGCTAACATTCCTGTGTCAACTTCATCACCAGTTGGAATAGTCAGATGCTTATTAAACCATGTTCCCACTAGTGTAATAGGTCTATCATTAACGGTCACTTGGGTCGTTAAATAGGGGGCAAAATCAACAATGTTATATGCCCAGAAAATCATTTTAATCTTGACTAAATCATCTTGCTTAATATATTGAGTTGCGTTTTGTTTGTCATCGAGTTGATATAACTCATTTACCATCGCTGCACTTTTGGGCACAATATTTAAGTTAGCACCATAGGCTTTTAATTCTTGATTAACTTTATCACCAACATCAAACATCACATTTAACATGGCTGTCGCTAGCGAAACCCCTAAAGCAACGGTTAAGGCAATTAAAAATAGCTTCTTTTTTTGGCGAACTAACACACTAAGTAACATTCTTCGAAACATATTTTCTTCCTTTTCACACCTTTACTTAAAGCGACTTTTTTCAGCTTCAAGATGAGCTGGACGAATAATCATATTGCCATCTAAAATTTCATATTTAAGCGGTACTGGATTACAACCGCCTGAAAAACCAATTGTTGCAATATTCATTACCACATCACACAAAATACAGACAACTTGATTACCTCGTTGATAATAACCACTTGCACCACAGATATCACAAGCGTCAAAACCTACACCATATGCATTTTCGCTTTTCTTAATGACAATAAATCTAATTAAGGTGCCATCTACTGCTTGATAACCATAACGGTGTAAATTGCCGTCATTTATTTTATCTAATGGAATCACAATCAAACCATCCGCATTAGGTTTAACTGGCTCAGCGGGTGATAACTCCACACCTTTTTGGAGAATATAGCGTGCGCGAGTAACGGTATAAGCCGTTATGGCAATACCTGCCATTAATAATAATGAGGTACGGCGATCACGTCGTAAACTTGCTTTGAGTTTACGCACTTGGGCAGGATTACTACCTACTAATGAGGTAGTTTTGGATTTGGTGTATAATAAAATAGTAAGTAGTAACACCAATGCCATAAAGATGAAAGTAAATAAATTGACATGAGCTAAAACAAAAATAACTAATTCCATCATCCATTCTTGTGGTGAGATAAACCGCCGCACAATCAAAATTTGTAGAAAATTAATTATATTCTGTGTAGTAAAAATAATAATCGCTAATGAAGTAATAACAGTAATAAATCGAGTTGAAAACCTTTGGCAAAGCCGATAGATAAACAATCCAATTAAAATACAAACTAATAAAGCGAAACTGTAACCAATCCATTTAAACAGATAATCATTATTGAAAATTGACTCCATGCCAACATCAAATTCAAATGGATAAAGTAAAATATTCGGTAAACATTGTGCTGTAATAAGTCCAATTGCAATAGATACTATGATGAAAACTAGAAAATTTCTAAAAGATAAGCAGATCAGCAATGGAACAACAATAATGCACCAAGTAACAATCACACCAAGATCATAAAACTCACGAACAGCAAAACCCGTATTTCGTTTTAATATTGCATAAATAAGAGCCGACAACATCCCCAATACAAATCCCGTGATAAGGTATTTTTTACTTGATTGAACAAATACAGCACTAAGTAGTGCCAACATAATCACAGGTACAAAAGTATTATCAGTAACATTGATAAGGTATTGGAGCATAATGATTGCCTAAAAATTACAACGTATATAGGCGAGTTTTGACACTCGCCGATAGTACAACTAATTATTGAAAATTAAATTTAATTAAAAATAATAATTACCATGCACGTGGGATGAAGTTAAAGTCCCATGAAACTTCAATTGGTTTAGTCCAGAAACGACCTTCAACACCAGTTTCTTTATCAACATGTAATAAATAACCTTGTTTTTCAGGGTTTTCGATAGTAAAGGTTAC
This sequence comes from Gilliamella sp. wkB195, assembly GCF_001690445.1. Lineage (NCBI taxonomy): Bacteria > Pseudomonadati > Pseudomonadota > Gammaproteobacteria > Orbales > Orbaceae > Gilliamella > Gilliamella sp. wkB195. Next base: position 29,452 of record NZ_LZGP01000037.1, read on the forward strand.
TTTATATTTGCCTGCACCATCTAACTTAATATTGTTACCATAGTGAGGACCATCTGAAGCATTCATAGGCATAAAAGTACCTTCGATAGCTTTATCACTGCCTTCTTTTTGGATTTTATATTTTACAGTTAAGTAAGGCACGAAATCACCAGTACCAAAACCTAAGTTATTACCTTCAGCCGCTGAAATATCAGCTTCAATATGCATATCAGATTTTGAAGCAGGTAAACCACCCATACCAGCTGGTTCCATATCAACAGGTTGGAAATAAACTGCACCGATGTGTAAAGGACCAACAGTTACTTCATCACCAATTGGAAACTCTTCGAAGCCTTTTTCTTCACCTGGTGCAGGTGCAGCAGCATAAGCCATTGAAGAAAGTGCAAGTATTGATGAAATACCAGCAGAGACTAATAGTTTTTTCATTGAAAACTCCTTAATTTTGTTTTTCACTTTTGATCACTAATCAATAAAATCATGACTAGTCAATAACAATTTACTACCAATGTATTTACGATTTATCACTAATCATTAATCGTTTTTAATGTTTTATATTAATTATTTCTTTTTATATTTTGTGGAATAGATAATCGACCCTATCACTGCCACTACCATGAACAACTGTGGTAGTAATGTTTCAACTGTTGGATAGATACCCAATATCTCAACCGAATGAACAAAATCGACCGGTGTAACCTGAATAATATCAGCTTCTTGCAACTCTTTTACACCACCACCAGCAAACGCAATCGCCATCAGATACATTAAGGCACTGGTACAAATAAAGAACGGTTTAAGTGGCAATTTAACCGTACCAAAGCGAATAATAACAAACACAAACGCTAATACAATCATTCCCACGCCCAAACCATACCACACCATATCCATATGCTCATTAGCATCTGCTAACATGGCTTGATAGAAGATGATAGTTTCTGCGCCTTCACGAAATACTGCTAAAAAGGCAGCAAATCCTAAAGCAAAACTACTGCCTGTAGAAACCGCATTTTGGACCTTACCTTCCACATAGTTTTTCCATGCTATGGATTCTGACTTAGACAGCATCCAATTACTAATAAAGAACAGCATTACCGTTGCCAATAACATGGCGCAACCTTCCATAATTTCTTGGTTGGCACCACTTAATCCCACAATTGTATGTAACGCTATCGCCGCTAAAATACTAGCGAACACCGCAAACAAACTACTAAGATAAACGACTTTAAGCATCGGTTTATTATTTGAGCGAACAAGATAGGCAGAGATAGCCGCGATAACCAATATCGCTTCTAACCCTTCTCGGAAAATGATGATAAACGACGCCAAAAAGACACTCCAACCACTCTCTTTTTTACCATCTAACTCGTTGGCATCTTCATGGAGCATTTTTAAAATAACGTCAATTTCTGCTCGCACCGTTTTATTCGGCGCATTTTGTGTCATTAATCGTTTAATTTTTGCAAACTGGTATTCAGTATCAGTACCGCGCTTACCTGAAATATAAGACATCACTGCGCGCTCAACGCCATGCTTTTCGTAAAATCCAAAGTAAGCATTGTTAACACGGGCTTTAGCACCTTCGACGTCTTTCATAAAATAGATGTTGTAGGCATCATTCAAAATGATATCCATCTCATCAATAATTGCATTCCAGCTTTCATATTTCTTTTCGGCTGCATAAGAAGGGGAACTAAAAACAGCTAAACTTGCAATTAGTAGAACAACTAAAGTTAAATACCTTTTCACTTCCTACTCCTTTATTTTCCTAACAACATAATCCCTATTGGTTTGCTGTTTTCTGGCAATTGTAATGATTGACTAATAAATTCAGGATTGATTGAATGGATATAACGTGTGCTGAGTTTTAATGCTGTCGCCGACAAATAAACATTTTGGCTCATTGCGCCAACAGCAATTTGACTAAAATCATTGGCTTGTTGGGTATCATAATCTTTAAGATTGTCACCATCAGACACAAAAATAAAAATATAAGGTGCACGTTTAGTAAAACTTTGTTTACCGATGTCGCCACGAATATCTTGATTATTGATCTCACGAAGATAGTGCCCTTCCCACTCGTATATAAAGGTTCCTTTTTCACTTGCAACATACAGGCGAACATAAGGCGGTTTACCACTTGCCATTGGTACTGTCCAACCGTTTTTACCTCGATTTAAGCCACTGGCTGCCCAAAGTACACTTGAAAGCTCATCGTCAGACACCATACCTGTTGGAAATCCTCCACCCGGCGTTGAAGCACGCTTTTTAAGACTATCAAATAATCCCATACCCTCTTTCTTTTGTGGGGCCGGTAAAGTGACATCAGCATAGCTATAAGAAAAACAAGATAATAGCAAAACAATGGCAAATCTACGTAACAACATAGCGTAAACCTTTCAGCTTTAGGAAATAAAATAATTGTTGCTATCTTATTGCTAATGCTTTCAATTATCAACAACAAACAATAATAATTATCATTAAGCTTGTTACATATAATAAAATCAACGCATTAATATTACCTTGCAATCTACGATTTTTATTTTTCTGATTAAAACGTATATACTGATGCAATATTCCCGTTTTAAGAAAATCTGAGTATCATTAACTATGCCGTTTTCGACTTTAATCGTATTACCACTTTTTATATTAACTATTACCTTAGCTTCTTTTTTTAAACAAAAAAAATGGCAACTGCTCACCATTGTCTTAATGACCGTCATCATTGTTATGGAACTCACCTCTATCTATTTTAGTGGTGGATTTATTGATTATCAGTTTTACGTGAATTTAAATGTGAATGATATTATTGAAGGATTATTTATCTTCAAGTTACAGGCTGTATTAGTGATTGTGGTCTTTTTAGGATTAGTTTTTATAATCAGTAAATTAGCCAACTTATTTCGTAATAAATGCCGATTGTTATGGCGCTTATCGTTTGCTGTCATCGCAATTGCTTCAATTAGTTATCATAATGGTCCAATTAGTCGCCTCTATGAAATCTATCAAGTCACCTGTGCGCCAAAAGCAACCTTTGAACAGGCATTACAAACGCTCAATATGAATGATTATGTTGCAAAATCACAGTTAAACAGTCAAAAAGGCAAAAATATTATTGTGTTATCGTTAGAATCTTTCGAGCAAGGATTTTTAGATTTTGCTGATATTACGCCTAATTTAAGACAGCTAAAGCAACAATATACCTTTTATCCAAATATGCCAATGAGTGCAGGTAGTACCTGGACAACCGCCTCAATGTACACTTATATGACCGGTGTACCATTTTTAATTGGTGAACATTCAACATCCCCTTTAAAAAACGCTAACTCGACTAAATTAGTCACATTAGGCGATGTGTTAAAACAAGCGGGCTACCAAACTCGTTACGTTATGGCTGGTCCTGAATTTGCGAGCATTGGCCACACAGCAGAAGTAGTTGGAATGCAAGTGGTATCTGAAAAAAACTATCCAGGCAAATACCCAAATGCGCCATTTGGGTTATATGATAAAGATATATTAGACATCGCCGAACAGCAAATACAAGAGATGAAAAATAATGACAAACCATTTGCGCTATTTGTTTCGACCGTCTCAACCCATGCACCAAATGGCTTTAACGATGAACGCATGACCTCTGTTATTAGCCCAAAGCATGACAACATGTCTTTTGTAGCCGCATCTCTCGATTACAATTTAGGGCAATTTATTAACCACCTAAAAGAGCAAGGTTTACTAGACAACACCGTATTTTATATCTTCCCTGACCATTTAATGATGGGTGCGGGTACCGAAACCGTTAAAAAATTGTCGGAAAAAGAACGCAAATTGTACTTATTAACCAATGCGAATAGTGATGATTTACAAAAATCATCCAACCAAACCATTTACCAAATCGACTTACCAAGAATGATTTTGAATGGTGCACAAATTAAAACGAATGCAAAATTCTTAACTGATTACTTAATTGGTGAAAATTTCGATAAAAAGCAATTTATCGAACAACATAAATCAAACATCGCCACGTTAAACAATGCAGCACAAGAGCAAAAATGACAGTCGATACCTTAATTTTGGTCATAACCATTAGTTGTTTAGGCATGATATCACCCGGGCCAGATTTTTTTCTGGTCTTAAAAAATAGTTTAAGCTATAACCGAAAAATAGCATTAATGACCTGTTTAGGAGTAATTAGTGCTATCGCCATTCATATGAGTTACTGTGTGGCAGGCATTGCTGTATTAATCACCGCCACCCCTTGGCTCTATAATGCATTACGTTATGCCGGAGCCGCTTATTTGTTATGGATTGGAGTTAAAGCGTTACTAGCCAAAAGCAGTGGCACCGCCTATGTTTCCAAACAAGCGCTGGAACTGAATGTCACAGCCAAAGCTGCGTTTATGCAAGGGCTATTGTGTAATTTACTTAATCCAAAAGCCACGCTGTTTTTTCTAGCTATCTTTACTCAACTACTTAATGCCAGCTCAACGATGGTAGATAAACTGGTAGTTGCTTTTATAATCTGGCTTGAAGCTGCAATTTGGTGGCCGATGGTTGTATTCGTCTTCCAAACCCAAATTGTCCAACGTCGTTATTTTAAGTTACAGTTGATTATTGATAAGTTGTTAGGCGTGATATTAATCGTGCTTGGAGTTAAAGTTGGATTGGGATTCTAAAGCTTTAAAAACCCCGTTCCTCAACATTTTTTATTCCAAAAAGTGCGCTCCTCAATTATTTCTTATCTTTTTATTCTAAAAGGCTTTTGAATATTGAATAGTTAATTGCTAGACTATTAATAATTTAATCAATATATATTTTTTAGTTTTAATTTGATGAGTGGCTAAAAATGGACAAATTATTACAATATGGTCGAGAATTACTTGAACTTGAGCTTCATGAGGCACAAAAGCTGCCAGCTCGGCTTGGTGAGAGTTTTGTTAAGGCTTGTCAGTTAATTTTGTCAACAAAAGGCAAAGTTGTAGTGTCAGGCATTGGTAAATCTGGTCATATTGGTAAAAAGATCGCAGCATCATTAGCCAGTACTGGTAGCCCAGCATTTTTTATGCATCCATCTGAAGCATTACACGGTGATTTAGGAATGGTGACCGAGAATGATGTCGTGATTTTGATTTCTTATTCAGGACGAGCTAAGGAATTTCAATTTATTTTACCCATTCTTGCAGCAATGAATATTCCAGTTATTGCCATAACAGGTGGACTTGATTCCCCATTAGCATTAGCTGCGCAAGCAGTACTGGATATTTCAATCGAAAAGGAAGCGTGTCCAATGGGATTAGCTCCAACCTCAAGCTCAACTAATACGTTAATGATGGGCGATGCGCTGGCAATTGCCGTTATGCGAGCTCGTGGATTTAAGGAAGAAGATTTTGCTCGTTCACATCCAGCTGGCAGTTTAGGCGCTAAACTATTAAATCATGTAAAAGATATTATGCGTAAGGGTGATTTAATTCCTAGAGTACCACAATCTGCAACAGTTCTTGATGCCATGTTAGAATTAAGTCGTACTGGTGTGGGGTTAGTTGCAATATGCCAAGATGATAATAAAATAGTTGGCGTTTTTACAGATGGCGATTTACGTCGTTTGTTACTAAAACATGGTACATTACAAGATAACATTGTCGATGTAATGACAAGTCCAGGCCATCAAATACCTGAAACTTGGAAAGCGGTCGAAGCTTTAAAATCATTTAATGATCATAATATTACTGCTGCACCTGTGGTAAATAATCACGGCGAATTGGTTGGTGCGCTGAATATTCATGATCTGCATCAAGCAGGTATTAGTTAATCGATTAATAAATACCTGTTGCAAAATGGGGCTATCTATTGAGATAATTACCGACCTAAATTTTTGTCGTTAGACGGAGATCCAAGTAAGTTACACAATTCAATACCGAAATGATGAGTTATTTAAGTCATTATAAATTGATATTGTGTTGTAAATTTTAACCAAAATTAATAGATGATGAAACTACAATGGCAGAAAAGCGAAATATCTTTCTAATTGGCCCTATGGGGGCAGGAAAAAGCACAATAGGCCGACAAATTGCACAACAGTTAGGTATGGAATTTTTTGATTCTGACCAAGAGATCGAGAAACGTACAGGTGCTGATATTGCATGGATTTTTGACTTAGAAGGTGAAGACGGATTCCGAGCCAGAGAAGAGAAAGTCATTAATGAGTTGACTGAAAAACAAGGTATAGTTCTTGCTACTGGTGGTGGTTCGATTTTATCTAAAGAGACACGTAACCGTTTATCAGCTCGCGGTATTGTAGTTTATTTAGAAACTACAATAGAAAAACAGATGGCAAGAACCCAGAAAGATAAGCGTCGTCCTTTATTACAAGGTGGCAATACTCCCCGTGAACTTTACGAAGAATTAGCCGAAGAGCGTGATCCACTTTACGAAGAGATCGCTGATATTACGATTAAAACTGATGAGCAAAGTGCCAAAGGTGTTGCTGGATATATTATTGAAAAAATAGAACAAATTTAAAATTTCAATTTTTTAAATTCGGCTGGCCATGAGGCAATAAACCATTTGAAAGGAGTTAATATGCGTGTAGATAAAGATGATCGTTATATACCAGAACAATCAAGTAAGTCTTCTACGCCTTCTTTTAGTATATCAACTTTTTTTCAGCATTATTCGAAGAAAAAATTGATTATTATGGGATTAGCTTTAGCTATTATTGTCTTGTTGGTTTGCTTTGTGATATCTCGTCCTTCAAAAAAAACAACCATACTGACTCCTCCTGAAGTCAATGGTGTTTCGTCGACGCAAACGCCTGATTCAACAATCAGTGGCGATAGTGGGGCGTTAGCGCAAGGTCAACAAAATTCTGCACCTGTGCCACCAGCCCCAATTAATAGTAATGTTAATGAGCACGATAATGGGGTTAGTCAACCTCCAGCATCAACACAGTCAACATCGGGTTCTAGACCAGAGCTGCAACCAACGGGTAACAGTACAACTCAAAATACTAGTGGTTCATCAACTAATTTAAATAAACCAATAAATCCAGATAGAGGCAATCCTACTGTTTCTAACTCAAATAATAGTGTAATAACAGGTAATAATTCAACTTCGATTGCCAAAATTAAGAATGATCAGTTTTCAATTCAACTTAGTTCTTCTAGTTCAGTTGATGGTTTGAAAAGATTGGTTAAAGAACATAATCTCACTAATTACCAAATTTATGAAACCAAACGAAATAATGTTAAATGGTATATATTAGTTAAAGGTACATATGATTCTGCTGACGAAGCCAGAAAAGCGATCAAATCTTTACCAAGTGCACTACAAAAAGATAAGCCTTGGATTAAATCTGGTGAAACAATTAATAAAGAAAAATCAGCAAAATAGGAGTTTCCGTTGAAGAAGCAACGAGCCTTTTTAAAATGGGCTGGAGGAAAATATGAGCTTGTGGACACAATTAAACAATATCTACCAGAAGGGGACCAACTCATTGAGCCCTTTGTAGGCGCTGGTTCTGTTTTTTTAAACACAAACTTTAAAAGTTATATTTTAGCTGATATCAATCATGATCTAATTGCGTTATTTAGGTTATTACAATCCAATCCTGATAAGTTTATTAATGATCTTAAGCTATTATTTAATCATCAGAATAATCAAGCTGAGGCTTTTTATCAGCTACGAGATGTCTTTAATTATAGTAAAGATCAATATCTACGATCGCTTTTGTTTGTCTATTTGAATCGCCACTGTTATAACGGTTTATGTCGCTATAATAATAGCGGGCTTTTTAATGTACCTTTTGGACGTTACAAAACTATCTATTTTCCTGAGAAGGAGCTCTACTATTTTGCTCAAAAAGCACAAAAAGCTGAGTTTATCTGTACTCCTTATCATGAAGCAATGAAAATGGCAAAACGCAATTCTGTCATTTATTGTGATCCGCCTTATCTTTCTCCAAATGAATCTATCGGTTTTACGGCTTATTATTCCAATAATTTTGGTTTTGAAGAACATAAGCGATTGTCACAATTAGCAGAAAAAATTGCTTATAAAAAAAATATTCCTGTACTACTATCAAATCACGATACAGAGTATACCAGAACGTTATATAGTAAAGCGCGCCATCTTTACCGTGCAGAAATGCGACGCTCAATTAGCTGTGCTGGCGAAGGACGCAAAAAAATTGATGAAATATTAGCCTTGTACCAAAAATAACCTATTTTATGTATAAGGTTTTATTAGTAGAGGTATGTTATGAAAGAGTTTATTATTGCACCATCAATATTATCCGCTGATTTTGCTCGTCTTGGAGAAGATACGCAGAAAGTATTAGACGCTGGTGCCGATGTTGTCCATTTTGATGTAATGGATAACCATTTTGTACCAAATTTGACGATGGGTAGTATGTTTTGTAAGGCTCTTCGTGATTATGGTATTAAGGCTCCGATTGATGTTCATTTGATGGTTTCGCCGGTTGAAGATTTAATTACCTCATTTGCCAAAGCTGGCGCAACTAATATCTCTATTCACCCTGAAGCTACTATTCACCTTGACCGTTCTTTGCAATTAATTAAAGATCATGGTTGCAGTGCAGGAATTGTACTTAATCCTGCAACGCCGTTAGATTATTTGGATTATGTGATGGATAAAGTCGACATTATTTTATTAATGAGCGTTAATCCAGGTTTTGGTGGACAATCATTTATACCAAGTACTCTAAAAAAATTGCAACAAGTTAAACAGCGCATTATTGAGTCTGACAGAAAGATTCGTTTAGAAATTGATGGTGGTGTTAAAGTTGATAATATCGCTGAAATTGCCAGAGCGGGTGCTGATATGTTTGTTGCTGGTTCGGCAATATTTGGTCAACCGGATTATAAAGCCGTAATTGATGCAATGCGTAAAGAATTAGAAGGTGTTAACCATGGCTAAGTTAAATGATATTCAAGCTATTGCTTTCGATTTAGATGGAACTTTAGTCGATAGTGTGCCTGGCCTTGCCTTAGCTGCACAAAAGATGTTAGCAGATTTGGAGTTACCCACCGTTACTAATGAGCAAGTAAAAAACATGGTCGGTAATGGCATTGATGTCATGCTCGAACGCGTATTCAACGTGATTGGTCGCAATCCGTCTAAAGAGGATTTCAATAAAGCGAAACAGTTGTTTAATCATCATTATGATAAGGTTATGGATGAGCAAACAACGCTATTCCCGCATGTTAAAGAAACCTTAAAAACGCTTTATGAAAATCATTATCCCTTAGCTTTAGTTACCAATAAACCTGCACAATTTTTACCTGCTTTATTGACGTCATTAGGTATTAAAGAATACTTTTCATTGGTACTTGGTGGTGGTGATGTGATTAAGTTGAAACCACACCCTGCCCCACTTTATCAAGTCATGGCAACCTTTGGATTGTTTAGTGATCAGTTGCTGTTTGTTGGTGATTCAAAGAATGATATTACTGCTGCTAAAAATGCTAATTGCCCGACTGTAGCATTAAGTTATGGTTATAATTATGGGGTGTCGATTGCATCTAGCAAGCCTGATTTTTTATTTGATGATTTTAAAGATATTTTAACCTTATTACCTCAGCCAAAGGCTGATGCAAAAAAATAATGAGTATAAATTAGGAATAAATTATGAGTAAACCAATTGTATTTAGTGGCGCTCAGCCATCAGGAGAACTAACATTAGGCAACTATTTAGGGGCTTTGAAGAATTGGGTGTCTTTGCAAAATGAATATGATTGCGTTTATTGTATTGTCAATCAACATGCGATCACGGTCCGTCAAGATCCTAATAAGTTGCGAAAAGCAACACTTGATACGTTAGCGCTTTATTTGGCCTGTGGTATCGATCCACAAAAAAGTACTATTTTTGTTCAATCACAAGTACCAGCTCACGCTGAATTAGGTTGGGCGTTGAACTGTTATACTTATTTTGGTGAACTGAGCCGTATGACGCAGTTTAAAGATAAGTCATCTCGTCACTCTGAAAATATTAACGCCGGGCTATTTGATTATCCAGTATTAATGGCTGCTGATATTTTGTTATATCAAGCTAATTTAGTTCCTGTAGGTGATGACCAGAAACAACATCTCGAGTTATCACGTGATATCGCTATGCGTTTTAATGCACTTTATGGCGATATTTTTACTGTTCCTGAGCCGTTTATTTCTAAAGTAGGTGCTCGTGTGATGTCTTTACAAGATCCAACCAAAAAGATGTCTAAATCAGATGAGAATCGTAACAATGTTATTGGTTTACTTGAGAATCCGAAAGATGTCGAGAAGAAGATTAAACGGGCAATGACCGATTCAGACGAACCACCTGTTGTACGTTATGATTCAAAAAACAAAGCCGGTGTTTCAAATCTGTTAGATATTTTGACAGGTATTACAGGTAAGCCGATTGCTGAACTTGAAAAAGAGTTTGAAGGCAAAATGTATGGTCATCTAAAAACCGAGGTGGCGAATCAAGTTATCGAGATGTTAACCGGTTTACAAGCAAAATATCATCAATATCGAGATGATGAAAATTATCTTCTTTCAATTATGCAAGAAGGAGCACAAAAAGCTCGCGCTAAAGCAGAGCCTACGTTGAAGAAGGTTTATGATGCAATCGGTTTTGTATAATCTAAAATAAGATTGCGATTATTACTAAACAATATCAAACGGCTTTAATTGATATGAGCTCTATTGTTCTAATAATGAGTTAGGTTGAGGCCTTTTGATTATAATAGGTTTATTATGAAAATTATCATTCTTGGTGCAGGCCAAACTGGTAGTGCACTTGCTGAATATTTAGTAACTGAAAAGCAGAACGATGTGACTGTCGTTGATGAAGATCATGATAAATTGCAATCTTTGCAAGAGCGTTTTGATTTACAAGTCATTTGCGGTAAATCATCTTACCCACAAGTATTAGAGAGTGCTGGCGCGGAATCAGCCGATATGTTAGTTGCCGTTACCAATTCTGATGAAGTAAATATGATGGCTTGTCAGATTGGGCATGTGATGTTTAATATTCCACAAAAAGTTGCTAGAATCCGTGCTCCTGAATATAACGATGAAAGATACCCATTCTTCAATAAAGATTGTATCAACATCGATCATATTATTGCTCCTGAAAACTTAATTACAAATCATATTAGCCAATTAGTTCAATATCCTGGTGCTCTACAGTTTGCTTCGTTTTATGATAATCGTGTCTGTTTGGTTGCTGTAACCGCTTATTACGGTGGTGCGTTAGTGGGGAGCGAACTATCCGAACTTAAAGAGCATTTACCACATGTCGAAGCGCGTGTTGTTGCTATTTATCGTCAAAATCGTTTTATTCGCCCAATAGGTTCGACTTTAATTGAAGCTGGAGACATGGTTTATTTTATTACCCCTCCTCTTAACATTAAAGCTGTAACCAGTGAACTACAACGGCTAGAAAAACCTTATAAACGTATTATTATTAGCGGTGGTGGTGGCGTTGCCATTGCTTTAGCTAAACGTTTAGAGAATGATTATCAAGTTAAGTTGATTGAACGTAATGCAGAAAAAGCTGAATTAATAGCTGAGCAGTTAGTTAATACCACCGTGTTACATGGTGAATCATCAGACCAAGAATTATTATCACAAGAGCAAGTCGAGTTAACCGATCTGTTTGTGGCGGTCACTAGCGATGATGAAGCCAATATTATGTCATCTATGCTGGCAAAAAGAATGGGGGCAAAAAAAGTCATCGTTCTTATCCAGCGACAAGCCTACTTAGAATTGATTAACGATAGTGTTATTGATATCGCGATTTCACCACAACATGCCACTATTTCAGAACTACTAAGCCATGTTAGGCAAACGGGTGTAGTTAAAGTTGTCTCATTACGCCAAGGTGAATCGGAAATTGTCGAAGTAGTTGCTCGTGGTGAAGCGGAAAATTCAAAATTAGTCGGTAAAAATATTAACAGTTTAAAATTACCTTCAGGTGCTACGATTGGTGCCGTGGTTCGTGGTGAAGATGTAATTATAGTAAATACGGATTTAATGATTGAAGATGGCGATCATTTAATAATTTTCTTACCGGATAGACGAGCCATTAGTGATATAGAAAGATTATTACAATAACTTGTTTAATTTTTAAACTCAGTTCATAATAGATTCAATTTTATCCAAATTTGTTATTTAGACTCGGGGTGTTTTTTGTTAGAGCAAAAAACTGAGAATTTACCCGTTGAACCTGATCTGGATCATGCCAGCGTAGGGAAGTCTCTGTCTTAATTACCGCTTTTGACACATTCTTCCCTTAATATTATTTATTAGATAAGGAAAGAATATGTCGGTCATTAAATTATTTTCAAATCAGGATGCCATTCCTTTTATTGGGCAAGTTCATCAGAAGCGACCTTTAATCCATTGTATTACCAATGATGTGGTACAAAATTACACTGCTAACGTTCTTTTGGCGATTGGGGCTTCACCAGCGATGGTGGTAGCTGAGCAAGAAGTTGAGGACTTTGTTGCCATTGCAAATGGTTTGTTAATTAATATTGGCACGATCAATAGTCACAGCGCTAAAAGCATGTTACTAGCCGCCGCAAAAGCTAATCAAACTCCTTGGGTATTAGATCCTGTCGCAGTTGGAGCAGCATTGAAATATCGTACTGAAATTGCTAAGCAATTATTAACATTTAAACCGACAGTTATTCGAGGAAATGCTTCAGAAATTCTAGCATTAAGTGGTCAACAATCATCATCAAAAGGGCCTGATGGGCTGGATTCTACTGATTCTGCATTAGATGCGGCAATGCTATTAGCCAAGAAATATCAAACCATTGTTGCAATAACAGGTGAGACCGATTATGTCACAGATGGTGAGCAGGTTTATAGCATTGTTGGGGGTGATATCGCGCTAACACAAGTAACTGGTACTGGTTGTTCATTATCTGCGATTGTGGCAGCATTGATTGCAAGTTCTGAAGATCATTTAAAGGCTACTGCTTCAGCCTGCTTTATGATGAAAAAAGCGGGTGAACTCGCTAATAAACAGCAAGGGCTAGGTACTTTTGCTATGTCAATTATTGACCAACTTTCTCTTTTCACCACAAATAAGGATTTTTGATGAAGAAGCAACTTGATTTAACACTCTATTTAGTACTTGACCCAGTACTTTGTGATGGCATAAATGGTATGGTTAATACCACTAAGTTTGCAGTTGAAAATGGTGTTACTGCCGTTCAATTACGTTCAGAACAAGAATATTCAGGTAGAAATTGGTATAAAGCCGCCCAAGCTTTAAAAGAAGTATTAATCGACACTCAAGTTCCACTATTGATTAATGATCATATTGATATAGCTTTAGCTGTCGATGCCGATGGTGTTCATGTTGGACAAAGCGATCTACCTGTCGAAGTTGCACGACGATTAATTGGAGAAGATAAATGGATAGGGCTTTCAGTCTCTAATTATTCGCAACTTGAGCGCGTTCCTTGGCAACTAGTCGATTATCTAGGTATTGGCCCTATCTATCCAACCCCCACCAAAAAAGATGCAGCAGAAGCAATAGGCATCGCCCAATTGACTGAACTTGTTAAAGCAAAACAATGCCCTGCCGTTGCGATCGGTGGTATCGGTGTAAACAATTTAACTGAAGTGATTCAAACTGGCATTGAAGGTATTGCCGTTGTATCCGCAATTTGCGGGCAAGGAGATATTGCTAAGGCCACATCTGATTTGATTAGAAAAATAAGACAAGCAAGATAGGAAATTAAACCATGACAACAGTTTCATTAACTATAGCGGGTAGCGATCCTAGTGGCGGTGCAGGTATTCAGGCCGATTTAAAGGCCTTTTCAGCGCTTGGCGCTTATGGGATGTCAGTCATTACTGCTTTAACCGCACAAAGTACACAAGGTGTTAATAGCATATACCAAGTGCCACCCGAATTTGTTAAGGCTCAATTTAACACACTTTATCAAGATATCCATATTGATAGCGTTAAAATCGGTATGCTGATGAATAAAGAGATTGTAACCACGGTTAATCATCTATTAAGCAATAATCCTATTGCCAATATTGTTCTTGATACGGTAATGATAGCCAAAGGGGGGCATCCTTTATTGAGAAATGATGCCATTACCGCTATTCGAGAATTGCTATTACCATTAGCCACCATCATCACCCCTAACCTTCCAGAAGCAGCAGCATTACTTGATTGTCATGAGGCACAAAACGAAGATGAAATGCAACAACAGGGTTATGAGCTACTCAAATTAGGCTGTCAGGCAGTATTAATGAAAGGGGGACATTTGCCAAGTCAAGAAAGTCCGGATTATTTAATCACGCCAACAAAGATCATCAGAATGGCATCACCACGTATCCAAACTAAAAACACTCATGGTACAGGTTGCACATTATCGGCAGCTATTTCAGCATTACTACCAAAATATGAGTTAGAAGAAGCCGTTAAACAAGCAAAAAAATACCTACAAGGTGCCATTGAAAATGCAGATAATTTGAAAATTGGTAAAGGAATTGGACCTACTCACCATTTTTATCAATGGTGGGACACCGCAGGAAAAGGCTAGAAAGCTAAATGTAGTATTTTCGGCAAACGCTATTTTCAACAGCTATATACTTCATCGACAATCCGTGCCAATGAAGTATATGAAAACTTTTTTAGTGCATTATCTAATCAAATAGAGGCTATTGGATATTTGTATTATCTAGTATTTAAGCGATTGTCTTAATCGTTTAAAATGAGAAATTGTAAATAGTATTGCCTTAATACGAAATACCCACAAACTCAAACCCCGCTTGATTAACGGCTTGAATTGCAGCTTCTTGTGAGATAGTACCACCTTCTATATCAACCTCATGCTTCGCTAAATCAACGGTCACTTTAGCTTTAGGATCAATATCATTAATTGCTTTAGTAATGGTTTTAACACAATGTTGACAACTCATATTATCGACGATTAATTTCATCATTATCCCCTTTTGTTATCTATAATTCATCTAGTGCAACGTTGGAACATCTATAATTAAAATAAATTTGTCTGTCATATAAAGTATAGTGATTATATTACGCCAATAAGCCTACAAAAAAAACACCTCAGAATAGTGAAAATTTATAAGATTTATATCTGTTATTAATAAAACGTAATGATTGAGCGTTTCTGCTCCTTTATACTCAAATAAACCATGGTGCCAAGAAAAATAAGCAAGGTTATCCTTCAAGAATAAAAATTGAATAACAGAAATAATCGACTTATACAAAATTAGATTGTATATTTATTCATCTATGTGGTTTTGATAATAAAGATAGTTTTTGTTTTTAAATATAATTTTAACTTAGATGTATAGTTCCATTTTTATTTTTTCTCATAAACGATATTCAGGTTAATTAGGAGCCTAAAATGCAGCATATTATGGAAACGATTAGAAAAACAGAACAAGAATTTGTTGATATTCGACATCAGATTCATAAACATCCTGAGTTAGGTTTTGAAGAGAAAAAAACCAGTGATTTAGTTGCAAATAAGCTATCTGAATGGGGCTATGAGGTTCATCGTGGTCTAGCAAAAACTGGCGTCGTTGGTGTTTTGAAAAATGGCGCTAGTAATAAGAAAATAGGTATTAGAGCTGACATGGATGCATTACCTATTGTTGAAGCTTCGGGTAAACCTTGGAGCAGTGTTAGCCATGGTAAATTCCACGGTTGTGGTCATGATGGGCATACCACTATTTTGCTATGTGCAGCTAAATATCTTGCCGAAACACGCAACTTTGATGGGACTTTACATGTCATTTTTCAACCAGCTGAAGAGTTGTTATATGGTGGGAAAGTGATGGTCGATGAGGGTTTATTTAAACAATTTCCTTGTGATGTGATTTTCGGTATTCACAATATGCCCGGATTTAAGGAAGGCCATTTTTATTTTAAAAACGGTGCTCTTATGGCTTCATCCGATACGATTCATATCACCATCAATGGGAAAGGTGCTCATGGAGCCATGCCTGAGCGAGGAATTGATGCGACGCTTGTTGCTTGTTATATTGGCATTGCTTTACAAAGTATTGTTTCCCGCAATGTTTCACCCTTTGAGAAAGCTGTTATCACGATTGGTTGTATTCAATCTGGCGAAGCCCCCAATGTGGTCAATAGCGATGCATTGATGAAGCTAACCGTCAGAGCATTAGATAATAATACCCGGACTTTATTGCTCAAGCGTATTACCGAAATTGCCACTTCGCAGGCGGAAAGTTTTGGCGCCTCAGTTAAAATCGAACATATCAATGGTAGCCCTGTTTTACATAATGGTGCTAATGCAACAAAATTTGCATTAGAAGTTGCTCGGAAATTAGTCGGTAAAGATCGTGTTCATGATAATTGCCATCCTTTTATGGGCAGTGAAGATTTTGCTTTTATGTTAGAGAGCAATCCAAATGGTTGTTATATGATTATCGGCAATGGAGACGAACCAGGATTTTGTAGTGTTCATAATCCTGGTTATGATTTTAATGATAAATGTATTGTTCCTGCTGCGTCATATTGGGTTGCATTAACTGAAACATATTTAAGTAAATAAGGATAAATCGCTTCTATGTCTGGTTTAAATATGTCAACTTCAAAGAGTTCTAGTACCGCGCAATTTAAAAGTTATAACCGGTTAACATTAGGCATTGTATTAGGGGTTATTACTTTTTGGCTGTTTGCTCAATCAATAGTCAATGTTGGACCGGCTGTTCAGCATACTGTTGGTATCACTCCAGCCTCTTTTAATTTAGCAGTAAGTTTGACTGCACTTTTCTCTGGCTGCTTTATTGTGGTTGCTGGTGGTTTAGCTGATCGCTTTGGACGAGTTCGTTTTACTTACTTTGGTTTTATTTTAAGTATTATTGGTTGTCTTTGTTTGATTTTCGCCCAAGGAGAAATATTATTTACCTTTGGACGCATTATTCAAGGCTTATCTGCAGCTTGTATTATGCCATCGACTTTAGCATTAGTGAAAACCTATTATCAAGGTAAAGATCGTCAGCGTGCATTGAGTTTTTGGTCGATTGGATCTTGGGGCGGCTCGGGCACTTGTGTGCTTGCTGGCGGTGCAATAGCGACTTATTTAGGTTGGCAATGGATCTTTATAATCTCTATTATCTGTGCTGTATTAGGTATGCTTTTGTTGAAAGGAACTCCTGAAACCAAAATTGAAGATCCTTCGAGTCTGCCAAAATTTGATTATGTAGGGCTATTTGTTTTTGTTATTACGTTAGTTTCATTAAATCTTGTGATAACCAAAGGTTCTACTTTTGGATGGACTAGTGTAGCAACATTATCGTTGGCTACCGTTTGTTTTGTTTTTATGATTTTATTTTTTGTTATTGAAAAAAGTAAAGCGAGTGGCGCTTTCATTGATTTTGCATTATTTAAAAATATCCCTTACCGTGGTGCTACCTTATCCAACTTTATGCTAAATGCTGTTGCAGGCACGTTAATTGTGGCCAGCACTTATACCCAACAGGGGCGAGGGTTTACCTCTTTCCAAAATGGATTATTAACTATTGGTTATTTAGTTTCGGTTTTATGTATGATTCGTGTTGGTGAAAAAATCTTACAAAAGGTAGGTGCGAAAAAACCAATGTTAATGGGACCGTTAATTACTGGTTCCGGAATTGCATTGATGACGCTGACATTTTTACCAGATATGCTTTATATTATTTCAGTATTAGGTGGCTACATTTTATTTGGTCTTGGTTTAGGTTTTTATGCGACACCTTCGATTGACACAGCAATTTCTAGCGCCCCTGAAGATAAAGTTGGTATTGCATCAGGAATATATAAAATGGCAAGTTCATTAGGCGGTGCTTTTGGTGTCGCCATTTCAGCATCAATTTATGCTGCAGTTATTGCCAGTGGTCAAAGTATAGCAACTGGCGCAGCAATTGGATTATGGATTAATGTCGGATTTTGTCTGTTATGTTTTATTTCAATTTTATTTTTAGTTCCAAATAATGCCGGCAAAAATAAATAGCTTAAGTTAATTTTTAATTCTTAAAACACTTCATAGGGATATGACTTTTTATTTATATCCCTATATTTCTAACCAACATTATGTTCAGCTTATTTACCAATGCAAAATGAGCTGAATATGCGCCCTAGTAGATCATTGGAGGTAAATTCGCCAGTGATTTCACTCAATGACTCTTGCGCAAGTCTAAGTTGTTCTTCTAATAGTTCACCAGCATGAAATGTTGTGAGCTGATATTTACCATTATTTAAATGCTCTGCTGCTTTTTAAGTACTTATAAATGTCAGTAATAAGCCAAAAAGTCTCATTCTGAGCTACAAGAAAACACATTACCTATTTGATATGATCACATAATAGGGTAATAGCTTATCCTTTTCGTACTAATAATTGAATGAGGGAATAGCCATAACGATCACAAATCTACTTAACCGTCATTGCACAAAACATTAAATGACATGTTATTCAAAAATTCTTCAAACAAAATACCTCTCGAACTTATGGCTAATTATGTCAAATAATGATTATTGAATTGTATGTGATATTAAGACTATTTAACGATTCATCTTTAATATTTGATAAGATCCTGTCGCATATATCACTCCACTTATAACTAAAAGAGCTCCAGCTAACTGTAATAAATTGGGTATTGTGCCCATAATAAAAGCAAGTAATAAAGTAAAAACAGGTACGAAATTGAAAAACAATGAAGTATTAGCTGCACCGAGTTCTTTTATCCCAACATTCCAAAATAAATATGCTAATACTGAACCAACAAGTCCCATATAAATAAGAATAATTTGATTGTATGTTGAAATTTCTTCAATCTCTTTTATTAAGTCACTTTGATAAAAAGAAAATACAACTATTCCTATAGTACCAAATAACATCGTAAAAGCTGTTGTTTGTAATGGTGTCGAATCGGATATAAATCTACGACATCCAACAGTGTAGGTTGCCCAAGCCAGATTTCCCAATAAAATAATCAAATCACCACGAGTAAAATGTAATTTAAGTATATTATTTATATCACCATGGCTTATCACTAAAATTACACCAATCAAGCTGATCAACATCCCTACAGTTTGTGGCAATGAAACACGGTGTTTTTCTATAATTGATGATATTAATATGGTTGTCACTGGCGATGTAGCCATAATAAGTGCACCATTTAAAGCGGATGTAGTTTGTAATCCGATAAAAAAGGCTAAATTGAAGCCTGTAATGCCACATAATCCAAGTAAAATTAATGGTTTCCAATTTAATTTAAATGCATTGATGTTGCCTTTATCTTTAATGATCATAAAAACAAAAATAGCTAATGTTGCAATAATAAAACGTTCAGAAGCTGCTGTAAGTGGCGATACGGAAGAGACAACTATTGAACCTGCATTAAAATTAGTTCCCCAAAAAAAGGTTGATAGTGTAACAAGTAAAATTGTAATTTTTTTTTTCATTTTAATCTCTATTTTATTCATAAAAAGGCATCTGATGATATCAAGTTAGTCCTCGTTGCTTAAGGTAGGTCAATAACTGATAGATTTTGATTTTATGAATAATCCATTTATAATACAATAAACAAAAAAAGAAGGTTAAATTTCAAAAATGAAATTATCATTAGATGATTTGGTCATTTTCATTAATGTAATTAAAGAAGGTAGTATTGTTAAGGCATCGCATAAACTTTGTATACCTTCACCAACTATAAGCAGACGTCTAACTCAATTAGAAGAAGCTATTGGCGGTCTTTTGATGCATAGAAGCAGTAGGAAGATCACCCTAACGACATTAGGACAAATGTATATTGCTAAATTTACTACCTTAGTTGAGGAGTTTGTTGAAAAAGCTGAAGATTTGTATGATTTTAACCAAAAGTTATCCGGAACAATAAGAATAACTGCACCATTAAGCCTAACACATCAATGGTTTGGAAACTGTGTGTTTTCATTTATGAAAACATACCCTGATATAAAAATAGATTTAATGGCTACGAATCAGATAGTTAATTTAGCTGATATGAATATAGATATTGCTATACGCGTGGGAGATTTGACCGATAGTGATTGGATAGCAAAACGAATACTATTGTCGAAAAATATATTGTGTTCATCCAAAAATTATTTAGAACAAATACCTATATGTACACATCCCATTGATTTACTCGACAAAAATTTAATTAATATAAGCCATAACCTAAGCTGGTCACTTACTAATACCACAAATAAAGAATATTATGAGGTACAAGCAAATCCTTATTTAATTATGGATGATACTGAACTAATAATTGACGCAACCAAAGCAGGAATGGGGATATGTTTTGTTCCATCTCAGTTTGTTCAAAAAAGTTTAGTTAATGGAGAGTTAGTGCAAGTGTTACCTAATTGGATCGGTAGCATTCGACCGATCTCTTTAATATTCAAGGATAGAAATTATATGCCAAACAGAGTGAAAGTTTTTAAACAATACATTGAAAATTATGTAAATTTAATACCTTAGAATCCATACCTAAACGATTATCTCTCGTATTTACTGAGTATATTTTTTATCTTTTTTTGAATAACACTGAATTATTCCAGACATTACAGTAGTTCAACTCTTCTATGTCTTTATGTTCAAAAACCAAAACAACTGAATTCTGGTTTTTGACAAGTATTAGCTCGTTAACTGTAAAACTTGAATTATTTACCAATACAAAATGAACTGAATATTCTTCCTAATAAGTCATCAGATGTAAATTGACCAGTGATTTCACTCAGAGATTCTTGAGCTAATCTGAGTTCTTCCGCTAATAATTCGCCAGCATGAAATGTTGTGAGCTGGTATTTACCATTATTTAAATGCTCTGCAGCTTTTTCAAGTGCTTGTAAGTGTCGTCGACGAGCTAAAAAGCCCCCTTCTGTACTACTAGTAAAGCCCATTACCTGTTTAAGATGATCACGTAATAAGGTAATACCTTCTCCAGTTCGTGCTGATAGTTGGATAAGGCAATAACCATTTTGCTCACTATAGCCTAATCGTTCACCAGTTAAGTCTGCTTTGTTTCGAATAACGGTTACTGGCATATTTTTAGGTAAGCGTTCAATAAATTCTGGCCAAAGTTTTTCTGGATTGGCCTCATTGGTTGTTGTGCTATCAACCATAAATAACACCCGATCCGCTTGGTCAATTTCTTGCCATGCCCGTTCAATCCCGATTCGTTCTACTTCATCGCTGGCTTCGCGTAGTCCGGCAGTGTCAATGATATGCAAAGGCATACCATCGATATGAATATGTTCACGCAAAACGTCACGTGTTGTCCCTGCTATGTCAGTAACAATAGCCGCCTCACGACCGGCTAATGCGTTAAGTAAACTTGATTTACCCGCATTAGGTCGACCGGCAATGACAACTTTCATGCCTTCCCGCAGTAATGAACCTTGTTTGGCTTCATGACGAACTTCATTTAATCGTTGAATAACTTGGTCAAGCTCTGCTTCTATTTTTCCGTCAGATAAAAAGTCTATTTCTTCTTCAGGAAAATCAATAGCTGCTTCAGTAAAAATACGCAAATGAATAAGCGATTCAACTAATTCATTAATCTTCTTGGAAAACACGCCTTGTAAAGAGAACAAAGCAGATTTGGCCGCTTGCTCTGAACTTGCATCAATTAAATCTGCAATGGCTTCAGCTTGCGCAAGATCTAATTTATCATTTAAGAAAGCTCGCTCTGAAAATTCACCTGGTCTTGCTATACGCACACCAGATATTTCTAATATACGTTTTAGCAGTAGATCTAAAATAACGGGTCCACCATGGCCCTGTAGTTCAAGCACATCTTCACCTGTGAACGAGTTTGGATTGGGAAAGAATAAAGCAATGCCCTCATCTAACGTTGTTCCATCAGCGGCTAAAAACGGTAGATAATGAGCATATCGCGGTTTAGGTAAGATACCTAAAACTGCTTTGGCAACCTCTTGTGCTTTAGGACCAGAAATACGCAATATGCCAACACCACCACGACCAGGTGGTGTTGCCTGTGCAACAATTGTGTCTGAATTCATATTTATTAATTGTAATTAAAAATAGCAATGATTAATCATACCATGACTATCATTAAAAATCTGTAAAGGCAAGCTATCTAACTTAATTAGAATGGCTAATTATTATTTTCAACATAATCTAATGGATGGTCAAACAGCCATGAATTAAGTAAAGCTAATGGCTCTCTTATCATTGCTATATATTTATCAATATTGGTATAAGCTAACGGTGCAGGTAAACCAGTAATATCACTAATACCCGAGCGTTTAGCTAGCATAATTGAACGAAGAATATGAAAATCATTGGTCACAACAACTGTTTTGCCTAGTGGTAAAATTTGATTAGCATAAACAAACTGTTGAGCCGTTCGCCTTGATCTGTCTTCAAGATATACTCTTGAGGAATTAATACCTTTTTTAATTAGGTAATCAGCCATCACACTTGCTTCAGTTGCAGATTCATCGCTTCCTTGCCCACCACAAACAATTACTTTGGTATTTGGATTACTCTGCAAATAATTAAATGCTGTATCTAAACGATTTTGTAAGGTAAGTGGCGCTTCAGCTGGTGTTCCAACCACTTGTGATCCTAATACGACTAAAGTATCAGCATTAGTTGATGGCTTTTGATTAGCGTAAATAAAAATAATGATATTACAAACGATGAAATAAACTAATATTAATGTTAGGCAATATTTTATTAATTTCATGATTGTCATCAATTTCTCCTCATTTTTTAAAGCAATCTTCGAAATGGTCATTAACTAAGCCCATCGATTGCATAAATGCATAACAAATTGTTGATCCTACAAATGAAAATCCTTTCTTTTTCAGTGCTTTTGACATTTTATCGGATATTTCTGTACTAACAGGAACCTCACTTTTATCTTTGTAGTGATTGACTATTGGCTTACCATCAACGAATGACCAAATAAATTGTGAAAAGTCCTCATTATTATTTTGCATAGCTAAATAGGCATGGGCATTTTTTACAATGCTTTTAAGTTTTAAACGATTTCGAATTAATCCTTTATTTTTGATTAATGACTCTATATCAATAGCGTTTAATTGAATAATTTTTTCTGGGTCAAAATTAAAAAAACATCGACGATATTCTTCTCTTTTTTTTAGTACGGTAATCCAAGATAATCCAGCTTGTTGTCCTTCAAGACAAATTTTTTCAAATAGTTTAAGGCTATCATATTGTGGATAACCCCATTCATTATCATGATAATTTATATATAACGGGTCTTTTGTAACCCAACTGCATCGTTTTGCCATATTTTTATCCAAATATTTTAAAATTATTATATGCGATATATAGATAGAATTTTAGCTTAATATCATTTTTTATACATATTATAAATCAAACAAACATATCGTTATTGTTGATTAAATTTTTTTATGATTAAACAAAAGACTACTTTTTATGGCAGAATGCCTTTTCAAAATTAAAATTTATCAAAGAATAGTCATTTCCTTTACTGGCTATATTCATTTAATAATAAAAATAAGGTTTTTTCATGAGTCAATCTGAAATTAACGCTGAATGGCAACCGGTCGCCCGACCATTGAATAGTAAGGATTTTAAAACATTAATATTGTCATCTTTAGGCGGAACGCTTGAATTTTATGACTTTGTTATCTATGCGCTATATATTGATACCATTGTCAAGCCACTATTTTTACCACATACCTTGTCACCATTAACCTTAGATTTATTTGCATGGGGGATTTTTGCTGCTGGTTATTTAGTTCGTCCTGTTGGCGGAATTATTATGGCCCACTTTGGAGATAAAGTTGGCCGAAAACGGATGTTTACCTTAAGTGTAGCAATGATGGCTTTACCTACTTTTATTATCGGTATTTTACCGACCTATGAAGCAATTGGTATTGTAGCACCATTATTATTGTTGTTGATGCGTATGTTACAAGGCGCAGCTATTGGTGGAGAAATGCCTGGTGCATGGGTATTTATCGCAGAACATACACCAAAACAACGCTATGGTTTGGGCGTTGGTACGTTAACATCAGGTATTACAGGCGGAATTTTACTTGGATTTTTCGTTACAATTATTGTTGATCTCTATTTTACTAGCCAAAATATTTTAGATTATGCTTGGCGTATACCGTTTATTATTGGTGGAATTTTTGGTGTGATTTCAGTCTACTTACGAAAATTTTTATCTGAAACGCCAATCTTCAAGGAATTAGCTGCACGTAAAGCATTAGAAAAAAGCATTCCTGTTGTTACCGTACTAAAAAAACATAAGACAGCTTGTTTGATAGTCGCTTTGTTAACTTGGTCATTATCAACAGCAATTATGGTTGGTATTTTAATTACTCCTGGCCGTATCGTTGGCGGTATGTATCATTTTGCTAATCTGGATTGGCGTATTGGTGGATGTATTGCTGCCTTAACATTATCAATTGGCTGTGTTATTTCTGGTTGGTTAGATGATAAATTAGGTACAGCAAAAACAGTCGTCATAACTTGGGGTGGATTGGCTGTGGTAAGCATCTATTTCTATAGTTCACTAACGCCAGATATGTCATTAGCTAAACTATATTCGATTTGGGCGATATTTGGCTTATTTATCGGAGCAATCGCTATGACACCAATTATAGGAACTAGAACCTTTCCACCAGCCATTCGCTATTCTGGTCTATCATTATCTTACAATTTAGCCTATGCATTGTTTAGTGCAATAACGCCGACTTTAACTATCTACTTATTAAGTCCCGATCATATATTAGGTGAATACAGTTATCTGGGAGCAGGTATTTACATCTCAGCAGTGGCTTTACTTGCTGTTTTAGTTGGTTTTTCATCATTAGCTCAAAAGGGTTGGCAAAATAGATTAGATAATTAATCACTTAACACCATATAAAAACAGGGCTAAAGCCCTGTTTTTTTTAACAAGATATAATAAATTTTCAATACATTAGCGCATTGTAACAAACTCTTCTGCCGCTGTTGGGTGAATGGCGATGGTGTTATCAAAGTCTTTTTTTGTTGCACCCATTTTTAATGCGACAGCAAAACCTTGTAAAATTTCGTCCATACCATAGCCTATACCATGAATGCCGACTATTTTTTCTTGTTCACCAATACAAACTAATTTCATTTTACACGGTTGACGATGAGAAGTTACGGCAGTATACATAGCAGTAAACGTAGATTTATAGACCTTCACGTTTTCAGGCCCATATTGTAACATTGCTTGTGGTTCTGTTAACCCAACTGTCCCGATCGGTGGATGGGTAAATACCACCGTTGGAATATTAGTATAATCTAGATGTTCATTTGGTTTATTGTTGAAAAGTCGTTCAGATAAGCGTCGACCAGCAGCAACTGCAACTGGTGTTAATGCCGCTGCTCCAGTATCATCGCCAACAGAATAAATTCCTGCTACATTAGTATTTTGATACTCATCAACAATAATAAACCCATTACTGTCAACTTTAATGCCAGCTGCAGATAAATTCATTTCTTTAGTTGCAGGTTCTCGTCCTATTGCCCAAATTAAACAATCAACAGTATAATTTTTACCATCTTCTAATGTTAACGTTAATGATTCATCAACATTTTTAGTGACAGAAGATGGAATTGCAAAAGTATGCAAATGCTGACCATCATTAGTTATAACTTCCATTAATGTTTCAACAATTAATGGATCGAAAGCACGTAAAGGTGTGCCTTGCCGAACAAATTGATGAGTTTCAGCACCTAGCGAGTGTAAAACACTGGCAATTTCACAAGCTATATAGCCTGCACCAACAACGGCCACTCTTTTTGGTAATGCTTTTAATTCAAAGAATCCATCTGAAGTAATTCCATATTGCGCTCCGGGAATATTGGGTATACTTGGCTTACCACCGACAGCAATAAGAATATGATCGGCACAATAATGCACACCATTGACATCAAGCGTTTTGCTATCAATAAATTTAGCATATCCATGAATAACATCGACATTATTATTGTTTAATACTCGATCATAAGATTGATGAACACGATCAATATAAGCTGTTCGGCTAGCGATTAGTTTATCCCAATCAAAATGATTAATTGTCGTATCAAAACCATAATCAGGGCCATAATGATTAATCGCCTCAGCAATTTGTGCACCATACCACATAATTTTTTTGGGAACACACCCAACATTGACACAAGTTCCGCCTAATAATTTAGCTTCAATAATAGCGCACTTTTTACCGTAAGATGCCGCTCGATTAATTGAAGCAATACCCCCACTACCACCACCGATAGCAATATAGTCATAGTGTTTAGTCATAAAAGAAATCCTTTAAATAAATTAGCATTTGGTAGTTGATAGGTTTGCATAAAGCAGATAATAAAAAAAGTATTAATTATGAAATTTAACGATAGTTAATACCTATTGATTGGTTTTAAAATATACCCAAACCTAAATTATTCGATAATTGACTAATTAGCTACTTAAATAAATAGCTAATTATTATATTATTTATTTCCGTTTAATCTTATCAATGATGTTTGTGGTCGAACAACCATCTTCAAAATTAAGGACTTTAACTACTCCACCTGCTTCTATAACTTCTTTTCCACCAGCGATATCTTCAGGTTTATAGTCACCACCTTTTACTAATACATCAGGTAAAATACTGGCAATCAACCTTTGTGGAGTCTCTTCTTCAAAAGGAACAACCCAGTCAACTGAATCAAGTGCACCTAATACTATCATTCTTTGCATTAATGGATTTATTGGTCGGGATTCCCCTTTCAATTGTTTTACTGAGGTATCACTATTTACTGCTACAATCAAACGGTCACCAAGCTTGCGAGCATTAGCAAGATATGAAACATGCCCAGCGTGTAAAATGTCAAAACAGCCATTAGTCATGACAATTTTTTCACCACGTAATCGTGCTTTACGAATTTCTTCTTTTAATTCATCTTCAGTCATCACCCCAAAACCATCATCTGCGCGAGCCCGAATAGCATTACTTAATTCAACTTGCGAAACAGTTGATGTTCCCAATTTACCGACAACTACACCGGCTGCAGCGTTTGCTAAATAACAGCTTTCTTCAAGTGATTGCCCTGCAGCTAATGAAGCTGCTAAAGTTGCGATTACAGTATCACCCGCACCGGTAACATCAAATACCTCTTTAGCTTGAGTTGGCAGATGGTAAACTGGTTTATCTAATTGTATTAACGTCATGCCTTTTTCACTACGAGTAACAAGCAAGGCTTTAAGATCATATTGCTTAATAAGTTGAGAACCTTTTTCAATGATCTCTTCTTCTGTTTTACATGTTCCAACTACAGCTTCAAATTCAGACATATTTGGTGTCAGTAATGTTACACCACGATAACGCTCAAAATCAGTACCTTTAGGATCAACCAATATTGGTACATTAACTTTTCGTGCTTGTTTTATCATTTCTTGTACAGCAGTTAATGCACCTTTGGCATAATCCGATAGAACCATTACTTTAGAAGTTGTAAGTGCGGTATCAATACGCTCTAAAATAGGAGTATGATCCACATTATTAAAACCTTCCTCAAAATCAATCCTTATTAATTGTTGATTTCTTGATAACACTCTTAATTTAGTAATAGTTGGATGTGTTGAGACAGATACAAAATCGCAATGAACATGTCGATTAGTAAGTTGCTCATCAAGTACCTTAGCAGGTTCATCCATTCCTGTAAGACCAATTAAACGCGCTTTACCTCCGAGGGAGGTAATATTGAGTGCAACATTAGCTGCACCGCCAGGACGTTCTTCAAGAGAATCAATTTTAACAATTGGTACAGGCGCTTCTGGTGATATGCGATTGGTACCGCCATACCAATAGCGATCTAACATAATATCGCCAACAACAAGAACATTTGCCAGATTAAACTCAGGAAGAGATGTTTTCATTTAGTTATCCTTTACTCGTATTCATTGGATCAATTATCAATCTATTATTCATCGTCTATATTTTTATCATCATCTTGTATGATTTTTTTTCTTGGTTGATAAAACCGGGCAAAGAATGTCCCAACTTCAAATAATAAACAGATAGGTACAGCTAATAAAATTTGTGAAAATACGTCTGGTGGTGTAACAAACATAGCTACAGCAAATACTGCTACAATAATATAAGGTCTTTTTTTACGTAGATTTTTAGGGGTTGTTACTCCTGTCCAGCACAGCAATATTATTGCAACAGGGACTTCAAATGCAAAACCAAAGACTATAAATAATGTCATGACAAAATCAAGATATTTAGTTATATCGGTATTTATCGCAACATCAACTGGAGCAGTGTGAATAAAGAAGTAAAAAGCGAGAGGAAATACCGCAAAATAAGCAAACGCAATACCAATATAAAAAAGTACCGTACTTGAAATTATCAATGGCATAATTAGACGTTTTTCATGTTGATATAATGCAGGTGCAATAAATCCCCATACTTGATACAAAATATAAGGAATCGAAATAAATATTGAAACAACAGCAGTCAGTTTAATAGGAGTAAAAAATGGTGCTGCAATGTCAGTTGCAATCATGCTACTACCTTTTGGCAATTGACTAATAAGCGGATTAGCAACAATATGATAAATATCATTCGAGAAATAGAGTAAACACGTTAATACAATTAATATACAGATGATACATCGTAAAAGCCGTGTTCTTAGTTCTACTAGATGACCAATAAGTGGTTGCGTTGCGTCGTCTGTCATAATTTATCTTTATCTGAATGAATTGTTGTATCTATTTGAGAGGCGGAATCGATCTCTTTTTGTAGTGTTTCGGTTACGCGTTTTAATTCATCAATGGATTCTTGAATTTCCGGTGTTAGGGTATTTAGCCCACTTTGTTCTGCTTTTTTTAAACTATCTTGTAACTCTTGTAATTTAAGCTCTTTATTCAATTCTAACTGAACAGTTGCAGACATACGGCGGAGTACTTTTATCCAGCTTGCAACAGTTTTAATTGCAATAGGTAGACGCTCTGGCCCTAATACGACCAACCCGATAATTAAGACTAATAGTAGCTGACCAAAGCTAATATCAAACACAAGTTACTCTTTATTGGTGTGGTTATCATCAGATGAGTTAAGACGTTCCACTTTTTGTGAATCATCTGTCTCTTTTTGATCATCGTCGTCATTCATAGCTTTCTTAAAACCTTTAATGGAAGCCCCAAGATCAGAGCCCAATGAACGCAATTTTTTTGTTCCAAATAATAGAACGATAACCGCTACAAATATGAGTAATTTGGGCAAACTTGGCATATGATAAGTCTCCAATAGCTTAAAATAGTAAAATTATACACTTAAATGGTGAGATTCCAAAAAATAACTCGCTTAATGCCCGACAAGTAAAGCAATACATAAAAGACTAAGAATACTAATTGCAAACATTAATCTTTGTTGGTTTCTTTTACTACGTTGAAGTTGTTGATTAATCTGTTTTAACTGAACATGCATCAGCTTAGTCATCCGAGCCTGATCATTCAACTTTTCCGGTAGCTCAACAACAAGGTTTTTCCATTCTGGTAAGGAAGTCCAAACTTGATGTAATAACTTTTTAGCACTGTATTTATCTTCATACCAATTTTCTAAAAATGGTTTAGCCGTTTGCCACAAGTCAAGTTCTGGATAGAGTTGACGCCCTAACCCTTCTATATAAAATAACGTTTTTTCAAGTAAGGTTAATTGAGGTTGAATATCCATCTCAAATTGACGTGCAACTTGAAATAGTGATAATAAAATTTGCGAAAAGGAGAGCTCACCAAGTGGTTTAGCAAATGCAGGTTCGCAAACATTGCGCATAGCCATTTCTAATGCGGCAACATCCGTTGTTTCAGGAACCCAACCAGATTTGATATAAATTTGTGCAATTTTTCGATAATCTTGGTTAAAAAATGCAAGAAAATTTTCAGCCAAATAGCGTTGATCATCTTCAGTCAAAATACCTACAATTGCACAATCTATCCCAATGTAACGAGGATTTTGGGGTTCGCTTATATCCACAAAGATATTGCCCGGGTGCATATCTGCATGAAAAAAATTATCCCTAAATACTTGGGTAAAGAAAGCTTGAACACCACGCTCTGCTAATAACTTCATATTGACATTATTTCTTTTTAATTCATCAACATTAGCTATCGGAGTACCGTAAATTCGCTCTTCAACTAAAACATTTTTTCGGCACAAATCTTGGTACACATAGGGAATATAAAGGATCTCACTATTAATGAAATTGTCGCGCAAACGAGCTGTGTTATAGGCTTCTTTCTGAAGATCCAATTCTTTTAGAAGCGTGTTTTCATAATCACTGACAATTTCTACAGCCCGTAACTTTTCACCAAATTTTATCCGTTTAGTAAATTGGTTAGCAATCCAATACATTAAGCGAATGTCAGATTTAATTATAGGTAAAATATTTGGTCGCAAAACTTTGATTACCACTTCAGCTTGGCTACTTTTTAAAGTTGCTGTATGAACTTGTGCGATGGATGCTGATGCTAATGGTTGATCATTAAAATCTGAAAAATAAAAATCTATAGGACACCCTAGAGCAGTTTCAATAATTTGTTTTGCAATTTTTCCATCGAAAGGGGTAACTTGGTCTTGTAATTTGGCTAGAGCATCGACAAGATGTTTTGGCAACACATCGCGTCTTGTTGAAACCATTTGCCCAAATTTTATCCATACCGGGCCTAGCTCTTGTAAGGCTTGACGCAACCTTTCACCAATCTCTTGTTGATTTGATTTAGGTCTAACCCAAAACAAACAAAACAATAATACTCGTAACCACCTTGAGACACGGTGTTTTGGTAATAGCTCTTCTAATCGATAAGCTCGAAATATGGTTAATATTTTATAAAGTCGAAAAAATGTCATTATTTGTTTATCACATTAAAATTTAAAACCAGTATGTAAGGCTACAATACCGCCTGTCATATTGTGATATTTAACATCGACAAACCCAGCATCTTCCATCATTTTTTTCAGTGTTTTTTGATCTGGGTGCATTCTGATAGATTCAGCTAAATATCGATAACTATCTGAATCATTCGCTACGATTTTTCCCATTAATGGCAACATAGTAAATGAGTAAAGATCGTAGGCTTTATTTAAAATTTGGTATTGTGGTTTAGAGAATTCTAGAATCAATAAACGCCCTCCTGGCTTTAAAACTCGCCACATAGATTCTAGCGCTTTTTGCTTATCAGTCACATTTCGTAGACCAAATGAGATAGTGATACAATCAAAATAGTTATCTGCAAATGGTAACTCCTCTGCATTTGCTTGTACATATTCAATATTTTTAAATAAGCCTTTATCTCGTAGTTTATCTCTACCAACCTTAAGCATCGACTCATTGATATCTGCTAATACAACTAAGCCATCATCTCCAACTATTTGTGAGAATTTAGCTGTTAAATCACCTGTACCACCAGCTAGATCAAGGACTTTTTGGCCTTTCCTAACACTACTATACTCAATAGTTATTTTTTTCCAGATTCGGTGAATACCAAATGACATTAGATCGTTCATGATATCGTATTTATCTGCAACAGAATGAAACACCTCTGCTACGCGTTTTACTTTATCTTGTTTTGGAACTTGGGTGTAACCAAAATCAATTTTATCCTGATTTTCATTTGGTTGAGAAGATTGAGACATAACAATTCACCTATCACAAAAAGTTAGCTTATTTTAACATAAGCTAACCTAAATGTGATGAGCTAAATCAATAACGATTCAACCATTTTAGAAACAATTTCAAAATGCTGTAATGGAGTGGAATTCGCCGGTAATTCATTTTCATGAATAATTAAATCAAATTGGTAGCTACTTTTTAGTCCAATTAAGACTTCATTAGATTTGCCAAAAATTTGCTCGTAGTAGTTAGATAATGTCCCAAAATCGATAGAAGTAAAGAGAAGCTTATTAGCATTTTCTAATGATTTACTCATTCTCTCTACATGTAACATTGCAATTCTTAGATAATCATTTTCACTTAAGTAACGTTTATTTTCTAGAGTGGAAATTTCTCGTTGAATATAATTTATATACCCATTTGAAACATATTGTGTATTATAAATATTAGCTAATTTTACGGGCAATTCATTAAATTTATCATGTCCTATGATGGCGACTTTTTTAACAAAAAAAGGTCTAGCTGCTTGGGCAATAAAAGACCAATTTTGATAAGGATTTTCTCGAATTTTGGTTGCACTGATATTAACGAATTCACGATTAGCATCAATAACAACTACAGGGCAACCAAAATAGCGCTCATGCTCCGTTACATCTTGTGGTTCACTAGTAAACACAACAGATGGTTCAATTTTATTTTCTGATAATATATGTTTAATACTATCACTCCACTCTTTCCAACCATTAGGATAATAGTTAATTCCAGTTTCATCAGAAATATAAATATGAATATTATGTCTATCTTTGAAGGTATCTTTTAACCATGAAAAACGATCACTAACTTGTGGCTGTCTAGGTAAACGACTTTTCTCAAATAGTTGTTTATCGCGAGTTGCTTCACAACCAAGCATTACATGTAATTCATCAACTTGCGTTAACGCTTTTTCAATAAGATAAATGTGACCACTGTGTAATGGATAGAACTTACCAAAAATTAAACCAACTCGATGTTTAGATGACATAATAATTACCAATACATTAAAAAACTCGATACCAATGTACAGAAAAAACAACCATTTTCTAACCAATTGATGCTATTTAATATAATGAGAAGATAAAAGTGTTAACTTCATCAAAATATTCAAAAATAACTAGAACAATATCAATTAAGATTGATATTTAATAGTAGATAAAACAATCCCTGCTGCAACAGAAATATTTAATGCCGACATATTATCATTACCACTCAAATGCACAACATTATCAGCACAATTAATTAACTTTGTATTAATTTGTTGAAATATAATTAATACAACTTTCTTTTTAAATTGAAGTTGTGATAATTCGGTTGATTTAATGGATTTTGACTGACATGGTAATAAGGCAATTATTTGATAACCATTCTTTTTTAATATATCTATGGATACAATAAAATCATCACTTTTAATTGGTTCAATCGCTTCAATACCACCTTCAGCGACTCGCATTGCTGATCCACTATCAAGCAAATTAGTTTGACGCAAAATGATACCATTAACGCCAAAAAAAGCAGCGCTACGAACTAATCCACCTAAATTATGAGGGTTATTAACATCATCAATCGCAAGAATACAATCACGAACTCTATCATCATGTTCATGTAAATAATCAAGTAAAGAGAGCGGTATCCGTTTTTTAACAATTAAACAGACTCCACCATGATGTAGGTTTTGAGTTATTTTAGTAATTTGTTCTGTTGATACAACGTCATAACCTAGTCGTTGTTTGACTAACCAATTAATTAAATCTTTAAACTGGTAAGTCATTTCTTGAGTAATAAATAATTTCACTATAGCAGAGCGTCGATGCTTAAATACAGCTCTACAACTGTTTTCACTATAAACTAAAGTCTCTTCTTTTTTTTGTCGATACTCATCATAGCCAAATGTTGGAGTTTGATCGTTATCTTTAACTTTTTTTTGCCAGGGAGAATCATGTTCATCTGATAAATTTAAGTTTACTTTAGATGACTTTATAGTTTTATTTGATGATTTTACTTTAAATGTTTCAATTCGATCATGTTTTGCTTTTGAATTAGACTGAAGACTATCATTTTTACGCTTACTTCGATGATCATTGCCTTTGTTTTTTACAGATTTCACACTTGATTGACTATTTTTGGCATAAAAAATTGAAGGCCTGCTTTTTTCGATCGTGTCGTTCATAATATTCCCAATTTAAGACAGTTATCGTGTACGAATAGTTGGAGCAACTTTATCCAATACACCATTTATAAATTTGTGGCTTTCTTCTGCGCCAAAAGTTTTCGCCAGATCAATTGCTTCATTGATAACCACTTTATAAGGGACATCATGTCTCTTCATTAATTCATAAGTTGCAATTCGTAGTACCGCTAATTCAATTTGTCCTAACTCATCAACAGTTCTTTCTGTTAGGTAAGGTGCCATTTTTTCATCTAATTCTGCTGTGTTTTTGGCAACACCATGAAGTAATTCCCTAAAATATTTACTATCAACACCTTTCATATCTTGTTCAGCTATAAAACTGCTCTCAACATCAGCAAGATCATTTTTAGAAATTTGCCAAGAGTAAATGGCTTGAACGGCACACTCTCTTGCTCGACGACGAGGATTAACTAACGCCACTAAATTACCCCTTAATTGTTTTGATAACATTTAACATTTCAAGTGCGGTTAATGCTGCTTCAGCACCTTTATTACCCGCTTTAGTTCCAGCTCGTTCGATCGCCTGCTCAATACTTTCGGTGGTTAAAATTCCAAAACCAACTGGTATTGAATACTCTAAACTAGCATTCAATAAACCTGAACTTGATTCTCCAGCAACGAAATCAAAATGAGCCGTACTGCCACGAATTACCGTACCTAATGCTACAATGGCATCATATTTTTTTGATTGCGCAGCAACTTTTGCTGCTAAAGGAATTTCGTAAGCGCCTGGTACCCAAATAACTGAAATGTTTTTATCTTCAACTTGACCAATACGAGTTAATGCATCTACTGCTCCATTAACTAAACTTTCGTTAATAAATTGGTTAAAACGTGCCACGATAATGGCTACTTTAGCTTTTGGTGCAGCAACTTTACCTTTAACTATTTGCATATTTATTCCTTATCGATAGATTCTAGATGCAATTTTATAATCACTTTTAGTGAAAAATTTATAAGCCAATTATAGCACAGATTAAAGGGTTATCCTATTAGCAAAAATGGTGAATTAATATGTTTATAACAAGCATAAGTAAGTATGATTATTCGAAAGTTATTGTTTGTAAATTTACTGTTTATAAAGTGTAATTTTTACATTTATAAATTGTCATTCCTTCAACAAAGATTTATAAATTTTTAATAATTGCATCAAAGTTTTTTCTTACTATAAGAAATTTCATTTTTATTACTTGCAAGCTGTTATTAACGAATTACAATGGTAAGAAAAAAGCTTTCTACAAAAGAGGTAAAATTGATGTACATTAACACTATTCGAGATGAGCTAAATCAAGCAATTGACGTATTAGCTAATTTCATTTCAAATAATGAAAATCTTAAACAAATCCAACAGGCGGCCATTTTAATCGCAAACTCATTTAAACAAGGTGGTAAAGTACTTTCATGTGGTAATGGAGGTTCTCATTGTGACGCTATGCATTTTGCTGAAGAGTTAACTGGCCGTTTTCGCGATAACCGACCATCCTATCCTGCTATTGCAATATCAGATGTGAGTCATATATCCTGTGTTGGTAATGATTATGGTTTCGATTCTATTTTTTCTCGCTATGTAGAAGGTGTTGGTCAAAAAGGTGATGTACTACTAGGTATTTCAACTTCAGGAAACTCAACTAATGTTATTAAAGCGATTGAAGCAGCAAAACAAAAAGGTATGAAAATTATTACGCTTACCGGTAAAGATGGTGGAAAAATGAATGGTTTGGCTGATGTAGACATTCGTGTACCTCATTTTGGTTATGCTGATAGAGTGCAAGAAATCCATATAAAAGTGATTCATATTTTGATTTTACTCATTGAAAAAGAGATGGCTTAATATGTGCGAATTATTGGGTATGAGTGCCAATGTGCCGACTGATATCTGTTTTAGTTTTACCAGTTTAATCAAACGTGGCGGTGATAAAGGTCCACATAAAGATGGCTGGGGAATAACATTTTATGAAGGTAAAGGATGTCGTACATTCAAAGATCCTGAACCTTGTAGTTTTTCACCTATAGCTAAATTAGTTCAACAATACCCAATAAAATCAACGGCAGTAATTGCTCATATTCGTCAAGCTAATCGAGGAGGAGTAGCTCTAGAAAATACCCATCCTTTTACTCGCGAATTATGGGGAAAAAATTGGACTTTTGCCCACAATGGGCAATTAACTGATTACGAAAAACTGCATATGGGAATTTTTCAACCAGTTGGATTAACCGACAGTGAATATGCTTTTTGTTACTTAATTAATCAGTTACATAAAAAATATCCCAAACAACCTACCGATGATATTGAACTTTTTGATTATATTCGAGAGTGTGCGATTAAATTAACCGAACTTGGTATTTTTAATATGTTACTTTCAGATGGTGAATATGTATTTGCCTATTGCTCGACTAATCTTCATTGGATCACCCGAAAAGCGCCATTTGGTAAAGCAAAATTAATTGATGAAGATGTTGAAATCGATTTTCAAAAGCATACTACACCAAATGATATTGTCACTATTATTTCAACTATGCCGTTAACCTCAAATGAAACTTGGCATAAATTAAACACTGGTGAAGCAATTTTATTTAAATATGGTGAAATTAATCAATTTTTTTCATCTTGACTAAATTAAAAGGTGGTTCATCTTTAAATAAAGATTGTAAATAACCTAACGTTAATAAACCAACTAAAGTTAAAATAATCCACGGTAAATGCGGAAAACCCATCTTGATTGCAATTTCATAAAGCCAACCAGCACCGGTATAACCAACAAACCCACCTAAAGCAAGCCCTAATCGACTAAATCCCATATAACTACCTTTGGCTTTTGGATTAGTTAACACGGTTGCTAAAGTTTCTCTAGCCGGCTCTGCTACAATTGCACCAAGGTAAAAAAGCGCTATGAGTGATAACAAAATAGATAATTGGGATGTAAATCCGATTATTATAAAGGCAAACGACATCAATAGTAATCCAAATTTAAGGCGTTGATCTAATCTAAAATGTTTTTCACTAAACCGAGCAATAGGATAAAGCAGAGTTAGTGAGATAATTGCTTCAATCACGTACATCCATTTCACATAGCTTGAACTTCCTGAAATATTGGTAATAGTTAGAGGTAGCATCAACATGACTTGTACCCCAAGCACATAATAACCAGTTAAAGTAAGCACATAATGAGTAAACTTTTTATCTTTCAAAACCATTTTCATACCATTAATAATTGAAGCTTTACCAATTGCAATATGATAAGAGGGTAAAAAAAACAGATTAAAAATGCCACATAAGAAAAAGATAAAAGCGCCGCACCAACAAACTAATTGGAAATCATAATCTATTAAGATACCACCAATAAGAGCACCAATAACTGCACCTGCATTATCTTGTATCATTAATAAAGATATAAATTTGCCTCGTTCGTGGGGTCTAGTAAATTTTATGGTTAATCCCATTCGAGGTGGATCAAATAACAGTCCACCCAATGCAGACAATAAGCAAGATACAAGTAATAACCAGTGTTCAGTTGCTAAAGCCATTGAAATAAAGCCAATCGACCGCAAAAACATACCTGTTATGATCATGGGTTTTGCACCAAATCGATCAGCTATAGCACCACCAATTAAGCCAAATCCTTGTTGAACAAATTGACGAAATCCTAAAGCAAAACCAACAAATAGTGCACTCCAACCTACTTGGCTAACAAAATGCGTAGAAACGAGCGGAAATACGACATAAAATCCCAATACAATAAACAAATTATCAAATAATAATATGTATCTACCTGTTTTGCGAACTTGTGAAGGAATTGGCATCTATTTTACTCTTTCATTTAAATAGCCTTGGTAATCAGGGATCTCTATCTCCACTTCTTGAGTAAATATTGAGGACTGTATTAATGCGTTAGCTGTTGCTTGATTAGTTGCAACCGGAATGTTCCAAACCGTTGATAAGCGTAACAGTGCTTTTACATCGGGATCATGAGGAACGGCATTTAGAGGATCCCAGAAAAATATAAGAATATCAATTTTACCTTCTGCGATTAAAGCACCAATTTGCTGATCGCCCCCCATTGGACCACTAAGCATTGGCATAATATTTAATCCGGTTTCTTTCTTAATTAATGTACCGGTTGTACCTGTTCCACATAAATTATGATGAGAGAGTTCTTCGCGATTTGTTTTGCACCAATTTAATAATGCTTCTTTCAAATGATCATGTGCCACCAATGCAATGTTTTTCTTTGCTGATAGCTTTCGAGTAGTATAAAGCATCAAATAATCCTAATTCCTTATTATTTTTTGTATTTTTTAACAAACTATCTATTAAAGTGCAAGCAGTATTTGATCCAGAAAGACAAGAAAAAAGGCACCGAAGTGCCTTTCATCAAATCAAAAGATAAAATAATTAGAATTGATAAATTAATCCTAATGCAACAGTATCCTTAGCTGTTGCTTTAATTTGAGATTTACTAAATGTACCGTCTTCATATAAAGCACGACGTGCACCAATATCATCCTTATCTAACAAGTTGATTTTATAATCAACAATGGCTGATAAATTTTTATTGAAGTCGTAAGTTAAGCCAACATCAACATATTTTACTAAATCATTACCTTTAAGGCCTGCATCACCACTTCTTGAGAAGCTAGAAGCATCTTGTACTTTATGTTGAATATAAGCAACAGAAGGTGTTAAACGACCAACTTCAAAGTCAATACCATATTGTGCAACTAATTCAAAACCTTTGGTTTTCAAATCATCAGTATTACTTGTGGTTGACGCTTTTTCCCAACCATATTTTTGTTTACCTTGAATATAAAGTGCAGCTAAATAAAGATTGTCGTTATTATATTTAGCACCTGCTGACCATGCTTTAGCATCTTTATGTCCACCAGTTTGCGCATAACCTGCACCAATAGATAAACCACTATCAAGCACATCCCAATCAATTACAGAACCCCATGCTTCTGCACTATCATGGTCAGTACGATCATGCTTATTTAGATATTGAGTTGAACTATTATCTCCATTATCTGCATACTGTACTGCAAAACGTAAACCGTTAACTAATCCAAAAAAGTTTGAATTACGGTAAGTCGCTACAGCTTTTGTTCTAGCCGTTAATGCATAAATATCATTATTTGAAGCATCACCACCAAATTCAGGTAAAACATCAGTATAAGAAGTTAAAGTTTTTAATACGCCATCGTTACGACCGTAGTCAAATGAACCAAAATCACCGAAATTTAAACCAGCATATGCATAACGAGTTTCGTTATCAGCATCTGATCCAGTTTTTGCTTCATATTCCCAACGACCATAGCCACTCAAACTATCTGAAATTTGCGTTTCACCAGACATACCTAAACGAGCTGTCGTTTTGTCACCTTCACCAGTTTGATTATTTCGATCAGTAAGATAATTTAAAGCATAGACTCGACCATAAAAGTCAACTTTATTGCCATCTTTGTTCCACACTTCAATAGAAGCGCTAGCTGTTCCAGCAATTAATAGTGCAGGAATAGCAATTGCTAATAGATTACGTTTCATTTAATTACCCTCTTAGGTATTTTATTATTTAAAAAAGATACAAAAATATTTGTTCTTGGTTTAATAAATAGTTGCTTTCAAATAGCAACTAAATTATTACTGGGATATCTACTATTGAATACTAGATTTTTATTGAAACACTGTAGATTAACAATGTTTATCACATTTAATTCTGCGAGTTAGGACCATTTTAAGACTTAAAATTAATTTTTTTTAAGCATAAAATGTTTTTTTGTATGGTTTGACATTTAATAGACGAAAAAAAAGGCACCTAAGTGCCTTTTTGAGATATTTAAGGATATTAAGAGATTAGAATTGGTAAATTAAACCAACACCTAACACGTCTTTAGTACCTGGTTTGTTCGCATGTTTACCACGTTGAGTTTTGGTATTTTCAGCAGCCCCAATGTCATCACGATCAAGAAGATTGAATTTATATTCAACAATCGCACTAAAGTTTTTATTTAGATCATAAGTTGCACCTAAAGATACATATTTAGCCATAGGTGAGCTGAACCCGCTACTGTGGTAACGAATATTATCTTCGACAAAATTCACTCCATCAGCTTTAACTTTATGTTGAACATAAGCTAAAGATGGAGTAATACGACCCACGTCTAAATCAATACCATATTGAGCGACTAATTCAAAACCTCTAACTTTAATATCAGCAGATTTATAAGTACCTCTATGAGTCGGTCCATATGATATTACATCTTTAAATTTAGATTGGAAGTAGTTAGCTGCTAAATATAGATTATAATTATCGTATTTAATACCGCTAGCCCAAGTGCTTTGACGATTATCACTAGTTGAAGTTTGAGCATAACCTGCACCAGCAGTTAAACCAGTGTCAAAAATGTTCCATTGAACATTTGCACCCCAAGCTTCACGAGATTCACCTCTGATTGCATCTTGTTTGAATTTATTTGAGTTATCGCCATTATCAGCATATTGTAATGCAAAACTTAAATCGTCAGTTAAGCCAAAGAAGTTGTTGTTACGATAAGTTGCAACAGCTTTAGTACGAGCTGAAAGAACGTTCCAATCGTTGTTTGCTGCATCACCACCAAATTGTGGTAATACGTCAGTATATGCAGTGATTGCTTTTAACACACCGTCATTACGACCATAATCGAATGAACCTAAATCACCGAAATTTAAACCAGCGAATGCATAACGCACTTCATTATCAGAATTTTTTCCTGCTTTAGCTTCATATTCCCAACGACCGTAACCAGTGATGCCGTCAGTGATTTGTGTTTGACCAGACATACCTAAACGAGCTGAAGTATCATCACCTTCACCTACTTGTCCACGGTCAGTGATGTTGTTAGCAGCTTTTACTCGTCCGTAAAAGTCTACTTTGTTACCATCTTTATTCCATACTTCGATAGAAGCATTTGCACCTGCTGCTACTAAAAGAGCAGGGATAGCGATTGCTAATAGATTACGTTTCATTTCTTACCCTCATGGTTATTTTTCTTAAAAGACACGTCTTTTGGGTTGTGTCAATTTTGTTACAATGATTATTCATCCAAAAATAATGTTTTTTAACTAATGTTTATAACTATTATTTTTATCTCAATTTTCACAGTACTGTAAATTATGTATAAAAATTTATTAAAATCAAGTGAACTTTTCCTAAAACTTAGTGTCTAAGCTTAAAATTGCATCCGTTTGATTAATTTTTATACAATTTTTGTGTTTTATTTATATTGATTTTTATATCAACTGACAAAAAGTCAGTTGATAATTTGAGCAAATTTTAGAAATTTGCATTACGAGGTGTTCTTGGGAATGGGATCACA
The DNA here is from genome assembly GCF_001690445.1 of Gilliamella sp. wkB195. Classification (NCBI taxonomy): domain Bacteria; kingdom Pseudomonadati; phylum Pseudomonadota; class Gammaproteobacteria; order Orbales; family Orbaceae; genus Gilliamella; species Gilliamella sp. wkB195. The sequence continues at coordinate 70,705 of NZ_LZGP01000037.1, forward strand.
TCACGAACATTTTGTACTCCAGTGACATACACTATCAATCGTTCAAAACCAAGTCCAAAACCTGAATGTGGTACAGTTCCATAACGACGTAAATCACGATACCACCAGTAGTCTTCTTTTTTAAGACCTAACTCATCCATACGTTTATCTAACATATCTAAGCGTTCTTCACGTTGCGAACCACCAATGATCTCGCCGATTCCTGGCGCTAATACATCCATTGCTGCAACAGTTTTACCATCATCATTCATACGCATATAAAATGCTTTGATATCCTTAGGATAATTTTTAACAACAACAGGCGCTTTAAAATGTTGTTCAGCCAAATACCGTTCATGTTCTGAGGCTAAATCAATTCCCCAACTGACAGGATTTTCAAATTTTGCATCACAGTTTTGTAAAATAGAAATGGCATCGGTGTAATTAACTTGAGCAAAATCAGCATTAATAAAGTTTTCTAAACGATTGATTGCTTCTTTATCAATATGCTGAGCAAAAAACTGCATATCATCAGCACGTTTCTCTAGTACCGTCTTGAAAACATATTTCAACATATCTTCGGCGAGTTTTGCATTATCGTTAAGATCGGCAAAAGCAACTTCCGGCTCCATCATCCAAAATTCGGCTAAATGGCGAGTAGTGTTTGAGTTTTCAGCTCTAAATGTTGGACCAAAAGTATAAACTTTAGAAAGTGCACAAGCATAAGTTTCTGCATTGAGTTGACCTGAAACGGTTAAAAAGGCTTCTTTACCAAAAAAGTCTTTATCAAAGTCAATTTTTCCATTATCTGTTCTAGGTAGATTTAACATATCAAGAGTTGAAACTCGAAACATTTCCCCCGCACCTTCAGTATCTGATGCAGTGATAATTGGTGTTGATAACCAGAAGAATCCACGTTCATCAAAAAATTGGTGAATAGCTTGGGCTAATGTATGTCGCACGCGAGTGATTGCTCCAACAATATTGGTTCTAGCACGTAAATGTGCAACCTCACGAAGATATTCAATTGAGTGACGTTTAGCAGCCATAGGATAAGTTTCAGGATCGTCAACAAAACCATAAACTTCAACATTTGTTGCTTGCAACTCATATTTTTGACCTTGACCAGGAGATTCAACTACTTTTCCTGTTACTTTTACTGAACAGCCAGTAGTTAAACGTAAAATATCCTGTTCATAATTTGGTAGATCTTTTTCTATAACAGCTTGAATAGGATCAAAGCATGAGCCATCATAAACAGCCAGAAATGAAATACCGGCTTTCGAATCACGGCGAGTTCGTACCCAGCCTTGAACAGAAATAGTGCTACCAACAGCAATTTTGCCTTGTAACACGTCAACAATAGGAGCAACTGAATTCATTTTAATTATCCATCTCTATTTTATTATCTATATAGTTAATATTATTAAAAGTAATATAAGTTTAAAATGACTAATCATAAAAATTTCCTTTATGATTAATAATACCGGTTAATGATATTTTACTTATTTAATTTTTAGCATTAATAATCTACTTTTATTATTAATGATTGACTTTGAACGTTCTTTTCAATTCATCAATATAGGCCAAATCTTTCGAAATCGTTTTACCAGGACTATCTGATAATTTAGCTACAGGTTGATTATTGCATTCAGTCAGTTTTAACACAATATTCAACGATTTGGTATTAAACTCTGTAGACGGGATATCACAAGCTAAAAAACCGCCTATACCAAATGATAATTCTACTCGATTATTGAAGTGTTTATAAATTTTAAGCGCTTTATCAAAGTTTAGACTATCAGAAAAAACCAGTAATTTTGTTTTAGGATCAATTCCTAATTGCTGATAATGACGAATCGCTTTTTCGCCCCACTCTATCGGATCGCCTGAATCATGGCGTAATCCTTGATAATGAGAGGCTAAATAATAATCAAAATCCCGTAAAAATGCATCCATCGTAATACAATCAGTTAATGCAACACCCAAATCATGTGGATACTCATCTAACCAAACTTGTAGTGCCGTCTTCTGGCAGTCTTGTAAATTGGTACTTAAACGCTGATGAGCTTGAAACCATTCATGTGCTTGAGTACCAACTGGTGTCAATCCTAAACGATATGCCAATAAATAATTACTAGTACTATTAAAATTGCTAAAATGGTTTTGCAAATAACTAACAACGGCTTCTTGTACAGCAAAAGAGTAACGTCTTCGTGTGCCAAAATCCATCAAATTGAAACCAGATATATCGATATCATTAGTATCAAATATTGCTAATTTATCTTTAAGTCTTACCAGTGCTTGATCAACACCAATATTAGGAGAACGATCTTTATGAACAATCTCACTAATTACTGCAAGCAATGGTACTTCCCACAAAATCACATCAACCCATTTACCTTCAATTTGAATAACTAGCTGACCATCTTCATTTTTAATCGTTAACAATTGACTATTAAAATGCCAATTTTTTAGCCAATTTAAATAATCTGGTTTAAAAAAAGAAATATGCGACAAATAGGCGAACTCATCTTCAGTAAGAGCTAGAGACTCCATTAATTTAACTTGGTGAGCAATTTCATCAGCATACTGACCTAGTAAATCATCACTACGACACCGGAACTGTGCATTCACAGTCACATCAGGATAATGATGAAAAACAGCTTGCTGCATATGCAATTTATAAGCATCAGTATCTAATATTGATGTAATTATTGCGGGTAACATGTCTATCTATTATCAGTTCTTTCAAGAAAATTCTGGAGATTATAGCAGAATAATAATTAAGATATAGATTAATTATCTAATAAGATTATTTTTAATACGCTATAATAGCCAATAAAGATATTTTGATAAATTAATCCATATCTATTCCAAAATGATTAATATTGATAATTCATTTACTTTTATCTGATTAATAAATGAAAGTAATTAAGACCTATTTTGATGAATTCAAATACATGATCAGCGCATCACTTTAGAAGGCAAAGAAAAATGAGTACAACTGATATCCAACCAATTGCTAAATTTCGTCATGACTATAAAACACCCGACTTCACGATTACTGATATTGACCTCGATTTTGATTTAGCTGCAGAAACAACTACAGTTATCGCTCGTAGTCATGTTATTAATAAAAATCCTCAAGCTGACGATTTAATTTTAGACGGTGAAGAACTTAAATTAGTTTCAATAAATATTGATGAGCAACCTTGGAGTGATTATCAAATCACAAAAACCGGATTAATCATCAAAAATGTTCCATCTGAATTTACTTTAACCATCGTCAACGAAATCAAACCAATTGATAATACCGCACTTGAAGGACTATATGTTTCAGGTGATGCACTTTGTACACAATGTGAAGCAGAAGGTTTCCGTCATATCACTTACTACCTTGATAGACCAGATGTATTAGCTCGTTTTTCAACTCGAATTACTGCCAATAAAAAACAATATCCTTTTCTATTATCTAATGGAAACCGCATTTCACAAGGCGAACTAGCCGACGGTAGACATTGGGTTCAATGGCAAGATCCATTTCCTAAACCAGCCTATTTATTTGCATTAGTAGCTGGTGATTTTGATATATTAAAAGATCACTTTATAACCCGTTCTAATCGAAAAATTGATCTAGAAATTTATGTAGATAAAGGGAATTTAGAGCGTTCTCAATGGGCTATGACTAGTTTAAAAAATGCCATGCGCTGGGATGAAAATCGTTTCGATTTAGAATATGACTTAGATATTTTCATGATTGTGGCTGTTGATTTCTTCAATATGGGCGCAATGGAAAATAAAGGACTAAATATTTTCAATTCTAAATATGTCTTAGCTAAACCTGAAACCGCGACAGATGACGATTACATTGGAATTGAATCCGTAATTGGTCACGAATATTTTCATAACTGGACTGGTAATCGCGTTACTTGTCGAGACTGGTTCCAACTTAGTTTAAAAGAAGGATTAACTGTATTTAGAGATCAAGAATTTACTTCTGACCAAGGACTTAGATCAGTAAAACGTATTAATGATGTCAAACTACTACGAACCGTACAATTTGCTGAAGATGCCAGCCCTATGTCTCATCCTATTCGCCCTGAACAAGTAATTGAAATGAATAATTTCTATACTGTTACCGTATATGAAAAAGGTGCAGAAGTTATACGTATGATGCACACATTATTAGGTGAAGAAAACTTTCAAGCAGGGATGAAACTCTATTTCAAACGACATGATGGAAGTGCTGCTACCTGTGATGATTTTGTTGCTGCTATGCAAGATGCATCAGGCATTGACTTAACACAATTCAAATTATGGTACAGCCAATCGGGCACCCCAATTTTAACAGTAACTGACAGTTACGATCCTCAAAATCATCAATATACCCTAACTGTTGAGCAACATACGCCAGCAACGCAAGATCAAAGCCAAAAACAAGCACTACATATTCCATTAGATATTGAACTTTATCAACATGATGGCGAAGTGATTAGATTGCAATATCAAAACAAATCTATACATCATGTATTAAATGTAACACAAGCAAAACAACAATTTGTATTTGATAATATTAGTGAAAAACCAATTATATCTTTATTGCGTGATTTCTCAGCACCGGTAAAACTCAATTACGATTACCAAGATGGTGATCTTATATTCTTAATGCAACATGCTAGTAATGCTTTTAGTCGTTACGATGCTGCGCAAATGCTATTAGCAAAATATGTGCGTTTAAATGTCAGTAATTATCAACATAATCTACCTATGACTTTCTCTGAACTTGTTTTGGATGCTTTTAGAGGAATACTATTATCAGACTCTGTTGAGCCTGCACTTATTGCACAAATATTAACATTACCTTCAGAGAATGAATTAGCAAATCTGTTTGATGTTGTTGATCCGATTGCTATTTATCAAGTACGCCAATTCTTATTAGGTGTATTTGCTAATGAACTTTATGATGAGTTAACAGCGGTCTATCATCATAATCAAACAGATCAATATCATATTGAACATTCAGATATCGGCAAACGTATGCTGAAAAACTGCTGTTTGTCATTATTGGCATATGCTAATGATAAACAACAAGTAGATGCCTTAGTCAAAAAACAATATGAACAAGCGAATAATATGACAGATTCATTAGCTGCACTTACCGCAGCGGTAAAAGCACAGCTTGATTGCCGTCATACTTTACTTGTCGATTTTGATAATAAATGGCATCAAGATGGTTTGGTTATGGATAAATGGTTAGCCTTGAATGCAACAAGCCCTGAGCAAAATGTATTATCAACAGTAAAAAAACTACTCAATCACCGCTCATTTTCACTGAATAATCCAAATCGGATTAGAAGCCTAATTGGTGCTTTTGTAAATAATAATCCTGTCGCTTTCCATGCAGAAGACGGTAGTGGTTATCATTTCTTAGTAGAAATATTAACAGAGTTAAACCAAAAAAATCCACAAGTGGCATCACGACTCATTGATCCACTTATCCGTCTAAAACGTTTTAATAAAGATCGTCAGAAAAAAATGAGAGTCGCTTTAGAAAGTTTATTGAAGTTGAATAATTTATCTAAAGATCTTTACGAAAAAATTAGTAAGGCTTTAGCTGCATAATAAAATCCCATCTTGTTACTCGTTAGCAAGATGGGATTTTTAATAAAAAACACATAAAATTGCGTTCAAAAACCCCGTTCCTCAACTTTTTTTAGATAGAATGAGTTTGAATAATGTCAATAATAAAAGAAATAACACCTTTACAACTAAAACAACAGATCGATAATAACGTACCGCTTTTTTTACTTGATGTACGCGAACCTAATGAAGTAGAAATTTGTGCAATAGCGGGAGCAATACATATTCCTATGAATCTCATACCACTTTATTTAGATAAAATCCCTGATGAAATTGATATTATTATTTATTGCCATCATGGTGTAAGAAGTCTTAACGTTGCAAGTTACTTGGTTGAAAATGGATTTGATTGTGATTTTCTCTACAATCTAACTGGTGGCATTGACGCTTGGGCTAGAACTGTTGATACCAGTATGCCTAAATATTAAAAAGCCCGCATTTAAACGGGCTAAATGATCACTATTCTTGTGGCATAACCCAATAACCATTTTGATTATGTGTTTGCATGTAATCTTTAAATTGTTGTGATTGGTAAATACGCTTTATATCTTTTGCCCATTGACTATTTTCATTACCTTCATTAACTACAACCATAATTTCTAAATCAGGAATAATTGTTTCAGACAAAAGTGCTTTTTTCGAGTCAATATTAGCGGAATAAACGATACTGCCAGGAATAACGGCGAAATCTAACTCATTTAAAACTCTTGGAATATTGGCTGAATCCATTTCTACAATATCAACACCCGCAATATTTTCGGCAATATCATTTTTGCCGACAATAATTGGATTACTATTTGGTTTTAACTTAATCCAACCAGCTTTTTCCAACAAGTTGTAAGAACGTGCTGCATTTGATGCATCTTGAGGAATTCCAATTTTAGCACCCGGAAAAACATTTTTTATCGACGTATACTTATTCGAAAATATTGCAGCGGGAACCGAAGGTACATGCACCACTGGTTTTAAATGAGCTTTGCGTTGACTATTAAACACATCCATATATGCAGTATGTTGAGCTACCGTTAAATCAATACTGCCTTCACTTAATGCCACATCTGATTCTAATAAATGTGGAAAATTAACTAACTTAACTTTATAGCCTTCTGATTCTAGTATTGGTTTAACCGCATCATTAAACAGATCATTGTACGGTCCTGGTGAAACGCCCATACTGATCTCTTTTTTAGTTTGATTATCGGTTTTCGATGATGAGTTATCACATGCTGTAATTAAAAAAAGAGAACTAAATAAAGCTAACACCACAACATTATTAACTAATTTTTGCTTGATGAACCTCATTTTCATTTGAACTATCCTCAGTGAAATGTAAATTTTAAAACTACTCTAACACATAAAAAATAATTCATTTATTCCATGTAATTCTATCTTATAACTTTTTGGAATAAGTTATAAAAAACGATTATTAGAGCCAAAATATCAGCTGTGCTACTTTAAAAATATCAATATTTTTATCAATTGGACTTACCATGACAAAAGCTATTGCACCTATTATCGAGCAGCTTTTTCTCGACTTACATCAAAATCCAGAGCTTTCAAATCAGGAGTTTGAAACAACCAAAAAATTAAGGTATTACTTAGAAAAAGCGAATATTCGCATATTAGAGCTAGGCGCAAAAACTGGTGTTATTGCTGAAATTGGTTCAGGCTCACCAGTCTTAGCCTTAAGAGCCGATATTGACGCCTTACCCATTTCTGAACAATCAGACTGCCAATACCGTTCAACCCAAAAAGGAGTAATGCATGCTTGCGGTCATGATCTGCATACTTCTGTTTTAATGGGAGCAGCTTACTTATTGAAAGCCAATGAAGAGCATTTGAAAGGAACGGTTCGATTACTTTTTCAACCCGCTGAAGAAAATTTTAGTGGTGCATTACATTTCATAGAAATTGGTGCGCTTAATGGCGTTGATGTTATTTTAGGAATGCACAATAATCCTAATTTAACCATTAACCAAATGGCTTCACGAGCTGGCCCCTTTTCAGCAAACGTTGACCGAATTGAAATCACAATAAAAGGTGTTGGAGCCCATGCGGCAAGACCTGAGTCAGGTATTGATCCAATTGTTATTGGTTCACAAATTATTAGTGCTATCCAAACAATATCAAGTCGTACAATAAGTGGTCTTGATGCTGTGGTTGTCAGCATTACAAAATTCTTAGGAGGGAACACATGGAATGTCATTCCTGAAATTGTTGAGATGGAAGGCACTGTAAGAACGCTAACTCCTGATATAAGGTTAAAAGTCAAACAACAATTAAAAAGCATTGTTGAAAATATTGCACTTAGCATGGGAGCCAAAGCAGAGTTGAGATGGTTTGATGGCCCGCCATCAATCATAAATGTTGCTAAGTGGGTCGATTTTTGTCAAAAGATTGCCAAACAACAAGGTTATGACGTTGTTGATTTTCAACCGCAACTTGGTGGTGAAGATTTTGCCCACTATTTGCATCATGTACCTGGCGCATTTATCAATCTTGGTTCACAAAGCCCTTATGCTTTACATCATCCAAAATTTTTAGTTAATACTGACATGATTATGCCAGCAGCCAACTATTTAGCCAATCTCGCTAAGCAAGGATTAATTGAAGTAGCACAACATTGATAGGTATCACATAATGATAAAATTTGAAAATGTATCGAAACAATACGAACGAAATGGAGTTACCACCCAAGCATTACAAAACATCAACTTAACTATCCAAAAAGGCGATATCTACGGCATTATTGGTTATAGTGGTGCAGGAAAAAGTACGCTAGTTCGTCTGATAAACTTTCTTGAAAAACCAACTCAAGGCAATGTTGTTATTCAAAACCAACCATTGAATCAGTTATCAAACTCTCAATTACGCCAAGTTCGCCGTAAAATAGGCATGATTTTTCAACATTTCAATTTACTTGAATCCAAAACCGTATATGAAAATGTTGCGATCCCTCTAGTTCTCATCAAAAAAGATAAACAAACGATTAAACAGAAAGTTCATGAACTGCTCGAATTTGTTGGATTAAGCGATAAAGCTAATAGCTATCCTAAAGAGCTATCAGGTGGGCAAAAGCAACGTATTGGAATTGCTCGGGCCTTGGCGAACGATCCCGATATTTTGCTTTGTGATGAAGCCACATCGGCACTCGATCCACAAACTACTCAAGCTATTTTGGAATTAATAAAAAAAATTAATGATAAATATAAAATAACTGTCGTTCTAATTACCCATGAAATGCATGTAATACAGCAAATATGTCACAAAGTAGCAGTTATGGAAAAAGGTAAAATTATCGAACATGGCAATGTACTTGATGTCTTTGGTCATCCAACGCATAAAACCACACAAAAATTTGTTAGTTCAGTTATTAATGACCAAATCCCTGAAGGTGTTGTTGAAAATCTGTTAAAAATTGAGGGTGATAAACATAATATTAAGTTGTTTAAGCTTGAATTTTTAGGTCGTTCGGCCTCAGAGCCAGTTATGAATGCATTGATCTTACAGCAGAAAGTAGTAGTGAATATTTTATTTGCCCATATGTCTGAAATCGAAAAAACGGTATTAGGCAGTATGTTTGTTCAATTAAAAGGAAGTGATAATAATATAGAACAATCGGTGCAATTTCTTCGCGAAAATGGGGTTAACGTTACAGAAATCAAACATTGGGAGAACAACTAATGGAAATAGTCAACGATTTTATCAATTATATAAATACTAATTTTCTAACCAGAGTAACCGTTGAGCAATATGCACAAGCATCATTAGACACATTATATATGGTTGTTTTTTCATTAATATTAGGCGCATTAATCGGCGTTCCATTAGCGATATGCTTAGTCACCACCCGACCATCTGGTTTACTCGAAAATAAACGGGTTTATCAGATTATTAACCCAATTATTAATTTTGTTCGCTCATTACCTTTTATTATTTTACTCTTTTCACTTCATTCATTTACTTACTTTATAGTTCGCACATCAATCGGTACGACAGCAGCAATTGTGCCCTTAACTTTTTATGTTGCTCCTTATATTGCTCGGCTTGTTGAAAACTCATTATTAGAGGTAAAAAGTGGTATTATTGAAGCAGCTGAATCGATGGGCGCAACGCCAGTACAAATTATTTGGCACTTTATGCTACCAGAAGCATTTAGTTCATTGATTTTAACTTTCACAACCGCCACAATTGGTTTGATTGGGGCAACAGCAATGGCAGGGGCTATTGGCGCAGGTGGGATTGGAGATGTCGCCTATTCGCAAGGTTATCAACGTTTTGATGATACCGTCATTTATATCTGTGTTGTGATCTTAGTTATTGCAATACAAATTGTACAAAGCATTGGTAATTATTTGGCACGCAAGGCAAGACACGAATGATCCCAAATAATAAAACCCTATTGCAACACTTTATACTGGCGTTTATTTCAAAACGCCACTATTTACCACAAAAAATCAATAAATATAATTCAATATTCTCATATAGTTAAAATATTAAAAAAGTTTTAGCATAAAATGACGAACAAATAAATTCAGCATATTTTATGATTACCATCACTAAATCAGCTACTTGGTTAATACATTTGTTTATTTGTAATAATCAAGTAAAATAACCGACATTTAATTATGGTAGTGTAGGAACTCATTGTGACCAACACATTACAACAAAATCTGGTCGAAATACACGATATGTCTTTTTATCGTGGGACTCGTCCAATTTATAAAAATATGAACTTGACGGTTCCCAAAGGCAAAGTTACCGCAATTATGGGGCCATCGGGAATAGGTAAAACTACACTATTAAGACTGATTGGCGGGCAACTTAAGCCACAATCAGGTCAAATTCTATTTGATGGTGAAGATATACCTAGTATGACTCGTTCAAGGTTATATGAAGTCCGTAAAAGAATGAGTATGTTATTCCAATCTGGGGCTCTATTTACTGATTTATCAGTATTTGATAATGTTGCTTATCCATTAAGAGAACATTTTAATTTACCAAAACCTATTTTACATAATTTGGTATTAATGAAATTACAATCAGTAGGACTTCGTGGTGCAGCTAACATGATGCCTTCAGAACTATCTGGTGGAATGGCACGGCGGGCAGCATTAGCCAGAGCAATAGCACTCGATCCTGATTTAATCATGTTTGATGAACCTTTTGCTGGGCAAGATCCTATATCCATGGGCGTAATTGTCAAACTTATATCTGAAATTAACCAATCACTTGGATTAACCTGTATTGTTGTTAGCCATGATGTTAGTGAAGTATTAAGTATTGCCGATTATGCCTATATTGTTGCTGAACAACATATTATTGCTGGCGGTACATCTGAAGAATTACGCAATAATGATGATTTACGAGTAAAACAATTCCTTGAAGGATTAGCCGATGGCCCAGTACCATTTCATTATCCTGCGGATGATTACAAATTAGACCTAAGTAGAGGTGCAAACTAATGTTAAACTTAATTGCAAAACTTGGGCGATCAATAATCAATATTATCGCGATGCTAGGTCGCTCAGGCGTAATGCTATTTGGTGCACTTATCGGTAAACCTCAATTTAGCAAACAATTCCCATTACTTGTTAAACAATTTTACTTTGTCGGTGTACAATCGCTATCAATTATTATCGTATCCGGTCTTTTCATAGGAATGGTACTAGCACTACAAGGTTACTTCATTTTAACCACCTTTGGTGCTGAAGCCAGTTTGGGGATGCTAGTCGCACTTGCGCTGTTGAGAGAACTTGGGCCTGTAGTAGCAGGATTACTATTTGCAGGCCGTGCCGGCTCAGCGTTAACTGCTGAAATTGGTCTAATGAAAGCCACCGAACAATTATCAAGCATGGAAATGATGGCGATCGACCCATTAAGACGAATTATCGCGCCACGATTTTGGGCTGGATTTTTTTGTATGCCGTTTCTAACAGCAATTTTTGTCGCTGTTGGCATTTTAGGTGGTGTATTAGTAGGTGTTGATTGGAAAGGTATTGATGCAGGATTTTTTTGGTCATCCATTCAAAGTAATGTCGATTGGTGGCACGATTTAGGCAATTGTTTTATTAAAAGCTTTGCATTTGCAATCGCTAGTACTTGGATTGCCCTATTTAATGGCTATGATTGTGTGCCAACATCAGAAGGAATCAGTCGGGCAACAACGAACACCGTTGTCTATTCATCATTAGTTATTTTGGGGTTAGATTTTATTTTAACCGCATTAATGTTTAGTAATTGAGGTCATTAAACATGAGTCGTAAAGTTGAAATTACAGTAGGGTTATTTATGGTGCTGGTTATCTGCTCAGTGCTATTTTTATGTTTTAGAGTTACCGATCCAACGTCTTTCGCTCGTCATAACTCCTACCGTGTTTATGCTGTATTTGATAACATTGGTGGATTAAAAGTAAGATCACCAATTAAAATTGGCGGTGTAGTGATTGGTCGTGTAAGTAATATTAGTCTTAAATCAGAAAAAGGTGCAACGTATAAACCTTATGTCACTATGGATTTAGATGCTCAATATAATAGAATTCCAAGTTCTAGCTCACTTTCAATCAAAACTTCTGGCCTATTAGGTGAACAATTTATTGATATCAATTTTGGGTTAGATCAAAGCATTGAACACGAACTTGATTCATTAGACTCTGATACCACTACAACAACGAGTAATAGTAATAATAAACCAGCTTATCTTATAGATGGTTATGTCATTAACAATACTAAACCAGCCATGGTGATCGAAGACTTGATTGGACAATTTTTATATAGCACAGGCGGATCATCAGATAAAAAACAAGATACCAATGATAGTAAGGAGTAACTATGTTAACCAAATTTAAACAAGCCCTTTTTTTAGTACTTGCATTAGTAATAAGTTCTTCAGCATTTGCAAACGATCCTTATAACGATATGCAAGTTGCTGCTGACAAAATATTTAGTACGATGAAAGCTCAATCAGCATCAATTAAGTCAAATCCAAATAAACTTAAAGATATTGTAAGAGCGGATTTATTGCCTTATGTCCAAGTTAAATATGCAGGCGCATTAATTTTAGGTGATGCTTATAAATCAGCAACTGACGCACAACGAACAGCTTATTTCAAAGCTTTTGAAAACTATTTAGTTCAAGCTTTTGCTCAAGCACTTTCTATGTACAACGGTCAAACTTACCAAGTTGAGGCACCAAAAGATTTAACTAACAAATCACTTATTTCAATTCGCGTGCTTTTAAATCAGCCAGATAAAAATCAACAACCTATTCGTATCGATTTTCAATGGCGAAAAAATACAGTAACAGGTGAATGGAAAGCTTATGACTTAACAGCTGAAGGAGTAAGCATGGTTACAACTAAACAAAACGAATGGGCAGCTATTCTTCGCCAAAATGGAATAGATGCATTAACCAAACAATTAAATGATCTATCCAATCGCAAAATTGATCCAAACGCTAAACAAAAAGGTTAGTTCATTATGTCGCGAATCCAAGCAGAAAAACAACAAAATGCACTTAATTTAATCGGTGAACTTGATTTTCACTCTTTAAATGATTTATGGATTGCTCAAGATACACTATTAAGCAATGTAAGCCATATTGATGTATCTAAAGTAACACGGGTTGACTCCTCTGGACTCGCGACGCTTGTCTATTTTTGTAATCAATATAATGTAAAATTGACTGGGATCAGCCCACAATTACAAACACTAATTGAGCTTTATGATTTGCAAACAGTGATTAATCATTAAAAATGATGCAATTTGAGAGCTCAAAAACCCCGTTCCTCAACTTTTTTTTATAAAATAGTTAATACTGAGTTTAAATAATGGATAAACAAGAAATTATAGCTAAATTAAAAAATTCACTTAACCTTGACGATGTGCATGTAATGACAAATGACGGTAACCATTTTCAAGTTATTGCCGTTGGTGAAATGTTTGCTGAATTAAGTCGTGTAAAAAAACAACAAGCTATTTATGCACCATTAGCGGAATTTATTAATGATAATCGAATCCATGCATTATCAATCAAAACCTATACACCAACTGAATGGCAACGTGAGCGAAAATTAATGGGTTTATAATCACCCTCCATGAACATAGAAACTTGAATAAAGTTTTTTTAGCCACATGTTTTATAAATAAACATAATCATTGCATAAGGTATTCCAGAATGACTAACCCACTATTAAGTAATTCATCATTACCCCTATTTTCACAAATCAAACCTGAGCATGTTTTACCAGCGATTAAAGAGACATTAAACAATTGTCGTAAAACGATTGAATCTGTGCTTGAACAAAATAGTGAATACACTTGGGATAATCTTGTTCAACCCATTGATGAAATGGATGAAAAATTTAGCCGAGCATGGTCGCCGGTTAGTCATCTTAATTCAGTAAAAAATAGCCCAGAACTACGTGAAGCATATGAGGCTTGCTTACCTTTGCTATCTCAATACAGTACTTGGGTAGGACAACATAAACCACTATATAACGCCTATAAACAACTTAAAGATAGCAACCACTTCGAAAATTTAAGCAAAGCACAAAAAAAAGTAATCAACAATGCATTGCGGGATTTTGAATTATCGGGTATTGGATTGGCGGATGATAAGCAAAAACGTTATGGTGAAATTGTTGCCAAACTTTCAGAATTATCATCTCAATATAGTAATAATGTATTAGATGCCACTATGGGCTGGTCAAAATTAATCACGAATATTGAAGATTTATCCGGAATGCCTGAAAGTGCCTTAGCCGCAGCTAAAGAGCAAGCTAAGGCAAAAGAGCAAGATGGTTGGTTATTAACGCTCGATATTCCAAGTTATTTACCGGTAATGACTTATTGCGATAATCGAGATTTACGATTTGAACTCTATCAAGCATACAATACTCGAGCGTCTGACCAAGGACCTAATGCCGGTAAGTGGGATAATACAGAAATCATTAAACAAATTATATCGCTTCGAGCTGAACTTGCTCAGTTACTTGGTTTTGACACATATGCCGATAAGTCATTAGCAACTAAAATGGCTGAAACTGTAACGCAAGTTACCGCATTTTTAACCGATTTAGCAACCAAAGCTAAACCACAAGGTGAAAAAGAATTAACCGAACTTAAAAGATATGCTTATGAGTATTTTGGTGCAAGTGATATCAAACCATGGGATATCGCTTATTACAGCGAAAAACAAAAGCAACATCTTTATACCATCAATGATGAAGAACTTCGTCCATATTTTCCAGAGGAGCGAGTTATTAGTGGATTATTTGAAGTCGTTCGTCGTATTTTTGGCATTACTGCAAAACAGCGTAATGATGTTGAAGTTTGGGCACCTGAGGTAAAATTTTACGATTTATATAATGCCAATGGTGAATTAAAAGGTAGCTTTTATCTTGATTTATATGCTCGTGAACATAAACGAGGTGGTGCTTGGATGGATGATTGTATTGGTAAAATGCGTTTTGCTGATGGCCATATCCAAAAACCTGTTGCCTATTTAACTTGTAATTTCAATCGACCAATCGGTGATAAACCAGCATTATTTACTCATAATGAGGTAACCACATTATTCCATGAATTTGGTCATGGACTACATCATATGTTAACTGAAATTGATGTGTCATCAGTGGCTGGTATTAATGGTGTTCCATGGGATGCCGTTGAATTACCGAGTCAATTCTTAGAAAATTGGTGCTGGCAGCCTGAAGCTTTAGAATTTATTTCAGGTCATTATCAAACTGGCGAACCATTACCACAAGAAATGCTAGAAAAAATGCTTGATAGCAAAAACTTCCAAGCTGCATTATTTATTCTGCGTCAGTTAGAATTTGGTTTATTTGATTTTAAATTACATAGCGAAAAAACACCTGATATTTTAGAAACTTTAAAACAAGTCAGAGAACAAGTTGCAGTAGTACCAACCGTAGATTGGGGTCGATTCCCTCACGCATTTAGTCATATTTTTGCAGGAGGTTATGCCGCGGGTTATTACAGTTATCTATGGGCTGAAGTTTTATCTGCTGATGCGTTTTCTCGCTTTGAAGAAGAAGGCATCTTCAATGCAAATACAGGTAATGCTTTCCTGGATAATATATTATCTCAAGGTGGCAGTGATGAACCAATGACATTATTCAAAAATTTCCGTGGTCGTGAACCGCAACTTGAGGCATTACTTCGTCACTATGGTATCCACTAAAGTTAACACTGCTCAGCTCAAAAAGTTAGCTGAGCAGTGGTTATTCGAGCATCCTGATCTTCCATTTACTCTCGTTAATCAAAACAATCAACTTGAGTTACAAAAAACTGATGAACCTAAATTAGGTGCAATCGCGGTTAATTTTGTGTCTGGTGCGATGGCTCATCGTCGTCAATTTGGTGGTGGTCGTGGTGAAGCGATAGCTAAAGCTGTTGGCGTTAAAGGTAATTATTTACCCACTATTATTGATGCAACAGCTGGATTAGGACGAGATGCATTCGTATTAACTTCTATTGGTTGCCATGTTACTATGTTTGAGCGACATCCTGTTGTTGCTGCCTTGTTAGAAGATGGGCTTAATCGTGCTTATCAAGATCCAATCATTGGTCAGCAATTACAAAAGCTGTTACATTTAATTTATAATTCAAGTTTACTTGGGCTCAATTCACATCAAGAAAAACCTGACGTTGTTTATCTTGATCCGATGTTTCCGCATCGACAAAAAAGTGCATTAGTGAAAAAAGAGATGCGAATTTTTCAACAATTAGTTGGTAACGATCTCGATGCAGAAAGCCTACTTGAACCCGCAAGACGATTAGCTAAAAAACGCGTTGTGGTTAAACGCCCTGATTATGCACCATTTTTAGCCAATCAAAAACCAACGGCGGAAATTAAAACTAAAAATCATCGTTTTGATATTTACACACCATGTTTATAGGAATAGTATTTGAATATGCGACTGGATAAATTTCTAGCTCACCATCTAGGGGTAAGCCGAACAATAGTCAATAAAGAACTGAAAGCCCAAAAGGTAACTGTTAATGGAGCTGTTGTAAAATCAGGTGCTTACCATATCTCAGATGATCAAATTGTAGAATATGATGGTTTCGAAATTATACCTATTACCGAAAATCGTTATTTCATGCTCAATAAACCACAAGGTTATGTTTGTTCTACTGATGATCCTGATCACCCAACTATCCTCTATTTTATTGATGAACCTATGTCTGAAAAGCTGCATTCAGCAGGTCGACTGGATTTAGACACCACTGGGCTAGTTTTATTAACTGATGATGGTAAGTGGTCACATCGCATTACTTCTCCTAAACATCATTGTGAAAAAGTTTATCAGGTAACCGTTGAGCAACCTCTTAATAATGATCTTATTGAGATATTTAAACAAGGTATTCAGCTAAAAAGTGAAAAAACACTTACTCAACCAGCTAAATTAGTTATCCTTGATGATTACCATGCAGAACTTACAATAAGTGAAGGTCGATATCACCAAGTGAAACGAATGTTTGCAGCTGTAAATAACCATGTCACCCAGTTGCATCGTAAACAGATTGGCAATATTATTCTTGATATACCTGAGGGCGAATACCGCCCTCTTACTCAAGATGAGATCAATTCGTTAAATTAGCCGTTTGATTCTTAACTAATGTTTTCTTTTACTAGGTTTTATAGTTAAAACTTAGTAACTTTGTATCCAAAGGAATGACAACGTGCAAACACAAGAACCACAAGTAGAAATTAAAGTTTCTAAACAAGCACTTATCTTTATTCTTGGTTTCATTTCAATGTTAATGCCATTATCTATTGATATGTATTTACCAAGTATGCCAACTATTGCGAACAAATTTAATGTCGCCGATTCAACTGTGCAGTTGACAATCAGTTTCTATTTATTAGGATTTTCATTAGGTCAGCTTTTGTTTGGTCCACTCACCGATAGTTACGGACGAAGAAAAGTTTTAACTGCTGGACTAATTATTTTCATAATTGCAGCATTATGTTGTGGTCTTGCTGCTAATATAAATCAGTTAATCACAGCCCGATTTTTTCATGGAATAGCAGCATCAGCAACCACTATTGTTATTAATGCATTAATGAAAGATATCTATCGCGATCGTGATGATTTTTCTAAAATGATGTCTTTTGTAACATTGATATCGAATGTTGCCCCATTACTCGCACCGATTATTGGTGGTTTTATTCTTTATTGGTTCAATTGGCAAGCTAACTTCTATGCACTTTGCTTAATGGCGATTATTTGTTTTGCATTAGTAACAATCAATATCCCTGAGACATTAGCCAAATCCAAACGTGATAAATTCAGTATAATTCGAATTTTAAGCAACTTCATTGCCCTATTTAGACATAGACAAGTGTTTACTTACATGATGATTGGTGCATTTTCCGGAGCCGGATTATTTTCATTTCTAAGTTTAGGACCATTTGTCTATATGAACTTACATGGTGTTGCATCAACCAATTTCGGCTATTACTTTGCTATTAATGTTATGGTCATGGTTTCAATGAATACACTCAATAGCCGTATTGTAAAACGGGTTGGTTCTATTAAGATGATTCAGTTAGGCTTACTCCTCCAATTTATTACAGCCATAGGTATGGCTACAGTGAGTATATTTGACTTAGGTTTTGTCTTTTTAGTGGCATGTATTGCTGGTTATATCGGTTGTATTTCAACCATAGGTGGTAATTGCATGGCTGTAATACTCGATTATTATTCTCATATAGCAGGCACAGCCTCCTCGCTTGCAGGCACCATCCGCTTTGCCGTCGCTGGCGCTATCGGAGTCTTACTTTCAACACTCGTTTCAACTCATAATACAGCAACTGTTACGAATAATTTAACAGAATGGCTAATGGTTGGCTCAATGGTTATCTGTAACTTTTTTGCGGCTGGATTGTTTTTGAGTGTCAAAAATATAAAAAGGAATTAACCATGATTTATCAATTAGAAAATCTAAAACCACAAATTAATTCTAAGTGTTTTATTGCTAAATCAGCAGACATCATTGGTGATGTTATTTTAGAAGAAGGCGTATCTATATGGTTTAACGCAGTTTTGCGAGGTGATATCGCAACTATTCATATTGGTAAAAATAGTAATGTTCAAGATAACAGTACTATTCATACAGAAACTGACATTCCCTGTATTGTTGGTGAGAATGTCACCGTTGGCCATAATGTTATTTTGCATAGTTGTAATATTGAGGATAATAGTTTAATTGGTATGGGAAGTACTATTTTAAACAATGCTAGAATTGCCAAAAACTGCCTAGTAGGTGCAAACTCACTAGTTACACATAGTCTACCTTATGAGGAAGGTTGTATGATTATGGGATCTCCAGCTAAAATTATTCGTAAACTCACAGATGAAGAAATTCAAGCAAATATTAAAAATGCTCAACATTACGTGTTGAATGCAAAAAGATTTAATCAAACCTTAACGCTATCGAATTAATAGTTGCTAATAAATTAGTTTTTATACACCTTTCACGCTATGAGTAGGTTCAATTTATGATAAAATACTCAAAATTTTTAATTAAGATAGTTTTTAGGTACGTGTTTGAAAAAATCTAAAATTACAAGAAGACAGATTGTTGCACAATTAATTCTATTATCATTAATAGGCCTGTCTGTTTACTTATTTTTATCACTGTTTACTTACAACCCATCAGATCCTGGCTGGTCACGTACAGCTTGGCACTATCCTATTAGCAACTTAGGCGGTTATATTGGTGCATATATTTCTGATATCTTATTTCAGTTTTTTGGATTAATCGCCTATAGTTTACCGGTTATTATTATCTTTTTTTGTTTACAATTAATGGGTTACTTTTACCGCCATGCCAGTGATCCTATTAACTATTTTAGTGTTTCTTTCCGAATTATCGGCATTTTAGCTTTTGTACTTAGTTGTTGTGGTTTTTTTGCTCTTAATATTCGCGATCCAGAACAATTCCAAGCAGGTGGTTATTTAGGTTCGATAGTAATTGAAAGCCTTCTACCTGTTATGAGTAGCTTAGCTACCTCTCTAGCTTTGCTTGCAACAACACTAGCATGTATTACGCTTTTAACTGGTTTCTCTTGGCTTTATCTGTTTGAAAAAATTGGTGCTTTAGTTATGTTCATCCTGTCACCAATAAAATGGTTATTTACTCCGGATAAAGTTTCACAACCAGCTGATTCGAAGCAAGAAGACAAATTAACAACAGAAAAACAGCCTCAATTTGATCTACCTATTGATGTTGATAGTAGTGATAATATTGACTCAACCAAATTGGCGACAGAATCAGATATTAGTACAACTAAACCTATTTCATTAAAAGATGATGAAGTATTTATAAAAACTGCTGCTCAATTATTGCAATCTATTGAGGCAAATACATCTCCTAACGAAACTAACCAACCGACTAAAGATATATCTAAAAAAGAAATGGATCCTGACGCGATTTTAGCGCGAATGGAAACTATTTTGAAAAATATGAATGAAAGCACCACGAGTGATATGAGTTCAACAGAATCTGATGGAGAAATTAATAGTCGTGAGGCCTTAGAACCTTTTGAAGAAGATAAATACGCTATTGCCGATGCACCAAGTAAACCTTTATTCACTATGGAGCATAATGAGCCAAAAATTAATCTAAATCATATTGCATCTCAAGATTCAGTTGATCCAATTGTAATCGAACCTTTAGCGGAAACATCACCAAGTATTACACCTGAATATCATAATACTAATGATATTCCAGCCGAATTTGAGATACCCGAAGATGTTGATATATCACTTCTTAAAGAAGAAAACCCTCTCATTGATGACATATATCAAAATGAGGTAGTAAACGAATCAAATGAACAACAAACTAAAAATGAAATAAAAGAAGTTACGGACGAGGATGAGGATGAGGAAGAAAGCCTTATTCATCCTTTGCTAAAACGCAATGATAAGCCTTTACCTAAACCAACAACACCGTTACCTTCGTTAAATTTATTAACGCCACCACCAACAACTCGAATTGAAGTTGATCACGCGGCATTAAATGCAATGTCAGAGCAAATCGAAAAAAGCCTCTCTGATTATCGAGTAAAAGCTAGAGTTGTCGATTATTTACCTGGCCCCGTTATTACTCGCTTCGAAATTGAACTTGCACCAGGCATTAAGGCAGCAAGAATTTCGACACTTGACCGAGATTTAGCTCGCTCATTATCAATGCCTTCAGTACGGGTGGTCGAGGTTATTCCAGGTAAACCGTATGTCGGAATTGAATTACCAAATAAAAATCGACAAACTGTTTATTTCAGAGAAGTATTAGATAGTCCACAATTTAAAAATGCACAATCTCCTTTAACAATTGTATTAGGAAAAGATATCGCAGGACAATCAGTGGTTGCAGATTTAGCTAAAATGCCACATTTATTGGTTGCAGGAACGACCGGTTCAGGTAAATCAGTAGGTGTTAATGCCATGATATTAAGCATTTTATACAAATCACAACCTGAAGATGTTAGGTTTATAATGATTGATCCTAAAATGTTAGAACTATCTATCTATGAAGGGATTCCTCATCTATTGACTCAAGTAGTAACTGATATGAAAGATGCGGCTAATGCTCTTAACTGGTGTGTTAATGAAATGGAGCGTCGCTATCGATTGATGTCAGCATTGGGCGTTCGTAACATTGCTGGTTTTAACGAAAAAATCAAACTTGCCGAAGAAATGGGACGACCAATTCCAGATCCTCTTTGGAAACCCACTGATAGTATGGATCTTGAAATGCCAACGCTTGAAAAACTTCCATATATTGTGGTTATGGTGGATGAATTCGCCGACTTAATTATGGCCGTTGGAAAAAAAGTCGAAGAGCTCATTGCACGACTTGCACAAAAAGCTCGAGCAGCTGGTATTCACTTAGTACTTGCGACTCAACGCCCATCAGTTGATGTGATTACTGGTTTAATCAAAGCCAACATACCAACTCGAATAGCATTTACTGTTTCAAGCAAGATTGATTCACGTACAATCTTAGATCAAATGGGGGCTGAATCACTTCTAGGTATGGGTGACATGCTCTATTTAGCACCAAACAGCTCAATTCCTATACGTGTTCATGGCGCATTTGTTCGTGATGAAGAGGTTCATGCAGTTGTGCAAGATTGGAAAGCGCGTGGCACACCTAAATATATCGAGAATGTAACAGTTTCAACTGATGATAATGAAGGTAATAGCTTCGATATGACCGACGAAGAACTCGATCCACTTTTCGATCAAGTAGTAGCATTTGTGGTTGAAACCCGTCGAGCATCAATATCAAGCGTCCAACGCAAATTTAGAATTGGTTACAATCGCGCTGCTCGAATAGTAGAACAAATGGAAGTTGAAGGGATTATAAGTGCGCCAAGTCATAATGGTAATCGCGAAGTACTTGCACAAGCATCACCTAATGATTATTAGGCTTAATTTCAATAGTAAAACCATTTAACTAATAAGATAGTGTGCTCACTATATAAAATTTTAAGTGGCCTGCTTTCTAAATTTTAACCAGTAAATCATTGATAAAATTGCGCCTATTATTGCTATACCGGCTAAGGCAAAATAGGCGATTATCATCGACCATTTCAAACTAATTATTCCAACAATAATTGGAAATAGCGTCATACCTAGTGCATAAATAGCTTGAAATAATCCCATGGCAGCAGAACGAGCATATGATGGCACATCTATCATCGCTTCAAAATTTAAAAACGAAAATAGTATACCCGTCCCTATACCAGGGATAATTTGCAATAGAAGAATAATATAAACAGAAGAGACCTGAGGTACTAAAATACAATAAAGTGCTAGTAATAGAAAAGATAAAATTACCCAGCTTGAAATTCTCATCAGATTAATCCACTTAGTCGCCCCCAATTTAGCAAATAGAACTGAAGATAACATATAGACAATTGAAGAAATGCCAATTAAAAAGGCATTTCCCCCTAAATCACTCAATATCTGATTAGTAAAAGACATTGTGGTAGACATTTGAATGCCTTGTTGAATTAAAGCAAGAAATGAGAAAAACAATAATTTTCGATTACATAATGCGCTAAACAAAAGATGATAGTTAAAATCATGATGGATCTTTTCCGGATATTTTAGCTTTATTGCTAAAATAAAAGCCAATAACCCACTAAAGCAACTAAGCACACAAATTCCTACCATATGAATATAATCATACAATAATGCACTTGTTAAAAAGGCTAAAAACACACCTAGATTATTAACCATTATAATTAAACTAGTTGCATACCCTTTTTTAGATTTGGGATAAAAACCTAAAAAGAGCACCATAAAAGAGATCCACATTGCACTGGCGAAACCTGAAATTATATTACCAACGAGAAAACCAGTTCCATTCGGTTCAATAATACGAATCACCGATGCAATTCCGGCAAAAAAGGTGCCTAATACAATAAAAATTTTATGTTTCTCTTTTACATTGGCTAATAAACCAACCGGCAATCTTAAGAATAATTGCGAAAACCCATAAGCACTAACCACCATTCCGATCATAGTAGTCGATATATTTATCGCTGCAAGATAAGGGGTTTGATAAGGAATATAGATATATTGTGCATACCAGAAAAAAAACACAATACACAACAATAAATAAGACTTCTTCTTGGCTGACTTCATTTATCCACAATTTTAATACTGATAATTTTTTGCTCTAAAAATATATCTAAATAAATTATTTAGCAATAATTATGACAAACTTGTCTAATTTTTTAAAGTATGCTAGCTTGAAGTGAATTAAAAAGTGATAAAAATTGATCTTACTAAATTCATAATTCAAATATCTTAACTTTATGATTTATATAATAATGATAATTTTTAGTGTATTAAGCTTTTTTATCAATGAATAACCATTCTTTAAGTAATGGAGAAAATAATGGACTATCAAAAAATTGCACAGCAAATACTCGAATTAGTCGGCGGTAAAGAGAATATTATCAACTTAACACACTGCTTTACTCGCTTACGGTTTCAATTAAATGACAGTAAAAAAGCTAATCGCGAAAAATTATTACAGACAGAAGGTGTGATTTCCGTTGTTGAAAGTAGTGGACAATACCAAGTAGTATTAGGCAATAAAGTCACCAAAATTTATGAGCAACTCCTCCCTCTAATTGGCGAGTTAGAACAAAGAAATCAAACGGAACCTAAAGTTTCATTAGGGGTAAAAATACTTAATGCTTTTGCAGCTATTTTTACACCAATCATCCCAGCTATTGCAGCATCAGGTATGTTAAAGGGAATTTTAGCTATAGCGGTTATGATAGGTAATTATTACTATCAAACTGATATCAAAACTTATAACACCTACACGATTTTACATGCGGCATCAGATGCAGTTTTCTACTTCATGCCAATAATACTTGGCTATACCGCTGCTAAAGTATTTAAAGCTCATGAATTTATATCAATGATAATTGGTGCAACATTATGTTATCCATCAATTGTCAATTTAATGGCTAGTAAAACTGAAGTCACTCTGTTTACCATTGAATTAACCAAAGCAAGTTACACGTCTAGCGTTATCCCAATTATATTAGCGGTATTTATTTTAAGTTATGTACAAAGATTTTTGGAATATATTATCCCTGAAGTATTAAAAATTATCATGGTGCCAACTTTTTCATTACTTATCATGATACCAGCTACTTTACTTATTTTCGGTCCTATTGGCATCTATATTGGCGAATTTATAAACTGGATCTATTACTACATTATGGGTGTTAGCCCTATTTTATTAGGTGCATTTATTGGTGGTATATGGTGTATTTTAGTCATCTTTGGCGCACATCGTGCTATTGTACCAATCGGCATTAATGACGTAGCTCAAACTGGACGCCAGAACTTACTTGCTTTCGCTGGAGCGGCAAACTTTTCACAAGCTGGAGCCGCATTAGGTGTATTTTTCAAAACCAAAAATAAAAATTTAAAAACCGTTGCCGCATCGGCAACAATCACAGCCTTGTTCGGCATTACCGAACCCGCGATTTATGGCGCTAACTTAAGATTGAAAAAACCAATGATTTGTGCGGTTGTGTGTGGTGCACTTGCTGGAGGATTAATGGGTTGGGGAGGATCTTATGGTACAGCCTTTGCCAACCAAGGGGTATTAACAATACCTGTTTATGCGGAAGCAGGTACAAAAGCGTTCTTATGCTATTTAATTGGTATAGGCTTTGCATTTTTTGGTTCATGCATTATGACAATGATTGTTGGATTTAATGACATACCAAACGAAAAAGAATCAAAAACAATTCAAACTCCATTAACCACTGATACAACTATTCTATCGCCTGTTGAGGGTGAGGTCATTGCCTTAAATCAAGTCAAAGATGAAGTATTTGCTTCAGGAGCGATGGGCAAAGGGATCGCGGTTTATCCTAAGGTAGGAGAAATAGTTGCACCAGCGGATTGTACAGTATCAGTACTCTACCCTACTTTACATGCTATTGGTCTAACATTAGATAATGGTATTGAACTGTTGATTCACATTGGAATTGATACCGTTAAATTACAAGGTAAATATTTTCAATCCTATGTACAAGCAGGTCAACACATTACAAAAGGAACCAAAATAGTTTCATTTGATATTGATAAAATAAAAGAATTCGATTTAACGACTTCGATTATTGTTGCTAATTCAGATCAATATAAAAATATAGAATATTGTCAAAAAGGTCACGTCAATAAAAAAGACAATTTATTATTTATTCAAGTTTAGAGGTTAATATATGAAAGCTTTTGCTAAGGATTTTTGGTGGGGAGCATCATCTTCTGCTTTTCAAATTGAAGGTGGATGGGATACTGATGGAAAAGGGATGACCGTTGCTGATTATAACTCATTTCAACGCTCTGCAGTGCAAGCCGATAGCAAAGTTGCCAGTGATTTCTATCATCATGTAGAGAGTGATATTGCTTTGTTTAAAGAATTGGGATTAAAAACTTATCGTTTTTCAATATCATGGGCACGTATTATTCCTGATGGGGACGGTGAAATAAATCAAGCTGGAATTGATTTTTATAATCAAGTAATTAACGAATTAATCAAAAATAATATCATTCCATTTATTACTCTTTATCACTTTGATTTACCATTTGCCTTAGTTGATAAATATAATGGTTGGCAAGACCGCCGTTGTGTCGATGCGTTTAGACGCTATGCTCAGGTCTGCTATAAAGCATTTGGTGATCGGGTAAAAAACTGGCAAATCAATAATGAACAAAATTTGATGATTCGTGTTAATGAACGAATGAACATGTACAAAGTCGCACCAGCCGACACAGAAAAAGTGAGAGCTCAAATGGATTATCACATGTTTGTTGCTCATGCGATGGCAACAAATGATTGTCATGAACTAATTACTGGAAGCAAAGTAGGACCAGCGGTATCATCCACCATGACCTATCCTGCAAGTAATAAACCAATGGATGTTTGGGCAGCTAAAATGAATGATAATTTTAAAACTAATTATGCCCTAGATATGTACTGTTTTGGTGATTATCCGGGATACTACAAACATTATTTGCAACGTTGTGGTATCTACCCTATTACACAACCAGAAGATGCCGAAATATTAAAAAAAGCTAAACCTGATTTTATTGCCGTAAATTATTATCGAACATTAGTCGCAAGCTATTTACCGGAAGATGATGCTCATCCATTTGGCACTAAAGAAAAAGATATTGATTTCGATCTATATGGTTATTTCAAAATTGAGAAAAACCCAAATTTAACCGCATCTACTTATGGTGCACAAATTGACCCGATGGGGTTAAGACTAGTATTAAATGAATATTATCGTCAATATCATTTACCATTAATTATTACTGAAAATGGATTAGGTACTCCAGATACATTAACTGCTGACAATAAAGTACATGATGATTATCGAATTGATTATATCAAATCGCACATATTAGCTTGTCATGATGCAATTGAAGATGGGGTTGAACTATTTGG
Source organism: Gilliamella sp. wkB195 (assembly GCF_001690445.1). Classification (NCBI taxonomy): domain Bacteria; kingdom Pseudomonadati; phylum Pseudomonadota; class Gammaproteobacteria; order Orbales; family Orbaceae; genus Gilliamella; species Gilliamella sp. wkB195. The sequence continues at coordinate 97,356 of NZ_LZGP01000037.1, forward strand.
ATATTGTCCATGGTCAGTAATTGATTTACTAAGTTCTCATCAAGGTTTCAAAAAACGTTATGGCTTTGTTTATGTTGATCGAGATGATCATGACTTAAAAACACTTAATCGAATTAAAAAAGATAGTTTTTATTGGTATCAGCAAGTCATCAAAGATAATGGTATTAAAGATTAAAAACAGGGATGGGCTTTAAAAAAGCCCATCATGATAGTTGTTGAAACAAACAGCTATACTGGAAATAATTGTTTGCCTAATCTCTTGTCATAACTTCAAATATGAACTACATCACTGTATTAGCCTGATAATAATTCAGTTTTAATGTAAATTAGATGATTTATAGATATGGAGTGATATTGAATTTTTGAGTTGAGGAACGGGGTTTTTGAGGCAAATATAAACACTAATTTAACCACTTTAGTTAGTCAAAAAGTAAAATAGTGCATTATTATGAAAGTAAAGGAAAATAGGATTGATAAAATCAATTATTTCTCAATCCTATTGATTAGCAGATAAAATTTAGATTTGAGCTAGTGCTTGTTCTAAATCATTAAGAAGATCACTGATATCTTCAAGACCAACCGAAATACGTAATAATTGATCGGATATACCTGCGGTTTTACGTGCTTCAGCACTAATTCCTGAATGAGTCATAGTTGCAGGATGACAGATTAAACTTTCCACACCACCAAGTGATTGGGCTAATGTAAATATATTGAGAGCATTTAAAAATTTCGGCATAACATTAGCATCACCTGCTAATTCAAAACTTAGCAGTGAACCAAAACCTTTTTGTTGTCTTTTCGCAATATCATGTCCAAGATTTGAAGGTAATGATGGATGAAAAACTTTTGCAATTTTAGGGTGATTTTCTAAAAATTCTACCACTTTTTGCGCATTTTCTTGCTGTAATTTAACTCTTGCTGCTAGCGTTCTTAAACCACGCAATAACAAATAACTATCAAATGACGAAGTAGATGTTCCGATATTATTGGCCCACCATAGTACATCCGTTGCTAATTGTTGATCTTTAAACACCAATATTCCAGCGAGTAAATCTGAATGGCCATTTAAAAACTTAGTACAAGAATGGCTAACAATATCAGAACCAAGCTCCAATGGTTTTTGTAAAATTGGTGTCATAAAAGTGTTATCGACTAAAACCAAAGCACCAACCTCATGAGCTTGTCGAGTGATCGCTTCTATATCGACAACTCGTAACAAAGGGTTACTTGGTGATTCAATTAAGACTAATTTAGGTTTTAAGCTAAGTGCTTCTTTCAAAGCAACAGAATCAGATTGGTCAACAAATTTTGTTTTAAAATAGCCTTTTTGACTCAAGCTATTAAATAATCGATAACTACCGCCATAACAGTCATGAGGCGCAACAACAACATCATTTGGACTAAGTAAGGCAACGCTAATTAGATGTATTGCAGACATACCGCAATTAGTTAAAATAGCATCCGCCCCACCTTCTAATTTAGCAACGGTTTCTTCGACTAATCGTCTACTTGGATTGGATTTGCGACCATAATCAAACTTCCTCGGTGTTGCAAACTCTTCATAACGATAACATGTTGAAGGCGTAATAACAGGAACTACGCTACCAAATTGATCATCTGTATTAATTCCACCACGAACAGCTATCGTGCCTTGGCTAAAATTAGTACCTTGTCTTAGATTTTTAGAATCACTAGCCATAACAACCTTCCTACCAAGCATTTTATATATCTAATAATTGTATAAGAATAGCACAATAAAAAAAGACGTCAACATGTCTAGACGTCTAACTATCTTGGTGTATAGATTGCAGCTAAATAAAAAAAACGCTAAAATTACCCACATTATTTGTGATGTGATTTGGTGAAAAATATGATGGAATGGAACGGCGATTATATCAGCCCTTATGCTGAACATGGTAAAAAAAGTGAACAAGTAAAAAAAATTACAGTCTCAATTCCGTTGAAAGTACTTAAAATATTAACTGATGAGCGAACAAGGCGACAAGTCAATAATTTACGTCATGCAACGAATAGTGAATTATTATGTGAAGCCTTTTTACACGCTTATACTGGTCAACCACTCCCTTGTGATGAAGATCTTCAGAAAGATCGTGATGATGGAATTCCACAACAAGCACAAAAAATGATGAGAGATTTAGGCATCGATCCGGATTTAATCGACGAATGATTGAATTAAAATAAAATAATAGATACAAAAAAGGCGCTTAAAGCGCCTTTTTGACAACGTTAGTTTAGTAAAACTATTTTTTACCACCAACCATTGCAAAACGTTGTTTGAATTTATCAACACGTCCGCCAGTTGCAACATCACGTTGTTTACCAGTATAAAACGGGTGACATTCACCACATACGTCAAGATGAATATCATGACCAATAGTTGAATGAGTTTTAATTGTGTTACCACAAGAACAAGTTGCTGTAATTGCAGTGTATTCTGGATGGATACCTTCTTTCATAATAAACCTCTAAAGTTTGTTCGTATCGCTATATAAACGGCTTAATCGCAAAATCTATACACCATACGAGTGTTAAATAACATGATAAGGGTGCGAATTATACGTCCTATATGAAAGATAATCAAGTAATAATCGACCAATCTAAACCGGTAATTGCCCGATAGTTACTTGAAGTTCAATCTTTTCTCCATTTCGCAAAACTAATATGGGGACGATTGTTCCTGGTTTCAACTCTGCAATTTGATCCATAGTTTCTACTATGGATTTTACTGGTTTATTATCAACCATAATTAATATATCATTTGCTTCAACGCCGGCCTGTAATGAAGGTCCTTCAGCATTGGTAACTAATATACCTAATACCTTCGGTAAATCACTAGGATTTTGCGTTGGGGCGAATTCTAACCCATCAATGCCAATATAACCTCGAATTACTTTCCCATCTTGAATTAATTTATCCATTATTTTAACGGCTAATGCTGTTGGGATGGCAAAACCAATTCCTTCAGGAACATCATTACCTAGATTTTTAGCAAATGTTAATGTATTAATGCCTACCAACTCACCTTTAGTATTTACTAAAGCTCCACCTGAATTACCATGATTAATTGATGCATCAGTTTGAATAAAGTTTTGTCGACGATATGGGCTTAATCCGTCACGCCCTGTCGCACTAATAATACCTTGGGTAATCGTTTGACCGATGTTGTATGGATTACCAATAGCTAAAACAACATCACCAATTTTGGGGTCTCGTTTAGAATTAATAGGTATGACCGGGATATTAGTTGCCTCTATTTTAAGCACTGCAATATCAACCAACTTATCGGAACCTACAGGTAATGCTTCAAAAATTCGACCATCTTGCAAGGCAACAATAATTTGTTCAGCTCCATCAACAACATGATAATTGGTAATGATATAGCCATACTCACTCATAATTACACCAGAACCTAGCGGTGTAATTGGGCCATCTTGTGATTGTTTTGGAACAGAATTAATCGATCGACTGTAGATATTTACTACTGCTGGAGCAGCAATCTTAACCGCGTCAGAATAACTCATAGGTTCTTCATTAAAAATAGATCTGGAAAAATCTGATTGTGTTCCATTTCTTAAAGAAGGGAAAATAATGAGTAATACTATCGCTAACACACCACCAATTAATATTGGCCAAAGAAACTTTTTAAGCATAATTATTATTATAAAGATGAGAATAGTTGATAGGATTCTATCATATCTAACTGATGGTTAAAATGAAGTTTTCGTCGATGCAAAGCATCGACGATTTTTAGCTATATAATTACTTAGCGTAAGATAAGATATAGACGGCTATCTCCTCGGACAATATTTAAAGCGATTGCAGAAGGATTGCTATCAATCACTTTACGTAGTTCAGAAATACTATTAACTCTAGACTTATTGACCCCTGTGATAAGATCACCTTCTTGTAAACTTAAACGTGAAGCAGGAGAGTTTTTAACAATACTCTCAATTAATACACCTTTTTGTCCTTTTATATCACCATTAACAAGTGTTGCACCTTCAAGTGCTGGATGTAAAGATTTTGCTTCGGTACTGGATGCATCACCGTTTTTCAATTTAACCTCAACAGAAATCTCTTTGCCATCTCGAATCAAACCTAATTTAACTGTACGACCAGCTCCAGTTGTCGCGATTTTTGCGCGTAACTCTGCAAAACTATCAACCGGTTTACCGTCCATAGAAATGATGACATCACCAGATTTAATTCCTGCCTCTTTTGCAGCAGAATCATCTATAACTTCACTAACAAAAGCACCTTTTTGTACTTCAAGGTCAAAAGCTTTAGCAATATCTGATGTTAATTCATTACCTTTTATACCTAAAACACCTCGTTTAACTTCACCATACTCAATAAGTTGAGACGTCAAACTTCTAACCATATTACTAGGTATAGCGAAACCAATTCCTACATTACCCCCACTTGGCGCAATAATAGCAGTGTTTATCCCAACTAGTTCACCATTTAAGTTAACTAAAGCACCACCGGAATTACCTTGGTTAATTGACGCGTCAGTTTGAATGAAATTTTCAAAGCCATCCATACTTAACCCACTACGAGCTAACGCAGAAATGATACCTGAAGTAACAGTTTGACCGATACCGAATGGATTACCAATCGCAACAACGTAATCACCAACTCGCGTTTTATCTGAGTCAGCAAGTTTGATTGAGGTTAATTTTTTTGCATTATCCACTTTTAATAAAGCAATATCACTTTGTGGATCTTTACCAATTAGTTTTGCTTGATATTCATGACCGTCATTTATTACTACCGTAATTTTATCGGCACTATCAATTACATGATTATTGGTAACAATATAACCTTTTTCAGCATCAATAATGACACCAGAACCTAATCCCGAAAAAGGCCTAGATTGACTATCCGGATAGCCGAAAAATCGTCTAAATTCTTCCGGCATATTATTTTGCATTTGAGCAGTACCTTCAACTTTAATACTTACTACCGAAGGTAAAACGGTTTCCAACATTGGTGCCAACGATGGTTGTTGTTGGTTATTATCCGTTGGTAAAAATGGGAATGCCGCATTGGCATTAGATAATGTAGCTAAACTTAAACCTAAACTTAATGCAATTATACTTAATAATTTTTTTGGTTTTCGTAAAGAATGACTCATCATAAAACTCTCTTATTTAAGAAATTTGATATTTAAAACATAAATAGCCTAATAAAACTAAGAAATGTTGAAAATTAATTAAGATTTCACTTCATCATTTTTGAATAATCCTGAAGGATTATCAGAATAGTCTTTAGGCTGCTTTTCAAGTGTTAATTCATTTTTGACACTGATATCATTATTGACAGCTTCTAAATCAATCATAGGCATATCATCAGAAGTTACAAATTGCCCAGAAGTTTCAGCAATATGTTGATATAAGCGACGAAAATCTTTGGCCATATTATCCAATATTTCAGCACTATGAGAAAAATGTTTAACCATCATCTGTTTTTGAGATGCTAATTCTTCTTGGGCTTGTTCCAATTCGCGTTTAACTTTGGCATATTTACGTCCTTTTTGAGAAACAAAATTGATGAAAATTATACCCACAATAAAACCAATTATTAGGCCGATGATAATATAGGTCATCATACTTTTATCCATATTTCACTCCTGTATCTTTTCATTTATTATTTCTAAATATTGTTTAGCTTATTTTGCATGGTTAGCAAGTTTTATCAATTGTTTTTTTAGTTTTTCAGGTGCTTGCTCTGCCAAAGCATTTAAATATATTGCTGTTTGAATCGTAATCACATTATTAATTTTAGCATTCTTATTTGAAAAATTAACTAATTGTGAGTTATTTGTCGCAATAGTGGGATTAATCTTATATTGAATAGAGGATAACGAAGGTAAGATTTTTTGACGTATACCTGAAATCAAATTACTTTGTTCGTATTTTATTCGTGTAAGCCAATTAGCAGAACTGATCTCAAGAATAAGAATACCTTGACGATAATTTGCAACTCTATATTGCTGATTCAACGGTGCTGGAAGCAATTCATCAATAACCTTCGTTAATTGACTCAGTGCTAATGTCCTTTCTTTTATTTGGGATAATAGAGCCCCTTGTGACAAAAGGCTGGTCAACATTTTTGGCTCATTATCACGCATGAATTAGGCTCATCCTTAGTTCTTGCTAAAATTAAAACAAATCTATTTTTAATATAAATAACTCAATACTCAATAATTTACCTGATCTATTCAAAAAAGTCGTGTAAAAAAATAATATTTACACATTATTTGAACTATTAAAAATGAAATAAATAATAAGGCTAATTAAAATAATTATTCAATTTCAAAAAAATAGGTAGAATCAAAAATTTTGATCCTACCTATGTTAGCTATTATTAATTATTTGTTAGTTATCTAGTTATGATTAATTAGTGGTACTTTGATTAACTTGGTTCTCGCGAATAAATGTCCAAAGCACAATTGCACCGATTACATCAAAGAAAGCTAATGCAATAAAGAAAGGACCAAAACCAATTATGCCTACAAATGCACCAATGAAAAGGTTAAATATTAATTGACCTGTCCAAGCACAAGCACCGGCCATCCCAACTGCTGTAGCAACCTGATTTTTCTTAAATAAATCGCCGCCTAAAGTTGATGCAACAGTAGATAACAATTGATGTGAAAAACCACCAAGGCTGATTAAAAATACCGCTAAGTATGGGTTTTCAACAATACTAACAAAACCAATGGTCATCATTAACACAGCGCCGATGGTAAAGGTGATCAATCTTGAATTGATTAATGATATTCCACGGTCATTAAAAAACTTCGCAACAAAACCACTTGCTAAACAGCCTAGATCAGCCATCAAAAACGGTAGCCAAACAAACATAGCAATTTCTTTTAAACTAAAGTGTAATGTTTCAACGAAGAAAATTGGCACCCAAAAATTGATTGTCCCCCAAGCTGGATCTGCAAGAAAACGTGCAATACCAATACCCCAGAAATTACGCTGAGTAAGGATCGTTTTTAAAGATACTTTTTCTTTATCATTGTCTAAATATTTTTCTTGACCTGCTTCAATATATTCTCTTTCTTCAGGAGACAATATTTTTGAATCTTTAGGGTCACGATAAAAAATAAACCAAGCAAGAGCAGCAATTAATGCTAACGAACCAGAAACAACGAAAGCAAATTCCCAACCTTGGAATAAAATACACCAAGCGATTAGAGGGGGAGCTAACATAGCACCAAAAGATGTCCCCATATTAAACACACCTGATGCGATCCCTCTTTCTTTTGCAGGGAACCATATAGAGGCAGTTTTTATTCCTGCTGGGATAGCTGATGCTTCACTAAAGCCCATTACACCGCGCATGAAAGCTAAACCTTGCCATGTACCTGTCAATGCATGACCCATGGTTGCTAATCCCCAAATTACCGCACAGATAGCAAACCCAAGTCTTAGACCTATAGTATCAATAAAAAAGCCCATGATAGGTTGACCTATCGTATACGCTAACTGGAATGCGCTAACAATCCAAGAATATTGCTCTTTAGTAATACCTGTGGTTTCTAAAATTGTCGGCGCGGCAACTCCTAATGCCGTTCGATCAAGATAATTGATTATTGTAATAGCACAGACAAGTAAAATCATGTACCACCGAAATTTTGGAATTGTTCTCATTTTATTTCCTTCATCTTATTTATTGTTGATTCGTGTTATTTAGAAAAATAATGATTTGCATTGTTAAAACAAATATTTCTAATCATGTTGCCAACTAAGTCAAAATCTTCAGGAATTTCTCCATTTTCCATCCAATTCCCCACCATATTACAAAGAATTCGTCTAAAATATTCATGTCTTGTAAATGATAAAAAACTACGGGAATCAGTTAACATACCGACAAATTGACTTAATAATCCCATTTGAGAAAGTTGCATTATCTGACGTTCCATTCCATCTTTTTGGTCATTGAACCACCAGCCTGAACCAAATTGAATTTTTCCTGCAATATTTGAACCTTGAAAGTTACCAGCCATAGTCGCTAAGACCTCATTATCACGAGGGTTTAGACAATATAAAATAGTTTTAGGCAGTTCATCAGTTAAGTCCAAAATACCTAATAATGAAGAAAGTGGTTCAGCAATGGGGCTATCGCCAATCGAGTCAAACCCAGCATCAGGACCAAGTATTTTAAACATTCGTTGATTATTATTACGCAAAGCTCCTAAATGTAATTGCATAACCCAATTTCGTTTATGATATTGCTTACCTAACCAAACAAGTACTGCTGTACTAAATTGTGCAATTTCCAGTTCAGAAAGGGACTGATTAGCAAGACGTTTTACTATTATTTGATCAAGCTGTTTTTCCGAAGGAATATCAGCATAACGGAGAATTTCGATGCCATGATCTGCAGCTTCACAACCATGTTGTTCAAAATGATCTAATCGTTTGGTTAACGCACAAAGTAATTTTTCAAAACTATTAATTTCAATATCAGTTACTTTTCCTAATTCAACAATATAATCAACAAAGCCTGTTAGTTCTATTTTAAAAACTCTGTCTGGTCGCCAACTTGGTCTTACTTTAGTATTAAATGAAGCATCTAAAGCGATTTGTTTGTGATATTCAAGTGAATCAATAGGGTCATCAGTTGTTCCTACTGCTTTGACATTCATTTGTGTCAAAATACCTCTGGTTGAAAATTCAGCAGTCGCTAATTTATCATTAGCCTCAGACCAAATTTTGTCAGCTGTTTTTTCGTTAAGAAGAATATTTTTTATACCAAATGGTCTTTTTAACTCTAGATGAGTCCAATGGTAAATCGGGTTTCCAAGCGTTAAAGGAACAACTTTTGCCCAAGTAAGATATTTTTCATAGTCAGATGCATCACCTGTGATATATTTTTCATCAATTCCAGCTGTCCGTAACACTCGCCATTTGTAATGATCACCAGCTAACCAAATTTCAGCTAAATTACGGAAATTTTTATTTTCAGCGATATCTTTTGGTGGTAAATGGCAATGATAATCGTATATAGGTTGATCTTCAGCGTAATCAAAATAAAGCTTTTGTGCCGCATCAGTTTGTAACAAAAAGTTATCATCTAAGAATTTTTTCATTGTTTTTCTTTCCAATTTATAAAGCTAAATCCTTAATAGTCTGTTTGGCACCTTTTTTCATTAAAGAAAGATAATGCTCTGCTATTTTTTCTCTGAATAATGAATTGGCTGGTAAATCTGATCCAAAAACAGCTTCTAAACTTAATAACGAGTTAACTCTTTCTACCCCATCATCACTCTCAGCAACAAGTTTTTTCAACTCATCAACCATTGGATCGCGAATATCGATTACTTGTTTATGGTCATCAATACCACCAACATATCGCATCCAACCAGCTACCCCTAAAGCTAGTAATGAAAAATCAGAATTATGTTTAATATGCCAACGGATAGAATCAAGTATGCGTTGCGGTAGTTTTTGTGTACCATCCATAGCGATTTGCCATGTTCTATGTTTTAGGGATGGGTTACTAAATCTTTCAATAAGTTTTTCAGCATATTGTTGTAAATTAACATGCGGTGGAACATTTAAGGTTGGTGCTTGCTGTTGCATCATTAACGATAAAGTCGCTTTTTTATAATTTTCGTCATTCATACAATCATTAATGTGCTCATAACCAGCTAAATAACCTAAATAGGCTAAAAATGAATGGCTACCATTTAGCATTCGAAGTTTCATTTCTTCATATGGCACTACATTATCAACAAATTCAGCACCAGCTTCGTTCCAATTAGGTCGTGAAGTGACAAAATTATCTTCAATAACCCATTGAATAAATGGCTCACAAGCAATACCACACGGATCATACATTCCACCTAATACATCTTGAATTTCTTCTAAGGTTTCAGATGTTGCAGCAGGAACAATACGGTCAACCATTGTACAAGGGAAAGTTGTATTACTTTCAATCCATTTAGCAAGCTCTGGATCGCGAGCATTTGCTAAATCTAAAATAGCTTTCCTCAAAACTAAACCATTTTCTGGCATGTTATCGCATGATAAGGCCGTAAATGATTTCAATCCTCTTTGCATTCTTCTATATAAAGCTTCAACAATAACACCTGGTGCTGACATAGGTTTACTTGGAGAAGCTAAATCTGCTTTGATTAATTCATTATTCAAATCCAAACCAGTCCCACCAGGCAACATACAGTAACCTTTTTCAGTTACCGTTAATGAAACAATTTCGACAATAGGATCAGCCATTTTTTCTAAAATTGTTTCAATACCGTCTGTTGGTGCTAGTAATGATTCTTTTACACTTCCAATAATATAGGCTTGTTTAGATGTCGCGCCTTTTTCAAGCACTGTATATAGATGATCTTGTTTTCTAATATCATTGATTAACTCTTCACCACCAACAATATTTACCTCACAGATAGCCCAATCACTATTACCTTTATTCAATAAACGATCAGTAAATAGTGCCTGATGTGCTCTGTGAAATGCACCAAAACCTATATGTACAATACGAGCGGTCATTTTCTCCCTATTGTATAAAGGTTTATTTTTGATTGATTGTGGTATTTCTAATAAATTCAACATTTTATACACCGTAATTAACTAACTGCAATATTTATTGGTTAGACATATTTTCATTTGTTGACAAAATTTTCATCTTTATTTTTCAATTTTTGTGATTCACGTCACATTTTTTGGTTTATTTTATAGGGATGTTTGCTAAAATCTTTATAATGGCCGACAATATTGGTAAACCAATTTAAAGATGTAATGGATTTCTTTTATTATTAACTTAGAGGAGTTTAATAATTAGCGTATAATCATCTTCGATAAACTTAATAGTATTCTGAGGATTATAGATTATGCCAAGAGGCAAACGACTCTATCAAGAAATTGGTAATGAGTTAAAATTGTTATTAAAAAGTGGAACTTTTAAAATTGGTGACCGTCTACCACCAGAAAGAGATATTGCTGAGACCTTTGATGTTAGCAGAACGGTAGTTCGAGAAGCATTAATTATGTTAGAGCTTGAAAAATTAGTTGAAGTAAAAAAAGGCTCTGGTGTTTATGTAATTAGTTTACCAAGCGAGTTCTTGTCTGAAAAAGACAGGGAAATAGAAGAAGAGGATTTTGGTCCTTTTGAATTATTACAAGCGAGACAATTAATTGAAAGTAATATTGCCGCTTTTGCTGCCTCACAAATTGTAAAAGCTGATATTGTAGAGTTAAGAGCTATATTAGAACAAGAACGTCAAATTTTAGAACAAGATGTACTTGATGACTATAGTGCTGATGAAATGTTTCATATTGCAATAGCTCGAGCCACAAAGAACTCAATACTTGAGCGGTTATTAGAAGATCTATGGACAAAACGTTCATCAAGTAAAATGTGGGACCAACTACAAAGTAGAATAACCGATCATAGTTATCGAAAAAAATGGTTATATGATCATGAAAAAATTCTACAGGCATTACAGTTGAAAGATGCAATGGCTGCACGCCATGCTATGTGGCAGCACTTAGAAAATGTTAAACAAACATTAATGACTGTTTCTGACAGTGAAGATCCAAATTTTGATGGTTATTTATTTGACTCTATACCGGTCACTATCGTTAACCAATAGAAACAAATATGCATTGTTTATGGATCTTCATTTTAGAATAATTTTGTAAATGAAGTATCTTTGAGGAGAATTTAAATGGAACAAACAATGCGTTGGTTTGGACCTAACGACCCTGTATCATTGGACGATATTAGACAATCAGGGGCAACAGGAATTGTTACAGCTTTACATCATATTCCCAATGGTGAAATCTGGACAATCGACGAAATTAAAAAACGAAAAAAAATGATTGAAGACAAAGGTCTAACTTGGTCAGTTGTTGAAAGTATTCCTGTTCACGAAGAAATTAAAACCCATTCTGGCAACGTTGAACAACATATTGCCAATTATCAACAATCAATTCGTAATTTAGCCGCTTGTGGTATTGATACTGTTTGTTACAATTTTATGCCAGTATTAGACTGGACTCGCACCGATCTAGGTTATGAATTATCAGACGGTTCAAGAGCTCTACGTTTCGATCAAATTGCTTTTGCTGCATTTGATATTCATATTTTAAAACGACCTAATGCCGAAAAAGATTATTCACAGGAAGATCAGATTTCAGCAAAAAAATATTTTGAAAATATGACGCAAACCGATAAAGATAAACTTGTTGGAAATATTATTGCTGGGTTACCAGGTGCCGAAGAAGGTTACTCACTAGATCAATTTCGAGCGCATCTTGCAACATATGACGGTATTGATAAAGCTAAATTACGTGAGAATTATGCTTATTTCTTGAAAGCTATCGTTCCAGTTGCCGAAGAAGTTGGCGTTGTTCTGACCGTTCATCCTGATGATCCTCCTAGACCTATTTTAGGTTTACCACGCATTGTTTCAACTATTGAAGATATGCAGTGGATAAAAGAAACAGTTGATAGCATTCATAACGGATTCTGCTTCTGTACTGGTTCTTATGGCGTTCGTAGCGATAATGATTTAGTTACAATGGCTGAAAAATTTGCTGATAGAGTTCACTTTATTCATTTGCGCGCAACAGTTCGTGAAGATAATCCATTATCTTTCCACGAAGGTGATCACTTAGCAGGTGATGTTGATATGTATGGCGTAATTAAAGTGCTTATTGCTGAAGAAGAACGACGTAAAAAAGCTGGAATCAAACGTTTAATACCAGTTCGTCCTGATCATGGTCACCAAATGCTTGACGATCTTAAAAAGAAAACCAATCCAGGTTATTCTGCAATAGGACGCTTAAGAGGTTTGGCAGAAATTCGCGGCGTTGAATATGCGATTAGACGTGCATTTTTTGAATAAAGACTAATCGCCTTTGACTAGAAAAGCCCATAATATTGGGCTTTTTTAATTTGAACATAAAAATAGCGTGATATACACGCTATTGTTCTTATATAGTTAGAATGTCTTTATTTAAAATCATGATTTTAAATATTTATTATCGATATTTTTTATTTAAAGCAACACCAAAAAGATAGCCGAATAAGCACTGCTTAAAAAACATCATATTAAAGAAAGAAATTTTACTGTCTATCCAATTATTTATTCAAATAAAATATAACCAATAATTGGTGAACCAAATACTACTATTATTTTTAGTCGCTGTATTGAGTTATTTATTGAATTTGTGATGTATATCACAATACTTTCTCAAATTGGTATAATAAGTTTTTTGATTGTCGATAGCTTTAATTAATTTGAAAATATGAGCTATTGAATAAAAATATATTTCTAAAACCCTAATAGTATTATTACAAAAAATGCTATTGGTTCATTGTTGCTTTGACACAATTTATATTTAACAGCTATACTTTAGGGGATATTTTCTACATCTATATCGTTAAGCAGTTTTTTAATAAGCAGTTTAAACATAAGGGGTGTAAAATGGGTATCTTAAATAATATTTTTTCTAAAATATTTCCAAGCGCACAAGCCGCTGTAGGTCATGCAAAAGATGCAGTGAAAGAGCAAGTTGATAAAATCACTGACACCGTTAAAGGCAACACATCAAGTAACAACACAAATAGTAATACTGAACAAAATCAACAAAATACATCAGAAAATAAAAACCCAATTTCTGAAATCGATGTGATGTCAATTTTAGATAATTTAGCTAAAAAATTTCCTGAAAAACTTAACTGGAAGACATCAATTGTTGATTTATTGAAATTATTAGGTATTGATAACAGTTTAGATGCACGTAAAAAATTAGCAACTGAACTTAATTATACCGGTAGTACAGACGATACAGCAGCAATGAATACATGGTTGATTAAAGAAGTTATGAAGAAAATTGCTGAAAAAGGTGGTAACGTTACTCACTTATTTTCTTAGTCTGGAATGAATACGTGATTTGTCATCCACCTGTTAATCAGGTGGATTTTTTTTAATTTAGTTGAATACAGAAAATATTAATCTTAGCAAATTTAAGCTTTGAATGAATGCAAACGATTCATTGCACTTTCTACTCCATCTTTCAGTAAGATATCTGTGCAATATACTGATTCATCGATTGCTTTATCAATTAAATCTTGTTCTGGTTTAGATGGTTTATTTAATACATAACCAACGACTTTATTCTTATCACCAGGGTGTCCAATACCAATTCTTAACCGATAAAAATTCAAATTATTGCCAAGTTTATTTGCAATATCTTTCAATCCATTATGACCGCCATGACTACCACCAAATTTTAATTTAGCAATACCTGGATTAAGATCTAACTCATCATGAGCAACTAATATCTCATCGGGCTGAATTTGATAAAAAGAAGCCATTGCTTGAACAGCTTTACCACTTAAATTCATAAAGGTAGTTGGTACTAACAAACGGACATCATGACCATGAATATTAATCCGTGAGCTATATCCAAAAAATTTAGGATCAATTTTTAGCGGTTGGTTATAACGTTCAGCAAGAAGATCTACATACCAAGCTCCTGCATTATGGCGAGTTGCAGCATATTCGTTACCTGGATTAGCTAAACCTACAATAAGTTTAATTGTTGTCATAATAGTCTGTCGTCAATTATTATTAGCAAAAAAGCCCCTAGAAGGGGCATTTATCTAATTCAGAAAAAAAGATTATTGATGGAACATTGCTGAAATTGATTCTTCGTTACTAATACGTCGAATTGCTTCAGCAAGCATACCTGATAATGTAAGTTGGCGTACATTTTTCAATGCTTTCACTTCTGCTGTTAATGGAATTGTGTCACAAACTACAATTTCATCAATGGCAGAATCTTTAATGTTAGTTACCGCTTTTCCTGAGAAAATAGGGTGAGTTGCATAAGCGAAAACACGTTTTGCACCACGAGCTTTCAATGCATCAGCCGCTTTACAAAGTGTTCCGGCAGTATCAATCATATCATCAACTAAAATACAATCTCTGTCGGCTACATCACCAATAATATTCATCACTTCTGCTTCATTTGCACGTTGACGACGTTTATCAATAATGGCCATGTCAGTATCATTTAAAAGTTTTGCAATTGCACGTGCACGAACAACACCACCAATATCTGGTGATACCACGATTGGGCGTTCAAAATCACGTTGTAACATATCTTCTAAAATTACAGGGCTACCAAATACGTTATCAACAGGTACATCAAAAAAGCCTTGAATTTGTTCAGCATGAAGATCAACCGTTAAAACCCTATCTACACCAACAGTTGATAAAAAGTCTGCAACAACTTTAGCTGTAATAGGTACACGGGCTGAACGCACTCGACGATCTTGTCTTGCATAACCAAAATAAGGAATAACAGCAGTAATACGACCGGCAGATGCTCGACGCATCGCATCAATCATCACTAATAATTCCATTAAATTGTCATTTGTAGGCGCACAAGTTGATTGGATAATAAAAACATCTTCACCACGGACATTTTCATTAATTTGGACATTGACTTCACCATCACTAAAACGGCTAACAATAATATCACCAAGAGAAGTATAAAGACGATTAGCTATACGTTTTGCTAGTTCGGGTGTGGCGTTACCAGCAAAAAGCTTCATATCAGGCACGAGAAATCCTCAAGCATGTAATCATGATTACATAAAACGTAATCGGTTAAATCGGAGTGATAATTATATAATCATTTACAGATCATCCTCAACTAGATTATAAAAAATTATTACAAATATTTTATATCTATCACAATAATATATAGAAATATAAGTTAATATGATGTTTTTTTGAAGTAGATTAAAAATCGGTTAAAATACTGTACCACAAAGGTGAATAATTACCTTGATAAATCATTTAATACTAACAGCAGACACACAATGAGTGAACAATTAAAAACGAATAATCAAGAGACAGAATCTAAACGAACAATACGTAGTTTTGTATTGAGACAAGGCCGCTTAACTAAAGGGCAGCAACAGGCTTTAACTCATTTATGGCCTATATATGGCATTGAATATAATGCACACTCACAAATCACTTTCGAAAATGACAAACCGCTGCTTCTAGAAATCGGTTTCGGTATGGGTGCATCATTGATTGAGATGGCAAAATCCTCGCCAGACAAAAATTTTATAGGTATTGAAGTCCATCGACCTGGCGTAGGCGCTTGCTTAATGGCAATCGAAGAAAATAAATTAACCAATTTAAAAGTAATGTGTCATGATGCAGTTGAAGTATTAGAAAATATGATACCTAATGAATCATTAGATAAAGTTCAAATTTTCTTCCCTGACCCTTGGCATAAAGCAAGGCACAATAAACGCAGAATTATTCAACCTGAATTTGTTAAATTAATTCATGAAAAATTAAAAGTTAATGGTGTATTACATTTAGCTACTGACTGGCAACATTATGCTGAGCATATGCTTGAAGTATTAAGTCAAGCTGATGGGTTTAAAAATTTATCTACAACAAATGACTATATCCCGAGACCTGATGACAGACCTATTACCAAATTTGAAAAACGTGGGCAAAATCTAGGGCATGGTGTTTGGGATTTGCAATTTATAAAAAAATAATGGTGCCTAGGAGCCAATATGCAAAATGAAACAATCGATTTAATTTGTCAGCGCCGCTCAATTCGGTCTTACAAATCAACACCACTGACTAATGAACAGTTGGAATCAATTTTTCAAGCGGCACAATCGGCTCCGAGCTCTAATTTTCTACAATGCACCACAATTATCCGAATTACAGACAGCGATAATCGTTCAAAGCTAGCACATTATTCAGGAGAGCAAAGTTATATTAATCAAGCTTCTGAATTTTGGGTATTCTGTGCCGATTTTAATCGCCACTTTCAAATTGATTCAACTATTCCACTTGAAAAAGCTGAGCAGCTTTTAGTTGGCTGTATCGATACGGCACTTATGGCGCAAAACGCCGTTATTGCAGCACAGTCATTAGGTTTAGGGACAGTTTTCATTGGTGGATTACGCAATAATATTTCGAAAGTTACCGAATTACTAGCATTACCTAAATATGTCCTTCCTTTATTTGGGCTTTGTATCGGTCATCCTGATCAAAATCCAGAAATAAAACCAAGATTACCGAAAGAATTAGTGTTTTTTGAAAATAACTATCAACCAATAGATGATCAACTATTAGCAAAATACGATACTCAAATGAGTGAATACTATAGTCATCGACAGACAAATCAAAAAGCAAGTGGTTGGAGTGATAAAATTGCTGAAACAATTATCAAAGGGCAAAGAGATTTCATTTTAACTTATTTGCATGAACAAGGATGGATAACTAAATGAACAACACTCAATATCAGTTAGACAAAGTCGTTATACTAAGTCGCCATGGCATACGTACTCCATTAGAAAACACGATAGCGTTCTTAGAAAAATCAAGCCCTTTTAAATGGCCAATTTGGGATCATACTTATGGTTATCTAACAACACGAGGGGCCGTTTTAGAAACGTTTTTTGGACATTATCTATCACAATGGCTAGAGCAACGAAATATTAAGCTCTCACCAGAGAATCCTGATATATATGTTTATGCAAATAGCCTTCAAAGAACAGTATCTACGGCTCAATTCTTAGTTGGCGGTGCTTATGCTGGTTATGACATACCTGTTCATCACAAATATACCATCGAAAAAATGGATCCTATTTTTGATCCAAGTGTACAAGATGACACCCCAGAAATTAAACAAAAAGTCTTAAAAGATATTAATGATGCAGACAAAGCAGCATCAATTTTCAAAAATTTAGCGCCGGCTTATCAAATCGTGTCGGATATATTAGATTATAAAAATTCGCAATTATATTCTGAACTTAAATGTGATTTTGCTGATATTCCTTATGAGCTTCATTTTGTGAAAAATGAAGAACCCGAATTACATGGACCATTAGCAATTGGAATTTGTGCCGTTGATGCTTTTTTATTACAGTATTACTCTGCATTTCCTAAAGAACAAATTGCTTGGGGAAGAATAACCAGCCAAGAACAATGGCAACAAATAATACAAATTCGTAACCACTATATTAACTTAGTTTTTCACTCTAAAACGATTGCACGAAGTATTAGTAAATTATTAATCAATAAGATAGATGATTTAATACACAGTCAATCTCATAAAGTCAATTTATTGGTTGGTCATGATAGTACTATTGCTGCACTGCTCGGTGCTTTGGATTTTGCTGAATATCAACTGCCTAATCAATTTGAAAATACACCAATTGGCGGAATGGTTATATTTCAACGTTACCGCCATCTACCATCCGGTGAATACTTCTTCAAAACTGAATATGTCTACCAAAGTTTTGATCAGCTATATACTGGTGAAGCTATTGATATTAATAATCCACCACAACATTATCAACTTAAGTTGCTTAATGCAGAACAAAACAGTGATGGATTCTACCTATGGCAACATTTTGAAAATAGGCTAAAAGAGTTTCAATAAAATTCAGATTAGATTGCCGATATGACTTTAAGTTTAAAATCATTAGGCAATCTATAAATATCAGACACATTTAAAATTGTTATTTTAATTTCGTCTCAAAATGTAATCGATACCACAAAATAGATAATAATTTTCATAAGTATCTATTAATTGTATAAAATTCATTACCTAAAACTTATTTAAAATACTATGAATTACTATTTCAATTAGGCACATATTGAATTTTGATATAACTTATTTGGATGTTATTTAACTTACCCAAAATAATTTAATAAAAATGTAATCGATTTCACAAAATGTTAACTAGATCACTTTTTTTGCATTTTTTTAATGTTATTATCCTGAGCAATTTATAGCTTTTAGTTTATTTCTTACATAAACGATTTCTGAATGATTAGGTAATCATTTAAAGCTTAGCAAAGGAAATTCACTATGAATCAGAAAATTAAATCTGCAATGCATAACAAAAATTATTGGGTATTTAGCCTCTACTTTTTTCTTTATTTTTTCATTATGGGAGCTTACTTTCCATTTTTCCCAGTTTGGTTAAAAATGATAGGTTTAGATCAAGCGGATACTGGATATGTTTTCTCATTTATCTCATTATTTGCACTATTCTTTCAGCCGTTATTTGGGTTGATATCCGATAAGTTAGGTTTAAGAAAACACCTTCTTTGGATTATCACCTTCCTTTTAGTTTTATTTGGACCATTCTTTATATTTATATTAGGTCCTTTACTTAAACTAAATGTTACTCTAGGGGCTACTGCAGGCGGCTTATATCTTGGTATGGTCTTTAGTGGTGGTGCTCCGGCAATAGAAGCA
This sequence comes from Gilliamella sp. wkB195, assembly GCF_001690445.1. Lineage (NCBI taxonomy): Bacteria > Pseudomonadati > Pseudomonadota > Gammaproteobacteria > Orbales > Orbaceae > Gilliamella > Gilliamella sp. wkB195. Next base: position 116,687 of record NZ_LZGP01000037.1, read on the forward strand.
TTGGTTGAAAAAATCAGTAGACGCAGTGGATTTGAATTTGGTCGTTGCCGTATGTTTGGTTGCTTCGGCTGGGCGATTTGTGCTTCATTTGTTGGAATCATGATTTCTAAGGATATTAATGCTGTTTTTTGGTTATGTTCTGGCTTTGCCTTAGTGTTACTTATTTTAGTCAAAATAGCTGATCCAGCTAAAACAGCAACCACAGATGTTGTCGACCAAATGGGACTAAATAAACCTGAACCATTTAATTTAAAACTTGCGGTTAATTTACTTAAAATGCCTAAAACTTGGTATTTTATGCTCTACATTATTGGTGTGGCTTGTACTTATGATGTATTTGATCAGCAATTTGCTAACTTCTTCACCTCATTTTTCTCAAGTGAACAAGTTGGTCGTGAAGCATTTGGCTACGTCACAACACTGGGTGAATTTTTAAATGCGACTGTAATGTTTTTTGCTCCAATTATTGTCATGAAAATCGGAAGTAAAAATACTTTACTCGTTGCTGGTGCAATTATGTCAATTCGTATTACAGGTTCAGCATTTGCTAGTAGCGCAGTTGAAGTTATTATTTTAAAAACCTTACATATGTTCGAAGCACCTTTATTGTTAGTTGGTGCATTTAAATATATTACAAAACATTTCCCAATTCGATTATCAGCAACTGTTTACTTAATTGCTTTTTGTTTTGCAAAACAATTATCTATAATGTTTATGTCCACCTTTGCTGGTTTAATGTATGTTAAAATTGGATTTGAAGGGGCATATTTAGTGCTTGGCTTAATAGCATTAAGTTTTACACTTATTTCTGCTTTCACCTTATCAGGACGTGGACCTTTGGATCTTTTCAAAAAGAAAAGCAACGTTGGAAATGAAGAATAGTTAAATAATAACAATTCAAAAAATTAAGGTATCAAAATGAAAATATTAGTAACAGGTGGTTGTGGGTATATAGGCAGTCACACTTGTGTTCAATTAATTCTTGCTGGCTATACTCCTATTATTATTGATAATTTATTTAATAGTAAAGCCTCAGTATTAGAAAGAATAAAAACCATCACAGGAAAATCAGTCGATTTCTATCATGGTGATGTTTGTGATGGAAATTTGCTTGCAAGAATTTTTAAAGAACACGATATTAAAGCTGTTATTCATTTTGCAGGATTGAAAGCCGTTGGTGAATCAGTATATAAACCACTTGAATACTATGAAAATAATGTTTATGGCAGTATTGTTTTAATGAAAGCAATGCGTGATGCTGGCGTTAAACAATTAGTCTTTAGTTCTTCAGCTACCGTATATGGTGAGCTAGCGCCAGTGCCTTACGTCGAAACATTACCACAAGGTTTACCAACTAGTCCGTATGGAAAAAGTAAGCTTATGGTTGAACAATGTATGATGGATTTAGCTATTGCTGAACCTGATTGGTCCTTAACTTTACTGCGATATTTCAATCCTGTAGGTGCTCATCCTAGCGGTTTAATGGGAGAAGATCCGCTTGGCGTGCCCAATAATCTGATGCCTTTCATTACCCAAGTTGCGATAGGTAAACGAGAATCGCTATCTGTATTTGGTAATGATTACCCAACAGTTGATGGCACATGTGTGCGTGACTTTATTCACGTTGTGGATTTAGCAGATGGTCATATTGCAGCACTTAAAACTGATAGAAATAAAGCTGGAGTTCATATCTATAATTTAGGTTCTGGTGTAGGCTTCAGTGTACTGCAAGTGATTAAAGCCTTTGAAAAGGCATCAGGAAAATCACTTAATTGGCATTTCGCACCAAGGCGAGCCGGTGATCTACCTGCATTTTGGGCTGACGCTAAAAAAGCTGAACAACAATTAGGTTGGAAAACAAAGTTAACCCTTGATGATATGGTAAAAGATTCATGGAATTGGCAATCAAAGAATCCGCAAGGTTATCCTGATTAAAGTAATGTTTACACCAAAATCGCAGTAAAACTATAATTAAAGAGGCAAATATGGATATTTTTAACCCAGTTGATCATCCTCATCGCCGATATAACCCATTGACCGCACAATGGGTGTTAGTTTCGCCCCACAGAGCAAAACGCCCTTGGCAAGGTCAACAAGAAACCTTAAATGAAGAACAGAAACCCCATTATGATCCTAATTGTTATTTATGTCCGGGCAATAAACGTGTCACTGGCGATATAAATCCTAACTACACTGGAACGTACGTTTTCACGAATGATTTTGCTGCATTAATGGAAGATACGCCTAATTCACCCGATAGTAACGATCCTCTATTTCAAATCCAAAGTGCCAGAGGAACAAGCCGAGTTATCTGTTTTTCACCAGATCACAGTAAAACTCTACCTGAACTTGATTTACCTGCAATTGAAACGGTGATAAAAACTTGGATCACCCAGCAACAAGAGCTAGGAAAAAAGTACCCTTGGGTACAAGTTTTTGAAAACAAAGGGGCAGCAATGGGCTGTTCAAACCCTCATCCGCACGGACAAGTTTGGGCTAATAGTTTTATCCCTAATGAAATAGCGCGAGAAGATCTCAATATGCGCAACTATTTTCAAAAAAATGGACGAAATTTATTAGTAGACTATGTAGAAAAAGAGTTGACCAATAAAGAACGCATTGTGGTAGAAACAGAACATTGGTTAGCAGTCGTTCCTTTTTGGGCTATATGGCCATTTGAAACCCTACTATTGCCAAAGAAACATATTGCTAGATTAACAATGCTTAACCAATCTGAGCAAAAAGATTTGGCCTTAGCATTAAAAAAACTGACCTGTCATTATGATAATTTATTCAATTGCTCTTTCCCCTACTCTATGGGATGGCATGGTGCACCGTTTGTGGAAGGAAATACTGATTATTGGCAAGTACACGCCCATTTTTATCCTCCGCTATTACGTTCAGCTACCGTAAAAAAATTCATGGTAGGTTATGAAATGTTAGCTGAAGTGCAAAGAGATTTAACGCCAGAGCAAGCAGCCGAAAGACTGCGCAACGTTAGTGATGTGCATTATAAAGATAAGAAGGATAAATAAATGAAAGCATTAATCAATAAAACCGCGCAAGCATTTGAGGATCAATTTGGTTATAAACCCGATACCATTGTACAAGCACCGGGCAGAGTAAACTTGATAGGCGAGCACACAGATTACAATGATGGTTTTGTATTACCTTGTGCCATCAATTATGAAACTGTAATTAGCTGTCACAAACGTTCTGACAACTTAGTTAGGGTAATAGCGGTTGATTATAATAATGAACAGGATCAATTTTTACTTAATCCTTCAATTGAAAAACATCCAAATTACCAATGGGCGAATTATGTCCGAGGTGTAATTCAATATATCGTAAAATATTCAGAAGATATTAGAGGTGTTGATTTAGCTATCAGTGGTAACGTGCCACAAGGTGCAGGATTAAGTTCATCCGCTTCACTTGAAGTTGCAATTGGTAAAATGTTTCAGGTGCTTTACGATCTACCTTTTGATGGCAAAAAAATAGCCTTAATCGGTCAAGAGGCAGAAAACAAATATGTTGGGTGCAACTGTGGCATAATGGATCAATTAATATCCGCGCTTGGCCAAGCACAACATGCTTTATTAATTGATTGCCGATCATTAGAAGCATTACCTATTTCTATCCCCAAAGATCTAGCAGTTGTAATCATTAATTCCAACATTAAACGTGGATTAGTTGATAGCGAATATAATACTCGTCGTAAGCAATGCGAAGCCGCAGCCAAAGCGCTAGGTGTAAATGCCCTTCGTGATGCATCATTGGTTGATTTACTACAGATCAAATCCTCACTCGATCCGCTAGTATTTAAACGTGCTCATCATGTCATTACCGAAAATGAACGTACACTTAAAGCCGCTTATGCGCTTGCTAATGAAGATTATCCATTACTCTCAAAATTAATGGCTGAAAGCCACAATTCGATGCGCGATGATTTTGAAATCACAGTAACTGCAATAGACTACCTGGTTAAAATTATACAAGACGTTATTGGAAATGAAGGTGGGGTACGGATGACTGGTGGTGGTTTTGGTGGTTGTGTTGTTGCCTTAGTTCCTAAGAACAAAGTTGATGAGGTAAAAGATGTGGTTAACCAAAACTATCATAAGAAATTTAATATTAAGGAAGATTTTTATATCTGTCAGCCAAGTGAAGGGGCTCATAAATTATGTCTGTAAAACAAATTATCACCCTTAAAAATAGCCAAGGCATGAAAATTAAATTGTCCAATTGGGGCGCAACTTGGCTTTCTTGTACCATGCAAGTTGAAGGAAAAAACCGAGAACTAATACTTGGTTGCCAATCATTCGAACAATACGAACAACAAGATGCATATTTAGGTGCTACTGTTGGACGATATGCCAATCGCATTGCAAATGCTGAAATAGATATAGCAGGAAAACATTATCAGCTTATTGCCAATCAAGGCGTTAATCAGTTACATGGTGGCAAATCAGGCTTTGATAAAAAAATATGGAAAATTGAATCACAATCGGAACAACAAGTTACATTTGGATTAATTTCTCCAGATGGTGACCAAGGCTTTCCTGGCGAACTTAAAGTTACCGCTAGTTATACATTAACTGACGATAATCAAGTCATCGTCGAATATAATGCGAGCACAACCAAATGTACGCCAGTTAACTTAACTAACCATGCCTATTTTAATTTAGATGGTGAAACTAATGATATACTTGCACACAGTTTAAAAGTAAATGCTAACTATTACTTACCTGTCGATGCCAATGGTATTCCATGCAATGATTTGCTTGATGTTACTCAAGACGATATGGATTTAAGACAGTTACGAGTTCTATCCGATAATTTGCTAACTAGCCCAGCACGAAAAATCACAGGCGGTTATGACCACGCTTACTTATTAGATAAATCAAAACCAGTTGCAGCTCAACTTGTATCATCAGACAAAAAAGTGACAATGGACGTAACAACGTCTTATCCTGCCCTACAAGTCTATACTGGTAACTTTTTAGCCAACACACCAAATCGTCACAATGGTAAATATGCTAATTTTGCAGGAGTAGCATTAGAAGCTCAGTTTTTACCCGATAGCCCTCATCATCTAACATGGCCACAACCAAGCTGCTTCTTAGAACCGGGACAAACTTACCATCACCAAATTACCTATCAGTTTTTTATAAGCTGATAAATTTCTCTTTTTATTATTGATGAAAAATAAATAACTTCATCAATAATAAAAATTCAACAAGTTTAACCATACCTCAAATAGATTTATGATAATAAAAAAAGTTGAGGAACGGGGTTTTTGAACATAAAAAACGAAGATTTTGTACGGTTAAACTAACAATCCAAGTCAAAATTAGGTATGATATTCTCCTATTCGCTAATGGATAAGATAAATGAAAAGTAAAAATCTCACGGCTATTTTTCCGGGAACATTCGATCCAATTACTAATGGTCACATTGATCTGATTACCCGTGCATCCCAACTTTTTCCTCGTTTGATTGTCGCAATAGCGGAAAGCCCTAATAAAAAAACGCTATTTACTTTAGAAGAAAGAGTTAACTTAGCCTCAACACCAGTGGAACATTTACTGAATGTTGAAGTGATTGGCTTTGATAATCTTATGGCTGACTTTGCCCAGAAACACGGAGCAACAGTTATTGTTAGAGGTGTGAGAACAACTCTTGATTTTGAATATGAAAGACAACTTGCAGAAATGAATCGAGCATTAAAACCAGATTTAGACACCATCTTTTTAATGCCTTCAATTGCAATGGGATTTATTTCATCTACCATCGTTAAAGACGTTGCTTACCATGGTGGTGATATATCCAATTTAGTCCCCTTGCATGTTAAAACAGAGTTATTGAAACGGTTAACATAATATCGATTTATTAATATGGTCAATTTTTATACTCCTCCGAAAAAAAAACTAGCCTCTCAAAAACTGACAGTTACAGTTACAAAATTAGATGCCTTTGGACAAGGGGTAGCAAATCATAAAGGTAAAACAATCTTTATTAAATCAGCCTTGCCGGACGAGACCGTCGATATTCAATTAACCGAAGATAAAAAAAATTACGCTAAAGCCAAAGTAATAAAGTACCATAATTACAGTCAATATCGGGTTAAACCACAATGTAAGTATTTTACCCAATGCGGTGGCTGTGAATTACAACATATTTCGCCAGATCTACAACAACAAGCAAAATATGAAGCACTAATTAAGCTAATACAAAAAGAAACTGGGGCTTTGTTGGAAGATAACGTACCTAATATCATTGCTGATCAACCCTATCATTATCGTAGACGCGCTCGGTTATCAATTAATTTCTTTAAAGGTGAATTACTTATTGGTTTCAGACAATCCGAATCGAACAAAATTATAAATATTGACCACTGCCCAGTATTAGTTGAACAGCTAGATGATTTACTCATTCCATTACAATCTTGCTTAAGACAAATCAAACAGAAAAAAGCACTTGGCCATATTGAATTAATTGCAGTTGATAGTGGAATAATTATAGTGTTAAGGCATACTGAGCTATTGACTGAGCAAGATAGTCATTTATTAAAACAGTTTGCTGAAATTCATAACATATCACTCTATTTACATGGTGATAATCTGGTTCATGTTTTTGGCAATAAAGAACATTACTACCTTATCGATCAATTAAAACTAACCTTTAGCCCACTCGATTTTATTCAGGTAAATAACCAGATTAATCAAAAGATGGTAAATAAAGCACTTGAATGGTTAGATATATCATCAAATGACAAAATACTTGACCTATTTTGCGGCATGGGCAACTTTTCATTACCTATAGCAAAATATTGCCAATCTATTACCGGTGTTGAAGGCGTAGAGGAATTAGTCGAAAAAGCTAAACTTAATGCCAACTTAAATCAAGATAAAATTCAGGCTAAAACCCAATTTTTTACCTGTAATTTAGAAGATAAACAACAATTTTCGATATGGAATCAAACAGTATTTGACAAAGTATTATTAGATCCTGCAAGAGCAGGCGCTTATAATGCTACAGCAGAAATTGTTAAATTATCACCATCAAAAATAGTTTATATTTCATGTAATCCTGCTACATTAGCTAGGGACTGCAAACTCTTTATTGAGGAAGGATACAATATTGCAAAGATTGCTATTTTGGATATGTTTCCACAAACTAAGCATATTGAATCAATGTTGATGTTAACCAGATCAGGGTAATAATTATGGTATCAATTAGAGGCGCCCATCAACAAAATGACGAGCATTATACTCTAACACAGTTTGATGTTGAACAATGGGCTAAACATGAACTTTTATTAACCAATTTTGAATCCTATCAAAAGTTTAAGGATATCTGGGATTTTTGTTTTGAACACAGTGCTGGTGCGCCTGAACAAACCTACTGCTTCCAAAATGCAATTGAGATGGTTGAGATTTTATCAACCTTGAACATGGACATTAACAGTTTATGTACAGCCCTTTTACTGCCATTCCTTGATACTAAAATTATCCGCCGTGAAGATCTGCCTGAAAATTTCGATCGCGACATTATTCACATCCTTTCCAGTGTTATCAAAATGAAGGATATCAGGCAACTACGAGCCATCCGTAATGGACATGCAACTACTGAGCAAATTGACAGTATTCGTCGTATGTTATTGGCTATGGTAAATGATTTCCGTAGTGTAGTAATAAAATTAGCAGAGCGTATTACTTATTTACGTAATCTAATGAATGCCCCAAAAGAAGATCAAGTCCTTGCAGCTAAAGAGTGCTTTAATATCTATGCTCCTCTAGCCAATCGATTAGGAATTGGGCAATTAAAATGGGAACTTGAAGATTTTTGTTTCCGTTATTTACATCCAGATCAATATCGCTTCATTGCTCATAAGTTACATGAAAAACGATTGGATCGTGAATCATACATTAATCAATTTGTTAAGAATTTACAGGATATGATGAATAAAGATCATATTCGTGCTGAAGTTTACGGTCGTCCAAAACATATCTATAGTATATGGCGAAAAATGGAACGCAAACATCTACAATTTGAAGAATTATATGATATTCGAGCTGTGCGTATAATTTGTGACCGAATTGAAGATTGCTACAATGCATTAGGGATTGTGCATAGCCATTATAAACATATAGCTAAAGAATTTGATGACTATGTGGCTAACCCCAAACCCAATGGTTATCAATCGATCCATACGGTTGTTTATGGTCCACAAGATAAAACTATTGAAATTCAAATCCGTACTGAACAAATGCACAATGATGCTGAATTAGGTGTAGCCGCACACTGGAAATATAAAGAAGGCAGTACGGATAAGATGACAGCTTACGATCAACGAATTTCTTGGTTGCGTAAACTATTAACATGGCAACAAGAAATGTCCGAAAGTGGCGAAATTCAAGAAACCGTCCGTAGCCAAATTTTTGATGACAGGGTTTATGTATTTACGCCTAAAGGTGATGTAGTCGATTTACCAACTGGTTCAACCCCTTTAGATTTTGCATATCATATTCATAGTGATGTTGGACATCGTTGTATTGGCGCCAAAGTGGGTGGTCGTATAGTTCCGTTCACTTATATTTTGAAAACTGGCGATCAAGTTGAAATTATTACTCAGAAACAACCAAATCCAAGTCGTGACTGGTTAAATCCTAATACGGGGTTTGTTAATAGCAGTCGCGCTCGAGCAAAAATACAAGCTTGGTTCAAAAAGCAAGATAGAGATAAAAATATTGCTGCCGGACAACAAATTTTAGAAAACGAGCTAGAGCCATTAAATATTAGCTTAAAAAGTGTCGAAAAAATTCTTATTAGTAAATACAATGCCCACTCTTTTGATGAGGTACTTGCTGGGATAGGTAGTGGTGATGTTAGGATTAATCAACTAGTTAACTTCATTAATGCCCAATTTAATAAACCGACAGCAGAAGAAGAAGATGAAGCTGTTCTAAAACAAATTACCCAAAAATCAACATCTCAAGCTAAAAATACAGGAAAATCGACCGCTATAAAAGGTGGTGAAATTATTATTGAAGGTGTCGACAATTTACTTTACACCATTGCTAATTGCTGTCGACCTATTCCTGGCGATCCGATTGTTGGCTTTGTGACACAAGGACGAGGTATTTCTATTCATCGAGCTGACTGTGAACAATTGCAAGAGTTAAAAAATCATGCTCCAGAGCGCATTACTAGCGCTATATGGAGTGGCAATCACAATTCAAGTTATACAATGGTTGTTAGAATCATAGCTAACGACAGGAGTGGTTTATTGCGAGATATCACCACTATATTGGCTAACGAGAAAGTAAATGTTTTAGGTGTCTCAAGCCGAATTGAAATGAAACAACAAATTGCGACTATTGATATGGATATGCAAATTTTTGATCAAGATTCACTTGAAAGAGTATTAAACAAAATTAAACAGCTTCCAGATGTAATTGAGGCAAAACGGTTTCAAGGGTAGCTATTGATTAAGTTGCCACTAATTCTAGGTGGCAACTCATTTATTTTGATTGGTTCGTTTTTTCTAGAATCTCAAATTGATAATCATATTGATTTTTTTCATCAGCTTTATGTTGTTCTGAGTGAATTTGTCGCCATGATATTTGAGAATAATCTGGAAAATACGTATCACCTTGTAATTGAGCATCAATATGAGTTAAGTAAAGACGATTAACTAAAGGTAATACCTGACTATATATATTACCCCCACCTATAAAAAATGCCTCTTCAACCGACCGTTCATTGAGCAACGATATTGCTTCATCAACCGATTGAACCCAGCTAACATCAGAGTTTATTGAAGCTTTGTTATCAGCTTGACGACTAATGACAATGTTATGGCGATTAGGCAATGGTCTACCAATAGACTCAAACGTTTTTCGCCCCATAATAACTGGCTTATTTAATGTATTTTTTTTAAACCATGCTAAATCTGCTGGCATATGCCACGGCATTTGATTATTTAACCCAATAACTTGATTATCCGCCATGGCAACAATAATACTTAATATCATATTAGTTCCTTTACACATACCCTAAGGATTTTATACGCTCATTCACATTGTCAGGGAATATAGTCTGCTGCCAAAGTCTTTGACTTAAAGATAGTAATGATTCTTTTTGACCTGAAACAATCCAATTAGCTAACTCGGTCGCCACATCTGGATAAACAACTGGTTTCGGAGAAGGCAAGCTAACCCAATATTTAAGCTTCATGCTATTTAGATTTTCCATCACAGTTGCCATATCCAAAGATTGCAAACATTGAGCATTATAAACTTGTTCAAATTGACCTGCTACTGGCTTAGTTAGAATCTTCTTCCCTAAAGATAACGCTTCAGATATTAACGCAAATCCAGTATTTGAAATAATCCCAGAACAACTAAGCAAAGCTTGCGTAAAATTATCTCGGCTTAACGGTTGTAATAATAAATTCTTACGCTCTGTAACTTGTTTTACATCGGGATGGAAACAACAAAATTGATATTGTGGAAATTGAGTAACTAATTCTGCAATTTCATTTAAATCTTCAAAAGGTAAATACACAACAATTTTACCATCTTCAGTTGGTACAGTTTCAAATGAATCAATCATTGGTGGAATTAGTTTATGGCCAAAGTGAAACCAATGTAAGCCAATTGGTTTTGTAACAGGTGCATAATATTTCATAATAACATTGGCTATCATGCCGTATTCTTTTGGCTTAAGGTAATGGCAGACAGATTGGTTACTAATCCCTAAACATTCTCGATTTTGATAATGTGCAGCCCATGCACTTACTGGCTCAAAATCACTAATAATGCAATCATATTTTGATAAATCGAGATCACGAACATCTTTAATTAACCTAAAGGCGCGAATTTTTTGGATAGTTTTTCGATAATTAATTTTTCCATTAAGTGTTGCAAAAGATAGACCGCTAAATGTTCGATAATTGCCAAAGGCCTGCATATCAAAATAATCTTTAGGATCACGACCACTGAAAATGTAATCAACATCAGCACCAGCCTTTTTTAAAGCTTTCGCTAAAGTTCTACTACGACTGATGTGGCCATTTCCTGTTCCTTGAACTCCGTAAAGAATTTTCATATCGTTTTTAATCAGAATATTATTTTTATGCAAATATGATACCAGAACCATTTATATTTGGCTTATTTATTTTATGATTATAACAAATAAATGAGTAAGTGATATTTATCATTAAACGTTTGAACAGCTTTAATTCCTTGGTATTAAAATCAAATTTTTATATCAAGAGTTAAAACTGTATAAATTTGCTGCTATTTTTAGTAAAATGGATTCGAGGAGATTAATTGTGTGATGAATAATGTCGCAAATCATTAACAAGAAGCAATTTTATATTTTAATTATATTGGCAATATTTTTGCTTTTTTCTTCTATTGGGCATTTTTCTCTAATTATATCTAAACCTTGTTCAGATCATCATTCACCAAATTTAATATCATCTCAGGTGAACGCAAATCTTAATTATGCAAATACAGATTTGCCGACTTCTAAATCAACAAAATCTTTTATTGGTAAATCGGTTAATCATTGTGCCACTTGCAGTACAATTATAACTAATTATATTGTTAATTTTGATTATCCGATTCATAGTGAACAATATCTACTTACTAAATTTATTCCTGAATATAAAGAATTTATTCCTGAGCTAAAACCACCAAAATTTATCTAATTTACGCAGTTAAATATTAGTAATAAGTACTGGAAATCAATAACACAATCTCACTTTTTATAGTCTTGACGGTTGTATGCAGGTTATTGTTTAACGTAATAAATAATTATAGGAATACTATGAAACGCCGAAATTTTATAATGAATATTACCGCTGCTGTCGGTGGTTTAATTGCAACTAAAGCCATAGCCAAATTGGATAATTCACCAATGTCTGACATGGTTTGTGATGTTAAATCTGATAATTGTGATAAGGGGGACAACATGCACGATCATATGAATATGAATATGAACATGAATAACAACATGCCACAAAAACTGTTATCGACTACAGCGCTACCACACGGTAAAAACTTACCCGAGTTAACTAATTTAAAAAATACCAGCACCCAAGCTGGCGTATTTGAAGCAACGCTACATTTAAAACCGGTTAAAATAGCCTTAACACCGGAAATTACCACCGAATTTTGGGCATATAATGGCATGATTCCTGGTCCGAAAATCGAAGTATTTGAAGGCGATCATGTTAAAATAACCGTTAAAAATGATCTCTCACAGCCAACAACCGTTCATTGGCATGGTTTGCTGATTCCTTCAGATCAAGACGGCAACCCGCAAGATGCTATTCCGGCAGGCGGCAGCAGAGTTTATGAATTTACCATACCGGAAGGCACAGCCGGAACCTATTGGTATCACCCACATGGACATAATACCGTTGCAGAACAAGTCTTTCGTGGTTTAGCCGGTACCTTTATTGTGCGCAGTAAAAATGATCCGCTTGCTTCGCTACCGGAGCAACATTGGTTCTTTTCTGACTTAAAATTAACTGAAAACGGCGAAATCGCCGAAAATTCCATGACCGACTGGATGAATGGTCGGGAAGGACAATTTGTGTTGATCAATGGCGCTTACCAACCCAATATAAAAGTAGAAGGTGCAACACGAGTCAGAATCTGGAATGCGTGTTCAGGCCGATATTTAAATCTATCAATACCGGATTGTGATGTCTTTTTAGTTGCTACCGACGGCGGTTTCATTGCCGAGCCGCATCAACTCAATAAACCGCTATTACTTACTCCGGCAGAACGGGCTGAAGTGGTTATCGTTCCGAAAAAAACCGCCAGTCTTTATCTGCAAAACATCGGCTACGATCGTGGCAAAATGGGAAATGTACCGCCGGAACCAAACATCATTCTTTCACAGCTCCAGTTAACTCAAACGGCCAGTACAGTTCTACCAACGCATCTAAAACAAGTACCCACTTTAGGCGAAGCCGTCGCCAAAAAATCACTTGAATATACTGAAGTAATGGATAAAAGTGAGCCTCGAGGTGGTATGCTATTTTTAATTAATGGCAAACGGCATGATATGTCACGAATCGACTTGGAAAGTAAACTTCACGATGTTGAAGAGTGGACAATTGTTAATAACTCACATATGGATCACAATTTCCATATACATGGAGCGCAATTTATTGTGCAATCTCGTGAATTAAATGGCACTAAAACTACACCCGAGTTTGTTGCTTTGAAAGATACCACTAACTTACGCCCGCACGAAACGCTTGTTATTAAAATTCAGCAAAATATGCCGGGACTACGTATGTATCACTGTCATATTGTAGAGCATGAAACGCTGGGTATGATGGGGCAATTAATGGTTAAAGAATAATGAAATAAATTACCCACTTTCAAAAAAAGATCGTGGGTATTTTTTAATAAATAACATAATAAAATTTAATACATTTACTAATAAATAATAATAGTTTTTCATTTTGGCAAAAAATGCTAAGATATTATAGTTATGACCTTGATTAACTACTGGCAACAAATTAGTAAACGCCTCATCATCAAAACAGCCCTATCGCACTTATTATTAGGTGTAATCGCTGCTGGGTTCGGTTTATATGAAGAAAATGCATTACCAGTTCAATCATCTTCCACACAGGTTGGTATTATTGCTATAACAGCAATAGTACAAGATCACCAAGCACCAATAAGAACAAAATCTCAAACTTCATCTTTGTTAAAAGAAGAGCATTACGATAAGCAAATTATCTCACTCAATTATGATGAAGTTACTCCAAATACCGTTATTCGATTATCACCATATAATGGAATAAGAGCTGGTCCTCAAGCTACCGCTTAACGTGTTTTTATATCATTAAATTAATTTATTAAATAAGGTTTATTCCTTATTGATCCCATTATAAAAAAAGAATAAGAGAACAGTTATGTTATTAAAATTATTAACAAAAGTATTCGGTAGCCGTAATGAACGCGTTTTAAGATCTATGCGTAAACGTGTTGAAAATATTAATGCTCTTGAACCATCTATGGAAGTGCTAACCGATGATGAACTTAAAGCAAAAACCAATGAATTTAAGCAGAAGATTGCAAATGGCACTAAGTTAGATGACATATTAGAAGAAGCTTTTGCAGTAGTTCGTGAAGCAAGTAAGCGTGTATTTGGTATGCGCCATTTTGATGTCCAACTTATTGGGGGGATGGTGCTTAATGAACGCTGTATTGCCGAGATGCGTACCGGTGAAGGTAAAACATTAACAGCTACATTACCTGCCTATTTAAATGCATTAACCGGTAAAGGTGTACATGTTGTAACTGTTAATGATTATTTAGCTCAGCGTGATGCAGAAAATAACCGCCCTCTATTTGAATTTTTGGGCTTAACAGTTGGTATCAATTTACCTAACATGCCTCCAGAAATAAAACGTGATGCTTATAATGCTGATATCACTTATGGTACGAATAATGAATATGGATTTGATTATCTACGCGATAATATGGTGTTTAACAAAGAATCACGTGTTCAACGACCGTTACACTATGCTTTAGTCGATGAGGTTGACTCAATTTTAATAGATGAAGCAAGAACTCCATTAATTATCTCAGGTCAGGCTGAAGATAGTTCAGATAAATATATCAGTATTGATAAAATCATCCCTCATCTTATTAAACAAGAAAAAGAAGATTCAGAGCAATTTCAAGGAGATGGAGATTTCTCAATTGATGAAAAATCACGCCAAGTAAATCTTACTGAACGAGGTTTAATTAAAGTTGAAGAACTATTAATAAAACAAGGGATTATGAAAGGTGATGAATCACTTTATGCACCAAGTAATATTGTGTTGATGCACCATGTAAATGCAGCTCTTCGAGCTCATCATTTATTCCACCGTGACGTAGATTATATTGTTAGAGATAATGAAATCATTATCGTCGATGAACATACAGGCCGTACAATGGATGGTCGCCGTTGGTCGGATGGTTTACATCAAGCAGTAGAAGCTAAAGAACACGTAAAAATTCAAAATGAAAATCAAACGTTAGCTTCTATTACCTTCCAGAATTATTTCCGTTTATACGAAAAATTAGCTGGTATGACCGGTACAGCTGATACTGAAGCCTTCGAATTTAATCAAATCTATGGCTTAGATACCATTGTTATTCCAACCAACCGCCCAATGGTTAGGAAAGATTTACCTGATCTTGTCTATATGACAGAAAAAGAGAAAATTAATGCTATCGTTGCTGATGTGCAAGATTGTGTCAAACGAGGGCAGCCAGTCTTAGTAGGTACTGCTTCAATTGAGAAATCTGAACTTGTCTCTCATGCATTTAAAAAAGCAGGGATTAAACATAATGTACTTAATGCTAAATTCCATGCTCAAGAAGCTGAAATTATTGCTGATGCAGGTAGTAAAGGCGCTGTAACTATTGCAACAAATATGGCAGGTCGTGGTACCGATATTATGCTTGGTGGTAATTGGCAAAGTGAAGTTGCGAAGTTAGAAAATCCAACTGATGACGATATCCAGAAAGCTAAACAAGCATGGCAAGTTAAACATGAAGAAGTCATTCAACTTGGTGGGCTTTATATTTTAGGTACTGAACGTCATGAATCTCGTCGTATTGATAACCAATTACGTGGACGTGCTGGCCGTCAAGGTGATCCAGGTGTTTCACGTTTTTACTTATCATTAGAAGATCCACTTATGCGTATTTTTGCATCAGAGCGTGTTGGTAACATGATGCGTAAATTGGGTATGAAAGAAGGTGAAGCAATCGAACATCCATGGATCACTAAAGCTATTGCTAATGCTCAGAAAAAAGTTGAAAGCCGCAATTTCGATATTCGTAAACAATTACTTGAATATGATGATGTTGCAAATGATCAACGTAAAGCTATATATAGCCAACGTAATGATTTATTAGATAACGCAGATATCAAAGAAACTATTGATTCTATACATGGAGATGTATTTACCACTGTTATTGATCAATATATTCCACCACAATCTATTGAAGAAATGTGGGATATTCCTGGACTTGAAGCAGCATTAAAAAGTGACTTTGATTTAGATTTACCAATTGCAAAATGGCTTGATGAAGAACAAAATCTTCATGAAGAAACCTTACGTGAACGTATTATACAACTTGCACAAAATAAATATCTTGAGAAAGAAAATATTGCGGGTTCTGAAGCCTTCAGACAGTTTGAAAAAAGTGTTATGTTGCAAACACTTGATACATTGTGGAAAGAACATTTAGCAGCAATGGATTACTTACGCCAAGGTATTCACTTACGAGGCTATGCACAGAAAGATCCTAAGCAAGAATATAAACGTGAATCTTTCAACATGTTTGCAAATATGCTAGATGCATTAAAATATGATGTAATTGGTATATTAAGCCGAGTACAAATTCGTTCACAAGAGGAAGTTGAAGAAGCTGAACGCCAACGCCAAGCTGAAGTCGAAAAATTAATGGCTAAGCAGCAAGCTAATCATGAATCAATCGGTGGCATGGGCAATGATGAACAATCAGCAAACTCACAACAACCTGTTGTTCGTGCTCAGGCAAAAGTTGGCCGTAACGATCCTTGTCCTTGTGGATCAGGCAAAAAATATAAACATTGTCATGGTGCTGTTAATTAAATCAAAAATTTAGTATGATAAATAATTATTGATGTTTAAATAACCAATTAAGGTAAAAAAACAAATGGGAAAGCAGTTGCTTTCCCAAACTTTAATCACATACAAATTGGATCATGAGAAAACATACTGAAATTGCTGTAGGTATCATTCGTTCGCAAGATTGCCAAATCTTTATCACCCAACGCGGTGAAGACTCTCATCTTGCTGGTTTTTGGGAATTTCCTGGGGGAAAAATCGAAGCCGGCGAAACACCTTATCAAACTTTAGAGCGTGAAATAGCAGAAGAAGTTGATATTCATATTCATCAATCACAATTTTTAAAAACTTTTGAACATAGTTATGATGATCGTGATATCACTATTCATGCTTACCTAGTAGAAGAGTGGGATGGTGTTCCTTTTGCAAAAGAAGGACAACCAAGCCGTTGGATAGATCAGGAAGATCTAAATGCAGATGAATTTCCAGATGCTAACAGACCGATTATCGAAATGCTTAAGAACCTAGACAAACAGATCTAAGTTATTTCCTTATTTAATTTTAATTAGACTCTATAAAAGCAATGAAAGAATATAAAGTTGTCATTTATCAAGAAGGGGCTTTGTCTTCATTAGTTTTCGGTACAGCTAATTCAAATGCTGACAAATTTTCCGCTTTTTTAAATAATATTGCCCAAGAAGGCTGGCGCGTAATTACAATGCAAAAAGATATCCGTCGCTTATTTTTATTCTGGCAACGTGAAGCCTATCTAATTGTGATGGAGCGAGATAGAGGACAGGTGAAATAAAAACACGTTTTCTATTTTAGAATTAATAATCACTTCGTAAATAGCTATTTAATGATTTTATAAAATCATTAAAATAATTTAACTCGAAGATTTATTGTGTATTCTTTGTTCAGCCAACGCAAGAAAGATAATCCCAACAATAATAGATAAAGCACCTAATAATCGTGAAATGGTAATTTGTTCGTTAAAAGCAATGACCGACACTATCATTACTGTTACCACTTGTAGGTGAGAAGCAGCAAAAGCTGGACCAACTGGTGCTTTTTGCAATAATACCATCCATGTTATAAATGCACCTGCATACCCAATCATAACTAAATATGCCCAACCATGACTAAAAACTCTTAACAACCAAGCAATATCTGGTTCAAATGGCAACGCTGAAATAGCAGTAAGTTTAAAGCTGGTTTGCCCAAAAGTATCAAAAAAAAGTAGTAAAATAAAACCAATAATATAGAACTTTTTCATTAAGTTAATCCTACTAGTACTACGCCAAGAGTTATAAAAAAAATACCAATTAAACGAAATGGCGTTAAATGTTCTTTAAATAAAACACGCCCAGCAATCATTACTGTAATAATATTAAAAGAGCCTAATAGTATGCTTTTAGACAAAGAAACTTCACTCAAAAAAGCCAACCAAAATACAAAACCGATGAAGTAAGCTCCAAAACCTAACCATAACCACATGTTACCAAATAATTTCTGCCAATAATTTAAACCCTTCTCATCATTAGAAGTAATAGCAGCATATTTGAATGCAATCTGCCCTACCGTGTCACAAGCAATATTAATTAACCATAAAAAAAAGATTAAAGTTGACATGAGTGACAAATTCCATGAATTTCAAGCACACTATGCTTTATTAAGAATTGACTTTGGCTAGCAAGTTGTTTAAGTTGCGACTCGATATTCTCAGAATGTTTTTCGATAATTTGCTGACAATTATCACAAATAAATAAGATTGATATATGCTGAGGATCCTGAAAATGAGGGCAAATGATATAGCAATTGGTTGACTCAACTTTATGAATAAAACCTTGCTCAAGTAGAAACTCAAGAGCTCGATAAATCGTTGGCGGTTTTGCTTGTGGCTCACTAACTTTTAAGAGATCTAAAAGATCATATGCGCTCATAGCTTTATTCGCTTTAAGCATGATATCTAAAACGGTTTTACGCTGAGTTGTCAGCTTAATGCCACGTTTTTTGCATAAAGTTTCAATTTTCTCAATCAGCATATTATGCATTCAGTTAAGTTCCCTTCACTTTATTTGTTACTTTTTCAATGCCGCTTTTTTTCTTCTAATTTCTTTTGGGTCATTGATTAAAGCTCGATATATTTCTATACGATCGCCGTCTTTTACTTGTTCATTCAGTTCACAACGTTTTCCATAAATTCCAACAAGATGTTCATCTAATCGAATTTTACATATTGATAAGATATTGGATTTTGTAATGGCTTGCAAGACATTAGTTTGCTCATCAACTGCACAATCGATAATCGTAGGTTGATTAGGTAGCGCATAGACAACTTGAATATTTATCATATTAATATATCTGCCTTGCTCTTTGAGAAAATGCATTAACCATGTTGGTCATCACCTCCTTAAATATTGGCGTAAAAACAGCACTCATTAATTTATTATTAAACTCAAAGTTTAAATTTAAGCTGATTTTACTTTTTTGCTCATCAATTTCAGTAAATTCCCATCGCCCCTTTAAATGCTTAAATGGACCATCTATCAATGCCATATCAATTGAATTAGGCTCATTAATCTGATTTATGGTGGTAAAAGATTTTTTAAATCCTAATTTTTCAACCTCAATAAATGCAGTTAAAAGATTATCTTGTTTGCTAATAATCCCAGTTGCGATACAATCAGGAACAAACTCAGGGTATCTAGCTATATCATTTACCAACGCAAACATTTGTTGGATTGAATAAGGCTCGATCACTTCATGAAAAACATGTGCCATAATATTAAAAAATTAAAAGTTAAAATTAGTGGCATATAGTATCATGTAACTCTATAATAACGCACATTATGACTAAGAAAAAATCACATAAGCCTGGTTCGGCTACCATTGCATTAAATAAACGTGCGCGTCATGAGTACTTTATTGAAGAGGAAATTGAAGCAGGTTTATCCCTACAAGGTTGGGAAGTTAAATCACTGCGAGCTGGCAAAGCGAATATCAGTGACAGTTATGTGCTACTTAAAAATGGCGAAGCATGGCTATTTGGTGCAACTATAACTCCATTGAGTGTTGCTTCTACCCATGTAGTGTGTGACCCTATACGCACTCGAAAATTACTGCTAAATGAACGAGAATTAAACTCGCTTTTTGGACAAATAAATCGTCAAGGTTACACTGTTGTTGCACTTTCATTGTATTGGAAAAATGCATGGGCAAAAGTAAAAATTGGCGTTGCAAAAGGTAAAAAAGAATACGACAAACGTACTGATATTAAAGAACGCCAATGGCAAGTTGACAAAGCACGCATAATGAAAAATGCGAATCGCTAATCATAACGTTTAAATTAACGATGGCGTATAATTTGTGGCTCAATAAAAAATTCTAGATGTTTTAATTCTTTAAAATTTAGCAAATCATCAACCACATCTACACAAGTTAGCGCCATATTTTCGATATCTTGTACAATAGCATCTATCGGATAATACGAATAGCCAAGATAGTTATTGTAATCATAAGAACACAAATACACCTGCTCAGGATCAATTCTAGCTGTAACCAAATAACCTAAGACCTCTTCCAATAAATTACCTGATGGTGTAAAAATAGCTTTTGGCATTCGGCCTAACCTTTCATGAACACCTTTAAGTAATTCAAAACCTTTATTAGGAGAATAATCATCACTCACAATCCATTCTGATTTTACAGTTAATCCCACACTTTCTAAGCCACGCCTGAAACCCTCAAGTCTTGCACATATCGAAGTTAACTGAATATCACAACCAATAAAATAAAATTCGTCTAAATTCTTTGCATAAGGCTTAATTAAATCACTTACAGACTGTAATGATTCACTTGTAATAAAGGGTAATACGGTATCTTTGAGATAACGGTCAAAAAGTAGTACCGGTGTATTTTGATTAATATCTACATACAATTTATCACTGTCTAATGAGGTTACAACAATCATCGCATCAACTTTTCGCTCTACTAAGTTTTGAGCTACTTTGATTTCAACCTCTTTATTATAGTGACTACAAGTAATTAATAATTGGATATTTTTTTGCCGAAAAGATGATTCAAGATGATGCAAAAACATAGAAAAAAATGAATTTGACATATCGGGGACAATAACACCAATCGTATTGGTGCTGTTAGCTTTCACCAAATATTGACGAATATGGGGTTGATCGCTATATTTCTCTGCGATCGATAAGACTCTTTGCCGAGTTTGTGGAGAAATACGATATTTTTTATCTCGTTTGTTGAATATATGACTGACGGTCGTTGCCGACACGCCAGCCAAACGAGCAATATCATTAATTTTTAGTTTATTACTCGCCATAGATCACCTTAATACTAACGTGGAGTACGTTGTTGTTTATTCGGGAACACTGGATTGTGGTTCACCGATGGACTTTGATACCAATAAGCAACACTCGCAATATCATCACAACGTTCATATAGTCTTATATCATCATTACCGATTTGTTGAAACGCTAATTTGATATTTTTGTGAAATGCAATTGGATCTGGAAGATGCCAACGATATAAACCATGTGAAGGCAAACCATCATCACCAAAACCATGTACTGGATTAGAATCTCCAGTTTGGAAAAAGTCACGTGTTGCATCACGGTTTGTTTGATATGGATATCCCATAAACATTGTTTGGAAACATTTCGCTTTTGGACGACCTTGGCTATCACGGTTATGAAATGCCCAAGCTCCACCAAAGTAATCTTCTGAACCAGTTGAATGTTGTGTTGGATAATCGCTATCATCATCAAGATAGAATTTAAACTCCCCTTCTCCCCACCAATAACGCTCTAAAGCTGTAAGAGCTAAGTAAGTACCTACATAATAACCATAACCTTGAACATTATCTAATATGACATAATCTTGTGCATGATTAGTCACACGTTGACGACGCCATTGAGCATGAAAGTAAAGTGGATTTTCAAATGGTTTTGGCATCAACGCATAATTAATAGCAAAGAAGAAATGTTGCAAATCAGCTTCATGTTCATTGTGAATTTCAACTCTAGCTTTTTTATTAAATGGCATTCTAAAATAACTATTAAAACCACCTGTTGGATTAACCACTATTGGCATAGAATTAATATCACATCTCGCACCAAAACCATTACAGAAAAAGTCACCAATAGGACTTTCCACTGAAGGAACAGTTTCATCATCCCAATAAATTCGAATCACAACATCACGTAATACAAAGCTTCCACGATGTGTTTTATCAGTTAAAGTAAACCACATATGACGAATTTCCCCTGGGCCAGTAATTTCAGCAATAGTCACTTTTTCACCAGCAGGAATGGATATAAAACCTTGTCCTTTCCTACATGGACCTAAAGCACTAGCTTTCATACACGATTTACCCTTTTCACCAGTCAAATTTTCAGGTGAAATAGTTCTTGTTTGTTCGAAGTGAAACTGTGTTACTGAATCAAATATATTCATTTTGCGTCCTTAATAAGTTTTAACAAATATTATTAATTAAAATATAAATTTCGTTTGCTTAATTACTTTCATTTTCAATTTTGTCTGACTTTCTATCACGACTTAAGAAGGCCATAGCAAATATCATGAAGCCTAAAACAACTAAGCCTAAATAATTAAACGTAGTAGCAGCACCTTCAGTGTCATAAAAATTACCGACAAAGGTAGAAAATAATATTACGCCTACTGAACCGGCTACTTGATAACCGATCAAAAACACTGTAGCTGACAAGCGTGCATTGAAATTGTTATCAATATATTTAAACACTGAGACTAAAATAGTTGAGATCTCTAAACAGTGCATAAGTTTGATTACGGAAATAATTGCAATACTTTCAACATGACCTGTTAAAAATATTCGAGTTGCAGAGATAAATGCAGCAAAGATTAATGCATTTTTTGCACCAACTTTGTTAACCACAAATGGCACACAAAACATAACAGCTGCTTCTAAAAAGACTTGAAATGAATTCAAAATACCATATAAGCGATAACCATCATTTACATCGGTAAACTGCTGAGTAAAAAAGACAGGGAATAATTGTTGGTCATAAATGTTGTACAAGCTATAAGTACCAAGTACATAAACAACAAATATCCAAAACTTTTTCAGTCCAAAGACTGAAACAATTTCATTAAAACTTAGTTTATCTTTCTTCTGAAATACTGCTGCCGATGATTTACTTAAATCTGGTTTGAAATTCAAATTGAGTATCATAAAACAGATACCGACCACTGAAGCAGCCCAAAAGTTAAGATGAGGATTGATACTAATTAAAATACCAGCGATAAAGGTACCCACTGCGTAAGCAATACAACCCCAAGTCCGGCATTGTCCAAATTCAAAATCGAAAGCACGGCTGATTTTTTCACAGTAAGAATCGATCAAGCCCATACCGGCAACCCAACCAAAACCTAAGAAGAAACTGCCAAAGATAACACCAACATAAAAATTATGTCTTAAAAGTGGCTCGTAAACATAGATTAATGCAGGTGCAGCACATGTTATGATGACACTTTGAAACCAAATTAGATGTTTTTTTAAGACTAATTTATCTTGATAAACACCATAAATAATCATGATAATTAACGAAATAAAATAGTTAAAAGAATAGATAATACCAGTCTGTTTTGCTGTTAAACCAATCTCTTTACTAAGCCATATTGCATAAAAAGAAAAAACAAAACTACCCGCCGCGTAATACATAATGCTATAAAACGAAGCAAACCAATAAGTTGGTTTTTTATAAAATGCACTTGTCATAATTTATCCTATAAAGAGTTAAGCACTGTTTTGAGTATGAATAGCTAAAAATTTAGCTTTAACGGCTTTATTAGATAAATGTGATCTACATCAAAATTATTTTGTTTTCGAGAAAGAGAAAAGAAAATTGTCAGGAATGCAAATAATAAGAATAAACAGTATTAAAAGATTGAAGATAAAAAATTGAATGAAGAAATCATACTTAATTAAAACAAAAAATTTTTACATTCAAGAATATTAATAGCAAGATATAATGGTAAAGCTAATAAAAATTTAAAAAATAACCGTTACCAATACGGCAACGGTTATTTTAAATATCATATTTAACTTTTCAAGCTTATTAACTTACCGTCTTGCTTAACAAAAGACTGATTAATATGTACCTCTTCACTATTTTTTACACATAGTGGATCAGTCACAATATTATCAATAATGACATTATTAAATAAAACACTTTGTGCATTCTCAATAAAGAACCCTTTACCAGCCTCCGGTTTGACATCTTTAAACATATCAACCTCGCCTGCTTGAGCATTTTGTTGCATTGAAACACGGATATTATCAAAAGAGATATTAGAAATAGGAGATTCTGGAATACCATATAAAAAGCCGGCATAAGCACGAACATTTTTAGCAATAATGTTTGAAAAGCTAATATTGTGGCATGCTGGTGTAAACTCATTAACGGGTAGAGCATCTTTATTCCAAACAATTGGATCATTTCCTTTTGGACCACAATAATAATAGTAGTTCATAACAAATGCCGATAAAACTTCATCCATTACAATATTACTAAATGTGATATCAGAAATAGTTCCTCCTCGACCTCGACGAGTTTTAAATCTTACACCTCGATCGGTTTTTTGGAATACACAATTTGTAATAGTTACATTACGAATGCAACCACTCATCTCACTACCAAGAACCACCGCACCATGACCATGAATCATATTACAATTAGTAATTAAAATATTCTCACATGGACTTTTTTCAGCTGTTTCTTCAGTGCCTGCTTTTATTGCAATACAATCATCGCCAACATCAATATAACAATTTGAAATTCTCACATTACGACAAGATTCAGGGTTAATACCATCGGTATTCGGTGAATCAGCTGGATTAAGAATTGAAATATTATCGACAACGACATTATTTGATTCCATCGGATGAACAGTCCAGCTAGGTGATTGAGTTAGAAAAACTTTTTCAATTGTAACTCGTTCACAAAAATCAAAACCAATTAAATAAGGTCTTGGATATTTAAGATTGCTTCGATCATGACGGAATGTATGCCACCATTTTTGACCATTACCATCAATTTTACCATTTCCAGTTATAACCACATTTTCAATATGTTGGCCGTATATACAAGGCATATACACATCCTGCTTAACCCCTTCCCAACGAGAATTAACAACTGGATAATCTTTAGCATCATCAGAAAATAATAAAGTCGCCCCTTGCTCAATAACAAGCGTTATGTTGCTACAAAGCTTAATTGCCCCAGTAAAATAGGTACCAACAGGAACAATTAGCGTTCCACCACCTAATTGATCAATATGTTGAATTGCTTTTTCAAAAGCTTGAGTATTTATTGATTTTCCGTCACCAATAGCGCCAAAATCTTTTACAGATATAGTCGTCATGAGTTTATCCTTTATATTTTTACAAACATTTTAATTTACTCTAATGTTTGCAGCTTTAGGTTATAGGATCAGCATACTGATCCTGATAAATATTTTGCTTTAATTAGTTGTGGTCTCTTTTTGCTTAAATCCAATGTTATTATTACCGAAACATTTTTCGTAAGCGATGCCAGATAATTCTTCAACCACTTTTCGTGTTTCAGGCGTAACATCTTCCATTTTGCCACCTTGTCGAATACGAGCAACTTCATTGATAATGATGGAATGAGTAGAGTGATCGAGCTTCATTCTCCAAGCAAAGAATGCCCCAATTAATGCCATTCCTACTACGCCGTATAAAATAATACCATTAATAGCATCAATCGCACTTTGTGGCTGTACATGTGATTTCGATTCAAAGCCATAAGCACTTAATATCATACCAAGCACAAAGACAATTGAAGCACGAACTAGTTTACCTGCCATGGTCATTGCTCCTGCATATACCCCTTCACGACGTCGATTAGTTACAACCTCATCTACATCAGCTAAGAATACATATACACTCCAAGGAATATAGTAAACACCACCAGTACCCAAACCAAACCAAATTGTAATCCCCACTACAATCCAAGTGATATGAGGCAGATTAAAGTAATAAATACCGACATAACCAATCATCGATGAAATAACAATGAGTAATGCGATAATAAATGGTTTTTTGAAGCCTTTCTTAGCACAATACATCATAAAAAATGCGGTTGAAACCAGCTGACAAATACTACTTAATGAATTCATTGAAGCAACAAAAGAACGAGGTTCACCTAAACTAAATACGATGAAATAGGTAAATACCGCAGTAAATAACCACTCAGCACCAAATCCGAATAAATACATTCCTAAATGCGTTCTAAAAGTTTTAACACGGAATGTTGATAAGATATCGATAAAAAGCTTTTTAATTGCTTCAAAAAAGCTATGAACAGATTCATCTTTTACTTCTTCTTTAGGTTTTTCCCAACTATTACAATAAAGCAAAATCAAAGCTAACATCATGATAGTGGCATAAGTGATCCCAGTTAACAAAAATGGTGTTGCGGATTCCTTACTATAGAAATAAAAGAATACACCTGGTATTGCTGCACCTAAGAAATTAGCTACTTTACCAAACATTGCTTTTGAACCAGTTAAATAAGTACGTTCTGAAAAGTTAGATGTCATTTCCACAGGTAACGTATTAAATGGAATCATGATGCTGGTATAAATAATCTCAAATAAAATATATGTTACTAAGTAATACCAAAACCCCATACCATCAATCCATAGCATAGGATAAATGACCATTAATGGAATACCAATCAAAATAAAAAATCGACGTCGTCCAAAACGTTGCCCAATTTTAGTTTGATAGAAATTATCTGTAATAAAGCCCATCAATGGATTCAGTATGACATCCAAATAAGTAGCGATCGAAAAAATTAATGCAGCTTGCACCACACTTAATCCACAAAAAGTGGTATAAAAATAGAGTAGCCAAGCGCCACTAATTGCTAATGCACCACTACCAATTAAATTACCACTGCCGTATGAAAATCTTACTAACCATGTAATTTTATTATTTTTTTCCTTACTCATAAAAGATACCTATAATATTTAAAAAAAACGGTCCCTCGCATCAAGTCCCGAAGGACTTAATGACGTGGATATTTATTCTTGGATTTTTATCTATAGAGTTACACCACTTTTCAATATGGCTAAATTTCTAAAGTTGTTAATTTCGTTTCGTGTTTGTTTCCCGTTAGCAATAAGAACGATATAGTCAATAAACTCTATCAACAAAGATTGCATGGAGACTCCTTGTATCAGTTTACCGGCATTAAAATCGATCCAATTGGCTTTTTTCTCAGCTAATTGTGTATTAGTTGCAATTTTGACTGTTGGCACAATGCCGCCGTATGGAGTGCCTCTTCCTGTAGTGAAAAGCACCATATGACATCCAGCTGCTGATAAAGCACCAGTAGCTACTGCATCATTACCAGGTGCGCTTAGTAAATTTAATCCATGTCTAGTTAACATTTCACCGTATTTAAGAACATCAATAACTTCACTACCACCCGCTTTTTGCGTACAACCTAAAGATTTCTCCTCTAAAGTTGTAATGCCACCAGCCTTATTCCCAGGAGAAGGGTTTTCATAGATTGGTTGATTATTTGAAATAAAATATTGTTTAAAATCATTGATCATGTGTACAGTCTTGTCGAAAGTCGACTCATCAATACAATGTGACATCAAAATGTTCTCAGCACCAAACATTTCTGGTACTTCAGTAAGAACACTCGTTCCACCATGAGCAATAACATAATCAGAAAACAGACCAAGCATTGGATTAGCTGTAATACCTGAAAAACCATCAGAACCACCACACTCCAATCCAAATTTCAATTCACTTAAATGCCCTACTTCACGTTTATCCTGCTTCATAATGGCATAAAGTTCTCTTAAATGAGCCAATGCTGATTCAACTTCATCGGTTTCTTGCTGAGCGATTAAAAATCTAACTCGAGATTCATCATATTCACCTAAACTAGCCTTAAATTCTGAAACCTGATTATTTTCACAACCAAGTCCGATGACCAATACAGCACCAGCATTAGGATGTTTGACTAAATTTTGTAAAATAGTTTTAGTATTTTGATGATCTTGTCCAAGCTGAGAACAGCCATAAGGATGTTCAAGTACAGTTATACCATCAATTTCTAATTGATTATTTAACTCATCACAAAACTGTTTAACAATTTGTTCTGCTATCCCGTTTATACAAGTTACAGTTGGAATAATCCAGAGTTCATTACGGATACCAACTTCACCATTTTTACGTCGATAAATTTGTACTTCCTTATCGGTAATCTCATGCAATAGATCATTTTTCGATAAAGTAGGTTGATATTTGTAATCATTAATATCACTTAAATTGGTTTTTAAATTATGAGAATGAATATGCTCTCCAGCTTTAATTAAGCGAGTAGCATGACCAATTGGTAAGCCATATTTAATAATATTTTCATCTTGGTCGATATCGATAAGTGCAAATTTATGCCCTTGTTTAATAGGCTCTTTTAGATCAATTACCTGTCCATCAACAACGATATTTTCTTCATGTGCTTCTAAATCAGATAATGCCACACCGACATTATCTTTATTGTTTATTTTTATATATTTAACCATTGAATCACTCATGTTATTTGCTACCATTAACACATTTTTCAATTGCTTGACGCATTCCCTCTTCGGTTATGACGGTTAAATATTGTGTTAACGTTTGTGCTAATTGAGGAATAGCTAATAGATCATGCTCCCAATGAGCCGTGTCACCTAAAACAACTTTGATTAAATCCTCTAATGAACTTTTCCCTTCTGCAATGGCTGTCCAACTATTACTGAAGCGTTCTAACCAGATTGCATCATCTAGTAACGGATAACTTTGTCCATTACGCACACCACGATAAAATGCGATCAATGCAGCAAAAGAGAACACCAAATGTTTAGGCAATGTTCCTTTTTCTTTCTGATAATTAATTAATTGAGGAAGAATACGTGTTTTAAACTTAGTCATACTGTTTAAAGCAATTGACATCAACTGATGTTCAATAAATGGATTTTTAAAACGACTAATAACTGATTGAGCAAAATCAACCAATTCTTGATGAGGTAAATCTAAAACAGGGATAATTTCATCAAAAATGGTTTCTTTTATATAAGATAAAATCTGAGCGTCATTCATTGATTCGCCAACAGTATCAATACCTGATAAATAAGCAACAGGAACTAATGCAGTATGAGCACCATTTAAAATAGCTACTTTACGCTCTTTATACGGTTTAATATCATCAACAATTTTGATGTTCATATTGCATTTATCAAGGCATAATTTTTCAGCTAGCCATTGCGGTCCTTGAATAACAAATAGATAAAAATATTCCGCTGAATCAATAAAGTTATCTTTATAACCTAATTCAGTCTCAAGCTCAGCGATTTGTGCTTTTGGGTATCCTGGAACAATTCTATCTACTAAAGTTGAGCAGAATAAATTATCATTTTCAAGCCAATTGATAAATTGGTCTGACAAGTTCCACTGATTCGCATATTTAAGTACTAATTTTTTAAGTGCATCGCCGTTATAATCAATTAATTCACAAGGAATAATAATCAAACCACTTTCTTTACTGCCGGCAAAGTGAACAAATCTTTCATATAAAAATGCAGTCAATTTTGCTGGATAACTCGTTGCAGGTTTATCTGTTAATTTGTCACTTTCAACATAACTAATACCAGCTTCGGTAGTATTTGAAAAAATAAACTGAATATTCGGATCTTTAGCTAACTCAAGATATTCATCATATTGAGTATATACATTGATTTCGTTATTAACGGAACGAATCAATCTAAACTCTTTCACTGTTTCATTTTGTTCATTTAAACCACGAACAAGCGTTGTATACAACCCATCTTGAATACTTAATGATGGTGGGAAGTCCGTATTTAACGGACGAACCACAACAATACCAGCATCAAGATCAGTTTTTTCATTAAGAATATCTAACTGCCAATCTAAAAATGCACGTAAAAAATTACCTTCGCCAAACTGAACAACACGTGTCGTATATTTTGCACCCGGAAAATCATTTCTGTTTAATGTTTTCATTACTCTAACTCTTCTTTAATTAATCTAATCACAACGACTTAATGCTTTTTAGCTTAGTTCAATACCAAAATAGTTTTTAGCATTATCAAAACTAATATTTTTAACCATTTGACCTAATAATTGGATATCACGTGGTGCTTCGCCATCTTCAACCCAACGCCCAATCATTCGACATAAAATACGTCTAAAATATTCATGACGAGTGTAAGATAAGAAACTACGACTATCGGTTAACATACCAACAAAACGGCTTAATAATCCAAGTTGAGCAAGCTGTGTCATTTGACGAATCATGCCGTCTTTTTGATCATTAAACCACCAGCCTGAACCAAATTGCATTTTTCCTTGAATACCTGCTCCTTGGAAGTTACCAATCATCGTACCAAGAATTTCATTATCAGAAGGGTTTAAACAATACAAAATCGTTTTTGGCAATGCATCTTGTTTTGCTTGAGCATCTAATAGACGAGAAAGTGGTTGAGCAATAGGTGAATCATTAATAGAATCGAACCCAACATCAGGCCCCATTAAATTAAACATTCTTGAATTATTATTACGCAATGCACCTATATGATATTGTTGAACCCATTCACGTTTGTTGTATTCAACACCTAAGAAAATAAGTACAGCAGTTTTAAATTGAGCAACTTCTTTAGCTGTTAAAACTTCGCCAGATAAACGTTTAGTTAAAATGGTATCTAACTCTTTTTCAGTAGCTTCTTCATAAACAACTGTATCTAATGCATGGTCAGAAATCTTACAACCATGAGCAGCAAAATGATCCATACGTTTTGATAAAGCCTGACAAAGCGCTTGGAATGTTGAAATTTCAACATCGGCTACTGCAGAAAGTTTTTCCATATATGCCGCAAAGAATTCTGAATCAATATTGAATGCTTTATCTGGACGCCAGCTTGGTAAAACTTTAACATCAAATGAACTATCTTCTGCAATAGTTTTATGATGAGCTAAATCATCAATAGGATCATCTGTTGTACCTGCCATCTTAACATTCATTTTTTTCATGATGCTACGAGCTGTAAACTCTGGAGTCGCTAACATCTCATTACAAGTATTCCAAATTTGCTCTGCTGTAGAAGGAGATAATAGAACGTTATCAATACCGAAAGGACGACGAAGCTCTAAATGAGTCCAATGATATAAAGGATTACCAATAGTATGAGGAACAGTTTCTGCCCAAGCCTTGAATTTGTCTAAATCACTAATATCAGTACCAGTACAGAATTTTTCTGCAACACCATTGGTACGCATTGCACGCCATTTATAATGATCACCTTTTAACCAAATATCATATAAATTCTTGAATTGATAATCTTTAGCAATTTGTTCCGGTGGTAAATGGCAGTGATAATCAAAAATTGGCTGATCAGCAGCAAAATCATGATAAAGCTGACGAGAAAATTCGGTATCTAGTAAAAAGTTTTCAGTTAAAAAACTCATTTTATTCTCCATAAATAGTAGTTAACTATTAAAAGATTACAGGAAAATACATCCTGTAATCTTATTAATTTATTGATTAATTTTGATCTGATGATGGTTCTTTCAAAATAGTCCAAACCGCTAAGGCAGCTAAAAGATCTAAACAAGATAAAATTACAAATAAAGGACAAAAGCCAACAGTATCAGCAAGTGCACCAACAATAAGTGCAAAAATAGTACTAGCTAGCCATGCAGCCATGCCGGTAAATCCATTCGCTGTTGCCACTTCATTACGGCCAAATACATCAGACGATAAAGTAATTAATGCTCCTGATAATGCTTGGTGAGCAAAACCACCAATACAGAATAAAAAGATAGCAACATAAGGACTTGAAAATAGACCTATCAGACCAGGTGCAATCATAAGCACACCACCAACCGTCACTACCATTTTTCTTGAATTAATTAAGCTTACTTTAAAATGTTTTTGGAAAAATGGTGACATATAACCACCAAGAACACATCCAACATCAGCAAAAAGCATTGGCATCCAAGCAAAAATAGCGATTTGTTTTAAATCAAAACCATAAGCCGTAAACATAAATAACGGAATCCACGCATTAAAGGTACCCCATGCAGGCTCTGCTAAAAATCTTGGTAGAGCAATTCCCCAAAAACGGCGGCTAGTTAAAATTTTACTTGCTGGTAATTTTTCATTATTTGAAGTTTGATGACTCGCTTCTTGACCAGATAAAATATATTTTTTTTCTTCTTCAGAAAGACGTTTCTGTTTTGTAGGGTGACGATAAAGAATTAACCAAAAAATTCCCCAAATAAAACTTAATAAACCACACAATATAAATGCCCATTGCCAGCTATGGAACCAAATTGCCCATGCAACTAATGGTGGTGCGATCATGGCGCCCACTGATGAACCTAAATTAAACCAACCAACCGCGATCGACCTTTCTTTTGCCGGAAACCATTCACTAGTCGCTTTAAGTCCCGCAGGGATCATTGCTGCTTCTGTTGCACCAACAGCACCTCGAGCAAAAGCCAGTCCGATCCAACTACCTGAAAATGCGGTACTAACACAAAATACTGACCACAAAATAGCAAAAACCGCATATCCCGCTCTCGTGCCTAACAAGTCCAAAATATATCCGGCAACTGGTTGCATTATGGTATAACAAGCTGAGTACGAAGCTACCACATATGAATATTGCTGCGTTGTTAATCCCATTACTTCATTAAGAACCGGGGCGGCTACCGCAATCGAATTTCGCGTAAGATAACCAAGAATTGTCCCTACGGTGACTAATGCTATCATATACCATCGTAGGTTTTTTATCGTTTTGTACATCTTTAATTGCTCCTAAATATATAGATATTTTGGCGCATAATAACATGCCTGACAACTAAAAAAGTTGACATACATCACAAAAATGAACTATATCCCTAATAATTAAAGGGATATTTTTTAAACTAAAAAGTTTGTAACTAAAAAATTTAATTAAAAAAATTGGAACAACATTATTTAATTTGTAGCAATTAGATGTTATTTTAAAAGTCTAAAAAAACTTAAAGGATTTATGCAAAATTCATCATGACCCAAGAACAGCACGAGTATCAAAGACTTTATCAAGTTATCGCAACTGAACTTAAAAACCGAATTATTGACGGCATTTATCCAGTAGGAAGCAAATTACCATCTGAAAGATTGATATGTGAAGAACTAAAAGTAAGTCGTTCAGTTGTCCGTGAAGCTATTATTATGCTTGAAGTTGAAGGTTATGTTGATGCAAGAAAAGGCTCTGGAATTCATGTTATAGCTAATAGTTTACAGACCAATATTCTAACTTCACCAAAAGGATTAAATTTTTCTACGACAGGGCCTTTTGAATTATTGCAAGCCCGCCAACTTATTGAAAGTAACATTGCCGAATTTGCAGCAACACAAATTACTAAAGACGACATCGTCAAATTATTAGAAATTCAACATAATGCTAAAAAAGAAGATCATTATCGTGATTCTGATTGGGATCTAAAATTCCATACACAGATTGCCATGATCACACGGAATACCGCTTTAATTACCATCGTTCAAGAAGCTTGGCAGCAAAGAACATTAAACCCATTATGGAAAAAACTTCATGAACATGTACAACAACAAGACATTGAAAGCTGGTGGGATGAACATGACAAAATATTAGATGCGCTAATTAATCGTGATCCCAAAGCGGCTAAGTTAGCCATGTGGCAACATCTAGAAAACACCAAAAAAATGTTATTTGATGCTGCTAGCGAAGATTTTGAAACAAAACGAGATCACTATCTATTTTCAGATAACCCCGTTATTAGTATTAATGAAAATGAGTAGATTCTATTAAAGGCAATACACTTTGCGCCATTGCGCAAAGTGTATTAATTCGCAAAAGTTAAATAATTAACTATTGTTTAAACCATTAACGCTGATCATCAACCGTTACTCCAGCTGGTGGAGTAAACTTAAACTTATCAAGTGCTACCTTACCTAGGGTTTGACGAGATAAATCATAAAAACTACGCTGACCATCTTCCTCGATAATCGTAAAATTTGAAATCATCCCAGTAGGCAAAACAGAAATAACAAAATCTTGGTTAGAACCATCAGTTGGTTTCAATGTAAAAGAGTCTTGTTTACGTGTAACAGTATATGCATTCCAAATAGGATTATGACTATCCGTAATCAAAAGCATTAAACGATTATCCACCGATTTTTTTAAGCTCATTACACTAACTTGTTCAACAGCTGGAGTATAGACCCACATGTTACGCCCATCTGAAATGATTGACGTCTCGTCTGGCTCAGTCATTGTCCAATTAAAGTAATAAGGCCTTGTTACCCACAAATCACCTTTACCTTGTTGAACTGGTTGTTTATCGGCTGTTTTCACATCTTGTGAAAATCGAGCATAAAACCCATCAATTTTAGCTAATCGCTCTTGCAACACCTCTTTATCACCAGCCCATGCTGCACAGCTTGTCATTAACCCAATTAAAATTAAAAACTTCTTCATTACCAATCCTTATGCATTTTGTTTAATACAATAAATTAAACAATCATTTTAATTTAGTTCAAAATATTACCGTTTTTCTGTTAGCTGTGAAAGATATTTTCTTTTCTTTTTCACTTATCAGTTAAGCAGTATATAATAACTGTATTTTGTAAATTTGGATGGTGTAGCATGCCTAGTCTCTCTTTTGAATTTGGGTCAGATGAATTTAAACCTTTAGCGGCAAGGATGCGTCCACGTAATTTATCTGAATATATAGGTCAAAGCCAACTACTTGGTAAAGATAAACCCCTGCCTAAAGCAATTGAAGCAGGTCATTTACATTCTATGATCCTTTGGGGACCACCTGGAACCGGCAAAACCACTTTAGCAGAAATTATTGCGCATCATGCTAATGCCAAAGTAGAACGAATTTCAGCAGTAACTTCAGGGATTAAAGATATTCGCGAAGCGATTGAACGCGCCAAAATTAATCAACAATCCGGAGTAAGAACCATTTTATTTGTTGATGAAGTTCATCGTTTTAATAAAAGCCAACAAGATGCTTTTTTACCTTATGTCGAAAATGGTACAGTAACCTTTATTGGTGCTACCACAGAAAACCCCTCTTTTGAGTTAAATTCAGCACTACTATCCCGTGCCAGAGTCTATCTGCTTAAATCATTAACTAATGAAGATATTGAGCAAATTTTACAACAAGCGATGGATGATCCGGAACGTGGTTATGGCAACCAAAAAATTACGCTACTTGAGGAAACCAGAAAACAGATTGCCGAATTTGTTGGTGGTGATGCAAGACGCGCACTCAACACGCTTGAATTGCTGGTTGATATGTCTGATGGAAAACCATTAACGCCTGAATTACTAAAAGAAGTCATCGGCGAACGTAGTGCAAGATTTGATAATCAAGGTGACCGTTATTATGACCTAATCTCGGCGGTTCATAAATCAATTAGAGGATCTGCACCTGATGCAGCACTTTATTGGTATGCAAGAATCATTTCCGCCGGTGGAGATCCGCTATATGTCGCTCGTCGATTATTGGCTATTGCATCAGAAGATATCGGTAATGCCGACCCAAGAGCAATGCAAGTCGCTTTAGCAGCATGGGACTGTTTTACTCGAGTTGGACCAGCAGAAGGCGAACGAGCTATCGCACAAGCAATTGTTTACCTAGCATGTGCACCTAAAAGTAATGCGGTTTATCTTGCATTTAACCAAGCGATGAAAGATGCAACATCCAAACCTGACTATGATGTTCCAGAACACCTACGCAATGCGCCAACCAGTTTAATGAAAAATTTAGGTTATGGCGCACAATATCGTTATGCACATGATGAACCTAATGCCTATGCAGCAGGTGAAAACTACTTCCCACCAGAAATGGCCGACAGCAAATATTACCACCCAACACAACGGGGTGCTGAGAAAAATTACTCGGAGAAACTGGCTTGGTTGGAAGCACAAAATAAAGCTAGCACAAATCAGCGCTACAAAAAGAATTAGATTGAATATATTAATAGTTACCAAAAGTTCTTGCTCAAGCAAACATGTTGACTGATATTAAATTGATCAAACTAAATCATGCATGTTTAAACAAAGTTTTTGGTAAAGTTGTATATACCTAAAAAATTGATTCACTGATAGGTAAATGAGAGATCCTTAGCAAAGGCTTATCCTAGTTCTTGAGCATATTTAATTAAAATTATATTTGAGAGATAGCATTATAAAAGCAAATCTCAAGATAAAAATGAATAATATATTGCTAAATATATAGCTCAATAAACGAAATAGATTCATATTTATGATATGAATTTCGAGTTGTAATTATAGATAGGTAGATCTTATCATTCCCCAATATCTCATTTAGTAAGTAACTACCTATCATTGCCTTTTTTGACAAAAAAAGTTCATATTTCTAAATATCACCCGTAGTCATTGATTTTCGTCAATAAATTAAAGATCACCGCTTATTAAATACACTATATATAGTAATAAAATGATTAATAGGCACTATATATTGTATATTTTGATAAATATCAATTATTATAATCACCATTAAAAACCACAAAAATGGATGGAAAATGAATAAATCAATACTAGTCACAAAACGTGATGGAAAAAAAGAACCAATAAATCTAGACAAAATCCATAAAGTTATTACATGGGCTGCTGAAGGATTAGATAATGTTTCGGTTTCTCAAGTTGAATTACGTTCACATATTCAGTTTTATGATGGTATTCGCACTTCCGACATTCATGAAACAATCATTCGTGCAGCAGCAGATCTCATCTCTCAAGATGCACCAGATTACCAATACTTAGCTGCTCGATTAGCGATATTCCATTTACGTAAAAAAGCCTATAACCAATTTACCCCCCCACCGCTTTATGAACATGTAAAAAAACTTGTTGCCAGCGAACGTTATGACAAGCATCTTCTTGAAGATTATAGCCAAGAAGAGTTTGAACAAATGGATAAAATTATCGATCACTGGCGTGACATGAACTTCTCTTATGCAGCGGTTAAACAACTTGAAGGTAAATATTTAGTTCAAAATCGAGTGACTGGGGAAATTTATGAAAGCGCCCAATTCCTATATATTTTAGTGGCAGCATGTCTGTTTGCAAATTACCCTAAAAATACTCGACTAGATTATATCAAACGCTTTTATGATGCCGTTTCGACATTTAAAATCTCACTACCCACACCAATCATGGCTGGTGTCCGTACTCCAACTCGTCAATTTAGTTCTTGTGTACTAATTGAATGTGATGACAGTTTAGATTCCATCAATGCTACCGCAAGTGCTATCGTAAAATATGTTTCTCAACGAGCTGGTATCGGTATTAACGCGGGTCGAATTCGGGCATTAGGTAGCTCTATTCGTGGTGGCGAAGCATTCCATACTGGTTGTATCCCATTTTATAAGTATTTCCAAACCGCGGTTAAATCTTGTTCACAAGGTGGTGTTCGTGGTGGTGCGGCTACCGTATTTTATCCAATTTGGCATTTAGAAGTTGAAAGTTTATTAGTATTACGTAACAACCGTGGTGTTGAAGAAAACCGTGTTCGACATCTGGATTATGGTGTACAAATCAATAAATTAATGTATCAACGCCTCATTAAAAATGAAAACATTACACTATTTAGCCCATCAGATGTACCGGGGCTTTACGATGCGTTTTTCGCCGATCAAGAGAAATTTGAAACGCTTTATCATCAATATGAACAAGATGTTAATATCAGAAAACGCGTAGTAAAAGCGGTAGAACTCTTCTCATTATTAATGCAAGAACGCGCATCGACTGGTCGAATTTATATACAAAACGTTGATCACTGTAATACGCATAGCCCGTTTAATGCACAACTTGCGCCGGTACATCAATCTAATTTATGTATGGAAATTGCGTTACCAACCAAACCACTTAATAATGTCAATGACGATAAAGGCGAAATCGCACTTTGCACCCTATCTGCCTTCAATTTAGGTAAAATCGAATCGCTTGACGATTTTGAAGAACTTGCCGACTTAACTGTTCGAGCCCTTGATGCATTACTTGATTATCAAGATTATCCTGTTCCTGCGGCTAAAAACGCATCACTTAATCGCCGTACGCTTGGTATTGGTGTGATTAATTATGCTTATTATTTAGCAAAACATGGCGTTAAATATTCTGACGGCAGTGCTAATAATTTAACGCATCGTACTTTTGAAGCGATGCAATATTATCTATTAAAAGCATCGAATAACTTAGCCAAAGAAAAAGGCGCATGCCCACTATTTAATGAGACGACTTATTCACAAGGGATCTTACCTATTGATACCTATAAACAAGATCTCGATACAATCACTAAAGAACCACTACATTATGATTGGGAATCTTTACGTGAATCAATAAAAACTCATGGTTTACGTAATTCAACTTTATCAGCATTAATGCCTTCTGAAACATCATCCCAAATCTCCAATGCCACTAACGGTATTGAACCTCCACGTGGTTATATCAGCATTAAAGCGTCCAAAGATGGCATCTTAAAACAAGTTGTACCTGAATATAATAAATTAAAAGATTTATATGAATTACTTTGGCAAATTCCAAATAATACAGGTTATCTGCATTTAGTAGGCATTATGCAGAAGTTCATTGACCAATCAATTTCGGCAAATACTAATTACGATCCAACCAAATTTCCGAATGACAAAGTACCAATGAAACAACTTTTAGCTGATTTACTAACAGCTTATAAATACGGTGTAAAAACCCTTTATTATCATAATACACGTGATGGTGCTGAAGATATTCAAGGTGATATTGAACTCACATCAAGTGATGATGGTTGTGAAGGCGGAGCATGTAAAATTTAATTGCCCTGTTTAGCACTATAACAAAAGTATAGGGTAACGATAAGTTATCCTTACTATTCCTACTTTTTCCAAATATTTAGTGAAAAAGTAAACAAAATTAGGAGTTCGACTATGAGTATGAATTACAGCACCTTCTCACACGTCCATAATGATCAACTTAAAGAACCAATGTTTCTTGGTCAACCGGTGAATGTTGCTCGTTATGATCAGCAAAAATATGAAATGTTCGAAAAATTAATAGAAAAACAACTTTCTTTCTTTTGGCGCCCAGAAGAAGTCGACGTTTCACAAGATCGTATCGACTATGCGGCTTTACCTGAACATGAAAAACATATCTTTATAAGCAATTTAAAATATCAAACATTGCTTGATTCAATACAAGGACGAAGCCCCAATGTTGCCTTACTTCCCCTAATATCTATCCCTGAACTAGAAACATGGGTAGAGACTTGGTCGTTCTCAGAAACTATCCATTCACGTTCTTATACGCATATCATCCGCAACATCGTCAATGATCCTTCTGTAGTGTTTGATGATATTGTTACCAATAAAGAAATCCAAAAAAGAGCTGGTGATATTGCGGGTTACTACGATGACCTAATTAGCTACGCAAGTTATTACAACCTATTTGGTGAAGGTAAACACACTATCAATAATCGAACCGTCACTATCGACTTGCGTGAACTTAAAAGACGACTTTATCTCTGCCTAATGAGCGTTAATGCCCTTGAAGCTATTCGTTTTTATGTGAGTTTTGCTTGCTCATTTGCCTTTGCAGAACGAGAATTAATGGAAGGTAATGCAAAAATAATCAAGTTGATAGCTCGTGATGAAGCGCTTCATTTAACTGGTACTCAATTTATGATCAACACCCTAAGGAGTGGTGAAGACGATCCTGAAATGGCCGAGATCGCCAAAGAGTGCGAACAAGATTGTTATGACCTGTTCTTACAAGCAGCCAATCAAGAAAAAGAGTGGGCAGAATACCTATTTGAAGGTGGTTCAATGATTGGATTAAATAAAGATATCCTTTGCCAATATGTTGAATACATCACCAATATTCGTATGCAAGCTGTTGGGCTTAAATTACCATTTGAAGTAAAATCCAACCCAATTCCTTGGATCAACAATTGGCTTGTTTCCGATAACGTACAAGTCGCACCACAAGAAGCAGAAATGAGCTCATATCTTGTTGGTCAGATTGACTCAGAAATCAGCGAAGATGATTTAAGTGATTTCAAATTATAATTGATAGTAGCTTGCATGGATTGAAAAAATAAAACTGTGCAAGCTATGTTTAATTATTCACAATCAGTGCCAAACTAAACATTTATCATTTTGATAAATTTAAGTAATTTAGTTCTTCCAAATTTATCTACCCTATTTTTAAGATTAAATAAAATATCAGCAAATGGTATACACTCCTCAATTATTTTCACACAAAGTATTAACTTACCTCATTCATAAAGTATGAAATGAACCAAGTCATGATTTATTAATACTTATTCTAAGTAACAAAGGATTTGTATTAGGTGAATGTATCCTCAATAAATATTATAAAACGGTATACACTCCTCAATTATTTTTACACAAAGTATTAACTTACCTTATTCATAAAGTATGAAATGAACCAAGTCATGATTTATTAATACTTATTCTGAATAACAAAGGATTTGTTTTTAGGTGAATGTGTCTTTAATAAATATTATCAAATGGTATACACTCCTCAATTATTTTTACACAAAGTATTAACTTACCTTATTCATAAAGTATGAAATGAACCAAGTCATGATTTATTAATACTTATTCTAAGTAACAAAGGATTTGTATTAGGTGAATGTATCCTCAATAAATATTATCAAACGGTATACACTCCTCAATTATTTTAACAAAAAAAATCAAAAATCAATTTTAAAAGGTACAAATGCTCTTTAATTAAAAGTAAAGGTATTCTAACTTGACACTCTTTTAAAATCGGGAGACGATATGACAATTGAATTATCTCAATTTGATATGATGACTATGGCTAATGCGCATTTGTTTTATTCTGTCTCTCCGCTTAATTTTAGTGATAACCAAATCGCAGTTCCTTATATAAAACAGCAACTCAATGCGTTTCAACAATGGTCGATTACTCAATTCGAAAATAATGCTGATATTGATGATTTAGTACACCTGCGTAGTCAATTTATCGATCAGCTACTTGAACGTTTATGGCATTACTATCAAATTCCAGAACAAATTTCATCGCTATTTAAAAAAAATCGGATTGCACTTATTGCTGTTGGTGGTTATGGCCGTTGTGAACTGCATCCTTTGTCTGATATCGATATTTTGATACTAAGT
Organism: Gilliamella sp. wkB195; assembly: GCF_001690445.1. Lineage (NCBI taxonomy): Bacteria > Pseudomonadati > Pseudomonadota > Gammaproteobacteria > Orbales > Orbaceae > Gilliamella > Gilliamella sp. wkB195. The sequence continues at coordinate 157,664 of NZ_LZGP01000037.1, forward strand.
GATAACTCACTCACCAAAGAGCTTGAAAAACAGATAGGTGATCTAGTTCGTTTACTTTGGGATCTTCATCTGGATATTGGTCACAGCGTCAGAACATTAAAGACCTGCCTGCAAGAAGCTAAAAATGATATCACAATTATGACAAACTTAATTGAATCAAGATTGATTGCAGGAAGTGAGTCATTACTTAAGGAACTCCAAACACAAATTTTTAGCGATAAAATTTGGCCTTCGCCAGCGTTTTATCGCGCAAAAATCAAGGAACAACAAGAAAGGCACCAACAGTATCATAGTACCACCTATAATTTAGAACCGGATTTGAAAAATAGTCCTGGTGGCTTGCGTGATATGCAAATTATCCAATGGTTAGCTATTCGCCATTTTGGGGGAGAGTTTTTGCAAAAAATTGGACATTTTGATTATCTCACACCCGAGGAAGTCGAAGAATTCAAAGCCTGTCGCAAATTTTTATGGCGGATGCGTTTTGCCCTGCATTGTGTTATTAACCGCTATGACAACCGCCTACTATTCGATCGCCAGTTAAGCATCGCTAAAATGTTAGGTTATAGTGGAGAAGGAAATGCTCCGGTTGAAAACATGATGCATGATTATTATCGGGTAGCACATAATATTACTGAACTCAATCAAATGCTTTTACAGTTATTTGATGAATCAATATTGAAAAGTTACTCACAATATAAAACTTATGATATCGATGAGCATTTCCAAAGTAGAGATAACCTTATCGATGTTAAACATAATAGTGTTTTTACTGATGATCCGGTAACGATTCTTAAGCTGTTCTATACGCTTTTACTTAATCCTCAAATTACCGGACTTTACTCTAATACCATTAGACAACTCCGTTCTGCAAGGCGAAAACTCACGTATTTATTATGTGAAAAGCCAGAGGCAAGAACGTTGTTTATGAAGATCATTAAACATCCTGATGCGATCAAAAAAGCCATTTTACCCATGCATCAATATGGTATTCTGGCAGTTTATATTCCCGGTTGGCAACAGATTTCAGGAATGATGCAGTTTGATTTATTTCATGCTTATACCGTAGATGAACATACTATCCGTTTATTGTTAGAACTGGATCTTTTACGTTCAGAAGATGGCAAACAAAAACATCCAAATAGTTCAATGGCATTGGCTAAATTATCAAAACCTGAATTGCTTATTATTACCGGATTATTTCATGATATTGGCAAAGGACGGCATGGCGATCATTCGGAAATTGGCGCAAAATTAGTGGAATCTTTCTGTCAATTACATGAATTAGATGCGAAAGATACTGATTTGATTGTCTGGTTAGTTCGTTATCATTTATTGATGTCAGTAACAGCCCAAAACCGTGATCTGCAAGATCCGGAAGTTATTCGTGAATTTGTTCAGCTCGTTAAAAGCAAACGACGATTACAGTATTTGCTTTGTTTAACGGTTGCCGATGTTTGTGCAACCAATGAAACCTTGTGGAATAGCTGGAAACAGAGCTTAATGCGTGAGCTTTATCTAACAGCGAAGCGCTCGCTTGATTCTGGCATTCATCAAATACCAGAACAACGCAGTATTGCACGTCAACATAAACAGCAAGCATTAGCTCAATTGCTTGCACAAAATTACGATGAACAATCCATTAAACATTTTTGGCAAAGCTATCGTGTTGACTACTTTTTGCGATATACCGCTGAACAGATTGCTTGGCATGTACAGCTTCTTTTGAACCATGAATTGAATCAAACACTCGTTTCAATTAATCCAAATCCTTATCATGGTGGTACGGAAATAATTATCTACTCATCAGATAGACCTTTCCTATTTGCAGCGGCATGTAATGCTTTAAGTATGCTAAATTTAAGTATTCATGATGCTTTAATTATTACTAATAAAAATGGATTTGCGCTTGATACTTTTATTGTACTTGAACCTAATGGGCAAGTGGTGCCTGAAAATCGTCACCAAGATATCATTCAAACTTTAAATAAAGTTCTTCATCAATCAGTTTATAAAGGTGTGACGATTAAGCCGACTAAACAAAGATTACGATCATTTTCTGTTCCGACTCAAGTTAACTTTGTCTCTTCAATTAACGATACTTATATGGAATTAATCGCACTTGATAAACCGGGATTACTTGCTTGTGTTGGTGAAGTCTTTGCAAAGTTAGACTTATCGTTGAGTAGTGCTAAAATAGCGACAATTGGTGAGCATATTGAAGATCTGTTTATTCTAACAGATAAACACAATAAAGCCCTTGATGATAACACCTGTCAAAAACTACGCGAATCGATAGTATTGGCTATAGATTCAATAAACTAATTATCGAAAAGTTAACACAATGCAATTTTTTATTATTTTATTTCCTATTTTTTCTATTTTTATTGTAGGATTTATTGCCCAAAAAGTTCTGAAGTTTGATGTCGCCAATCTTTCCAAAATGTCGCTGTATGTGCTTTCACCTTTTTTGGCTTTTAAAACGTTTTACACGCATACCTTAACCAGCGACTATTTAATCTATATCGCCTATATTTTTGGACTCTGCTTTTCTTTGGTATTTATTGTCAGCATGTGGTCAATTGCTATGCGCTATTCGGTAAAAGAGCGTTGTGCGTTGATTTTAAGTTCATGCTTTATGAACAATGGTAATTATGGCACCCCAGTATTACTGGTGTTTTTTGGATCGCTTGGATTCGATTTGGGTGTCATTATGATGGTGTTACAACAATTTGTTATGAGCACCGTTGGTATTTATTATGCGGCTAAAGGCAGTGCACATAGTGATATTGTGAGTCAAAAAGATGTAATAAAAAAAGTGATTAGAATGCCAGTTGCCTATGGTGCTTTTGCCGGAATTATTTTCCAGCTTTGCCACATTCCACTGTCAAAATCTATTATGACTTCAATTGGAATGATCGGTGACTCATCTATTGTCATCATTATGATTATTCTCGGAATGCAGCTGGCTAAAATAAAAATTACCCAACTTGATTACCCAAAGCTCTCATTTGCTTTAACTGCAAGAATGGTTATATCACCAATAGTGGCTTTTGCGATGGTTTATTTTATGCCACTGTCACCCATGTATAAACAAATTCTTATCGTTTTAGCCGCAATGCCAAGTGCAGCCAATACGACCTTAATGTCAGTACAATTTGATACTCATCCTGAACTGGTATCTAGTGCAACCTTGGTGAGTACTTTGTTGAGTTTAATTACATTGCCTATTGTTCTTTCAATAATTGGTGCGCCAATACCTATCTAAATAAAAATAATAGATGGATAAAATCAATCGACGCCAAGCCATTCTTGTTCAAATTGATTGACAAATTTAACCAATATTTCATGGCGCTTTTCGGCCATTTGTTTAGCGGTATCAGTATTCATCATATCTTTAAGTAAAAATAATTTTTCATAGAAGTGATTAATTACGGTATTGGTCTGTTTATAATTGTTTTCATCAAGTTTGATTCGAGGTGGGACATTGGGATCATGCATGATATTGTGTTTATTACCACCATAATAAAAAGTGCGCCCAATGCCAATAGCGCCAATTGCATCAAGGCGATCCGCGTCTTGAACAATTTGCCCTTCGAGCGATAATGTGGCTTTTTGTGAAAGATTTTTTCGATAGGACATATTTTCAATAATATCGAAAATAGCACTAATTTCGGCTGATGTTAATTTCAAACTGCGCAAATACTCTTTTAATTCAATTATGGCACTATCAACATCTTCCGTAACTTTTTCATCAATAACATCATGTAAATAAGCACTCATCAACACAATAAAAGCATTTGCTTGTGGCTGGTGGTTAAGAATTTTTTGGGCTAATTTAACCACTCGCTCAATATGCGCCATATCATGACCAGAAAAATCATGGGAGAGCTTTTGCTTTACATACATTTTAACGTTATTAAGAGTGGTTTGGGGTGATATAGTCATTTTATTATGCTTATTAAAATTTAGTGTAAGATTTTATTAAAACCTGAATATTGTTTATATTACCGCAGTTAAAACTCAACCGCTATTTATCCTTTTAATTAATAATTATGACAAAGAAATTAATTATAAAAAATGAATAAAATCAATTAAAAAAAATCATTAATCCTAAATTGGTATCATAATTAATGACTGTTTGGCCTCATTTACTAAAAAATGCCTAGTATTTAATGTTTTTTTTATATTTTTTTTAATTTCTTTCGATTGTTTTCACTAATTCCGAGAGGTAGAATGCGCTAATCAAAATTCATAATCAGTGCAACTAACTGGAGTTGATTAAGTGAAAATATCAACACGTAAAGTTTTGCCATGGCAACTTATAGAATGCTTCACTCGATATCGTCAATTCATCGCTCTACTATTTGGACTATCTATTTTTTGTATTGCACTGATAGTGTGTTGGCATTTATTAAAAACCATCAATATTAATGATTTAAGGTCAGCTCTACACCAACTTCCTTACCATGCAATTTTACTTTCGTGTTTATCAGCAATAGCTAGTTATATTATGCTTATCTGCTATGAATGGTCAGCTGCACGTTATGCAGGTGTTGAACTAAAATTATCAACAATTGCGGTCGGCGGCATTTGTGCTTCGGCGATTGGTAATGCTGTCGGATTATCAGCATTATCAGGTGGCTCCATTCGTTGTCGACTCTATTTTAAATACGGATTGACCACGATTGATGTAGCAAGGATGTCGATTTTTGTTACCCTTTCGTTAGGCTTTACCTTACCTTTATTAGCAACAATCGCAGCACTAATTCATATTAAACAAACTATGATAGCACTCCATACTTCAGCAATTAGTATCGAGTTAATCTCTAGTGTAGTATTTATCATTTATGCCTGTGTATTGTTATTTTTACATGTTCATCGATTACCTGAAAAACCTAATAAAGATACGCGTTTATACCAACTTTTTCATTGGAAAATCCGTTTACCTAACGGGCGTTTAGCTAGCAGTCAATTTTTAATTACCTTACTAGATGCTATTTTAGCTGGTGCGATCCTCTATTTCTTATTACCGAATAAGCCAAATTTTATTGTTTTTATCATGATTTATATTCTTGCTTTAGTCGCAGGGGTGCTTAGTCATGTTCCGGGTGGTGTGGGTATATTTGAAGCAATTATATTAGCCGCTTTTTCATCTCAAATTGGTGCAGCATCATTAACTATTGCTTTAGTTATTTATCGATTAATTTATATTATATTACCACTCATTCCCGCAGGGATTTTGCTGTTAATCCATGAAGGCAAAAACTTTCTTTCTGCTCCGCAAGTAAAAGAAACGGATACTGGCATTGCTGCATCAATTATGGCCGCCTCGGTATTCTTTGCTGGAGTGGTGATGATGTTTTCAAGTGTCATCCCAGGATTTAATCATCATAGCACCTTCATTCCTAACAAAATCGTCAATTTTGCCCATTTAACTGCCAGCTTAATTGGTGTTTTATGTTTATTACTAGCGATGGGATTACGTCGCCGACTTTATTCTGCTTGGGGATTGTCCGTTATCTTGTTGATATTAGGTAGTATCTGCTCATTATTAAGAGGTTTACATTGGATTGAAGCCTTTACTTTATTATCGATAGCAATATCATTGTTCTATTTTAGACACGCCTTTTATCGTAAAAGCCGACTAAGTATTTTGCCCTTTTCGTTAAAATCCTTTGTGATCACATTTGGCTTACTTATCCTATTTGTTTGGCTAATTTTATTTATTTATCAAGATATTCCTTATAGTCACAATTTATGGTGGCAATTTGAATTAGATAGCCGTGTTCCTCGAGCCTTGCGTGCAGCATTAGGGAGTTTTATATTATTAAGTGGTGTGATGTTATTTTGGTCTTTCAAACCGGCATTACCCATCTTAACCATTCCCACTAAAGAAGAATTGAGCGAAGCCCATCAAATCATCCTCAACTCGAAGCAACCTGAAGGCGGATTAGTGATGAGTGGTGATAAATCATTACTTTTCAATCAATCAAAAACCGCTTTTATCATGTATGCAAGGCGAGGAAGAAGTATGGTTGCGCTTTATGATCCAATTGGTAATGATAGTGCGCGCGCAGATTTAATATGGGAATTTAGGGATCTTTGTGATCAACACCATTTACGCCCAGTTTTTTACCAAGTTAGAGCAAACAATTTGCCATTCTATATGGATATAGGGCTTAGAGTGGTCAAACTTGGTGAAGAAGCGTTAGTTAATTTAAATGAATTTGATTTAACATCAAAAGGTTATAAAGATCTTCGATATACTTGGAATCGCGGGCAACGAGATGGACTTAGTTTAAAATTTTATCCACCAGGTACTGCACCGCTTGATGAGCTAAAAATAGTCTCGGATGCATGGTTAAAAAACAAACACTCAAAAGAAAAGAAATTTTCGTTAGGCGCTTTTTCGAAATCTTATTTAGATAATTTCACCATTGCAGTTATTGAATACCAAGGCAAAATTATTGCTTTTGTGAATTTACTCGAAACCAATCAAAACTACAGTGCAACCATTGATTTAATGCGAGTTTTACAAGATATTCCTAAATCCACTATGGAATTTTTGATGGTAGGATTGATTCTACATTATCAGGAAAAAGGCTATCAGTACTTTAGTTTAGGGATGGTCCCGCTTGCGGGTATGCAAAGGCGACGTGGTGCGCCAATGATCCAACGCTTAGGGGCGTTAGTTTTTCGACGTGGTGGACGTTTTTATAACTTCCAAGGTTTACGTCGCTTTAAAGAAAAATTTGCTACTCATTGGGAACCACGTTATATGGCGGTTCCCAATGGACTTGATCCTTTGGTCGCCTTGATTGACACCACTATGTTAATTTCTGGCGGTAAAACGAATTTAACTCAAAATAAGAACAAATAAGATGAAAAATATCATACGTTATATTTTATTCTTTATGATTTTAGTATTCATTGCAGTTTGCATAGTCGTAGGTTGGTATTTTTATAAAAACCAACGAACCGCTTCTGTAAATACCATAGCCATTAATCAAAACTTTTCTATTTTATCGGCTACCCCAAAACAATCAGCTGAGGCTGCTGCTATAATTGTTGCCACTAAAGATAATCATTTTACGGCTGATCAATTATTAAGTTTATCTGAATCAACAGGCGCTAAATTAGTACAGTTTGAATTAGAACCGCAAGGAAGTTGTGAAAAACAGCAAACTCGTTTTGAGCAAGCACAAATAGTCTTAAATGAAGATAAGTTTGTTGTTGCTGGTATGCAAGAAGGTGCCGCCTTTGCTTATCGGTGGTTAACCCAACAAAATGATGATGCCAAAGCTTTATCGATTGAATTTACATTAGATCATAAAGATTGTGATGCACCTTTACCCGCTCAGGCTAACCATGGAGAATGGCAAGTAATTTGGAATAATCCACCAGATGAACAAGTTGCCATTTTTCCTCGACAACAAAAGCAGATTAAAGTAACCACCAAAATTGGCGAATATCAAGCATCACCAATTGAACTGTTAAGTTTACATTTACCATCTATTTTATTTGGTGAGCATGAACCATTACCAGTAATAGAATTACCCGCTAAAGGTAAACAATCGCATCCCAATAGTGTTACTTTTTATTATTCAGGTGATGGCGGTTGGCGAGATTTAGACAAGGTTTCGGCAGAGTATATGGCTTCTCATGGTTATTCTGTCGTTGGTGTTGATGCACTAAAACTATTTTGGCAACATCGTTCCGTTGAACGTAGTGCTAAAGATCTTACTCATTTAATGCAAGAATATCGGAATAAATGGGGCGTTAATAAATTTATTTTAGCTGGTTATTCATTTGGTGGTGATATCTTACCTGCACTATACAATCGATTATCCAAAGACGATCAAGAAAGTGTACAAGCTTTAATTATGATTGCCTTTTCAAAAGACGCTAATTTCGAAATAGAAGTAAGTGGCTGGCTTGGTCAATCTGGCGATGAAATGAAAACCGCGCCGGAAGTAAATCAGATTCCAGCAAATAAATTATTTTGCATCTATGGTGAAGAAGAAAAAGAAGATACCGGTTGTCTACAACCAGAGATGAAAGGAGAGGCTTATAAATTACCTGGTGGTCACCATTTTGATGAAAACTATACGCATCTCGGTCAAATCATTATGGAAGCGATCGATAAACGTATAACACCTTAAAATAAGCAAAAAAGGGGCAATAGCCCCTTTTAGTGATTCACTTGATTTATAAGATCAATGCTTGCTGATTCTGATTTTTCCTTCTGATAACAATACCCCAATGAGGGTTGATAACGTACCGATAGCAGCGATCCAAGTAAAAGGCTCATTTAAAATAACGACTGCAGCAATAATGGTTAAAATTGGAACTAAATACAGATAGATACTAATTTTTACTGCACCAACTAATTTCACCGCATAATTCCAGGAAGCAAAACAGATAGCCGAAGCCCCAACGCCTAAGAATAGAATATTAAAAAGATTAGCCGTGTGCGTGAAGCGATCCAGTCCCCATTTGAAATCAAACAGATACAACGCTGGTAACATCATCACTAAACCATAAAAAAAGAAGCGTCGTGTTAATAAAATCGTATTGTATCCATAATGACTGCATTTTTTAGTCAAAATTGAATAACATGCCCAAAACAAGCAGGCACCTACCGCAAGCAGATCACCCAACGGATTAAGTGACAGTACAAATTTACCATTTAAACTTATTAATCCAACGCCGAAGATTGCAAATAAACACCCGATATAAAATCGCTTAGCTGGCCGTTCAGTTTTTAAAAAGAAGATCGATAAAAGTGCGGTAAACACGGGTGCTAATGTGGTAATCACCCCTACGTTTGAGGCGGTGGTATAAGTTAAGGCAATATTCTCACATAAAAAATAGCAGGTTACACCACAAAACCCGGCACACAAAAACATCAACTCTTGTTTTAAGCCTTGCCAAGCAAAGATCCGTGGCGCTAAAATCCAAAGCGTTAAATAACCCAAACCAAACCGGTAAAATAAGATTTCAATAGGTTTAAAATCGATTAACAATACTTTAGTGGCAATGAAAGTGGTTCCCCATAGAAACACTGTCATCAAAGCAATCAGATGCCCTCTTGTCTTCAATGAAAATAACATAAAAGTTTTTTCTCTCCATCGACTATTTATATGTTAATCATTTCCCTATCATTTGGTTGTCAAATTGGACATACAAAAAATAAAAATATAGGAAAAAGGCTTGGTAATGATAAAAATATCACTATTTTAATAGAAATTTAAGATCGGCTAGATTAACTTGCTGCTAATCTTTTTTCAATATGTTTCCATACATCAATTATTTATGCAGATTATTTGAATATTAGAAAAGCGTGCAATTGAATTAGTAAAAGCAGTAGATAAAAAAAATCCACTCAAAAATTGAGTGGAAGGCAAAAAATGAATTAACGTAATCTGAATATATAGACAGACTAAATCATAAAAAGTTCCAAATAATTTCAAAAAAATTTAAAGTTTTTATATAAATCATTGTATGCAATTGATTTATAAGCATTTGTTTCTTGAATTTTTTTATATATAAAATCACTTAAAATGGATTATCATAACCTTGATACAAGCTAATTGGTAAATTAGTTATGCTTTGATAGGGTTCACCATTAATCATTGCTAACAGTATCGATACTGCATTTTGGGCAATTTGTAGAATTGGTTGACGGATTGTAGTTAAAAACGGCATATGTTGTAGAGTTAATTCAGCACCATCAAATCCAACTACTTGTAATTGCGAAGGTAAAGATAATCCACAATCTCGCGCAGCATTAATTGTTGCAATCGCTGATGAATCATCAGCTAATACTCCATCAATAGTTTGGGACTGTAACCGTTTTTTAATTAACTGATATTTTTCTTCATAGCTAATTGAGAAATCCATATCAAGTGTAATTGACTTAAGACCTGCAACTTGAATGCTATCTTTGTAAGCTTGATACCGTTTATTAGCATCCATATCAACGTGTTTATCATTTGTAATCGAACCAATATAAAGAATTTTCTTACAACCATTTTTTATTAAATGTTGGCTAGCTAGAAGTCCTCCTGCATAGTTGTCACATGAAATAACAGGTATTTTTTCATTTATTTTTCGATCTATCGAGACGATATTCAGATCGGGTATTAGGTAATCAGCTAAATTTTCATTCATAGAGTTAACTATGACTCCTTCAACCTGATGACGCCTTAGCATCGATAAAAAATTTTTTTCCTCTTCTTGATTATGATGACTGTTGCAAATTAATATTTTATAACCTTGGCGAGATAATATTCTTTCTAAATAACTGATTAATTCCATTTGGAATGGATTAGTTAAACTTGGAAAAATCAAGCCTATTAAATTACTTTTATTATTTGATAATGAACGTGCTAATTCATTAGGATAGTATCCCAACGTTTCCATTGCTTCTTGCACACGTTGACGAGTTGTTGCACTAATATATCCACGATTATTTAATACCCGTGAAACAGTAGTAGCGGAAACACCCGCTAGTTTAGCAACATCATCTCTGCTTAATTTCATAATCATCCTTTAACTATCATTAATATTATAACGAGATAATTATAATGCTTTTTATAATGACGTAAATCATTCAGTTGATTTGTAATTTTAAGATCAAATTTTTTAGTGACATTCATCACAAAATCACTTCGGAATAAGTGATATCCCTCACAAATTTTGCATTCTAATTATGGACGCGGTTGACATATGAACGCGGTTGACATGAAATGAAATAAATTATTTCAAAAGTGAATGACAAAGAAATGTCATTTATTCACATATAAATAAAAGGAGTAAAAAATGCAAAAATTACATTATCAACCAAAAGGCTACTGGGTTGGCGATATTATGCCATTTGGAAAAGACGGGGTTTTTTATCTTTATGATCAACGCGACAATCGCAACCCTTGCCCTTTTGGTGAACCGTTTGGATGGTCACTTGCCACTACGACTGATTTTGTTAATTACCAAAATTTGGGAGATTCTATTAAAAAAGGTGGTGAACAAGATGTCGATCAGTTTATCTATGCTGGATGTGTCTTCGAAGCAGAAGGTAAAGGACATGCTTTTTATACAGGTTACAACCGCAATTGGGAGAAAGAGGGAAAAACATCACAAGTATTATTACATGCTTGGAGCGACGATTTTAAAACATGGCATAAATCCTCGCAACTTATAACACTAACACCACAACCTGGTTATGACATTAGTGATTGGCGAGATCCCTGGGTAATTTGGAATGATGAAAAGCAAGAATATTTATTGATTCTAGGCGCAAGATTAAAAGGACCGAAAACAGAACAATCTGGTCGAGTTGTTGCTTTTACATCAAAAGATTTAAAAAATTGGCAATTCCAAGGTGATTTTTGGGTAGCGGGTAAATATACCATGATTGAAATGCCTGACTTATTCAAAATTGGAAATTGGTGGTATTTGATTTATACCGAATATAGCGATCAAAGTAAAACTCGCTACGTCATGAGCCAATCTTTAGAAGGTCCATGGATCACCCCTGACGACGATGCTTTTGATGGGCGAGCTTACTATGCAGCAAGAACCGCCTTTGACGGTAAACGTCGTATTCTTTTTGGTTGGGTACCAACTAAAGAAGATAATGATGATTTAAAAAATTTCCAATGGGCAGGAACTTTTGTACCTCATGAAGTTTATCAAAAAGCTGATCATACACTTGGTGTAAAAGTAGTGGATAGTTTATGGAATGCTTTTATTCATCCCCAAAAAATTGATGATTTTTCAATTAATTCTCCTTACGCACGTCAAGAACAATTATTAATTGAAAATACAGGCAAAACATTCCGTTTTTCAACGACAGTTAAATTCAGTAAAGGTACTCGAGATTTTTCCATCCGTTTGATGAAAGATAAACATACTGGCGAATCATATGATTTTATTTTTTCGCTTGTTGATAACCGATTAACTTTCGATAAAACCCCTTGTTATCCTTGGTATCGCGTGATGAATAAAGGTTTAGAGCGCCCTATTCATCTTGAAGCAGATCGTGAATATGAGTTACAGATTATCGCTGATGATACGCTATTTACTTTATACATAGATGGTACTGCGCTAAATGTTCGTGGTTATGATCAATTAGGAAATAGCTTGGCAATCGCCGTCAGTGATGGAACTTTAAGCTGTAAAAATAATACTTTTTCAAATGAAGGATGTTTTCCAGAAAAATGGTAATCGTGCCTATTAGGTCATTTAACTATCAGGTTAGATGATCATCATGATCAAGGCTTTCATCAACTATTTATGATCAAAGCCTTAATTTAGATAGGCGATCATCTTCAGTAATTTAAATATGGAAAATTCATCGGAGATTTCATAATGAATACAAGAGTAATTGATAACAATGGTCATATGGCTGACCATGACATCTCATTTAAAGAAAAACTCGCTTATGGACTAGGTGATTTTGCAACAGGCTTTTCGGGTGTTACCGTTGGAACCTTTGCGCTTTACTATTATACCGATATTGTGGGAGTTTCAGCTACTTTACTAGGAGCTGTACTACTATTTTCACGTGTTTTTGATGCTGTGATTAATGTCGTTATGGGTTTTATTGTTGATAGAACAAAAAGCAAACATGGCAAAGCTAGAGCATGGATTTTATGGTCGACAATTCCATTTGGTTTATCTTTGATAATGGTATTTAGTGCACCAGAAAATTGGAGTGAATTTGCATTATTAATTTTTGCTGCCATTACGCTCAATATACATTGGATTATTTACACTTCAAGCAATATCCCTTATGGCACGCTAGCAGCATTAATGACCCAAAACTCTTACCAACGCAGTCGATTAAATACTTATCGTATGCTTTGCTATTTTGCAAGCATGTTAATCATTCCGTATATTACACTACCTTTAGTCGAATTTTTTGGTGGAGGTGAACGCGGTTGGCAGTTTACCATGATAATTTATGCCGCAATTTTAATTTTTACCTTTTTCTATACTTTTTTTAATACTAAAGAGCGAATTAAACCAATTAACCAATTTAAGTACAATGCGCCATCACTTGGTGTTTCATTAAAAACTCTTTTAGCAAATAAGTATTGGGTCACAATGTTCTTCACCATGTTAGTAAGTTTTAGTATTTTAGGACTAATCAATGGTGTGGGTGTTTACTACGCAAAATATCTTTTGGCCGATAGCCAACTTATCGGTTTAATCAATATGGCTTTTGCACTACCGTTAGTTGTAGTATTAATGTGCTCAGCTTATATTTTAAAAATAATGAGCCGTTTAACATTTATAATTGTTGGTATGGCAACCATTATATTAGGTAGTATTATCATGGCAATTGCACCTCATGATACCTATATTGCAATAATTGGAACTATCTTACGAGGAGCAGGTTTTGCACCTATTATGGGAAATGCATATTCTATGCTAGCCAATACCATCGATTATGGCGAATGGAAATTTGGCATTAGAAATGATGGCCTAGTCTATAGTGGAGGAAGCTTTAGCGCGATATTAGGCAGTGGTATTGCTTCCGGAGGAATTGGTTGGATATTAGGAATGGCAGGATATATTGCGACAGATATTGCTAATCAACCTGAAAGTGTATTAACTACTTTACAAGTATTATTTATTTATGCACCCTTAGTATTAAGCGCAATCACCATTATATTATTACGGTTTTATACCTTAGAAAAAATTTATCCTGATATCATCAAAGAACTAGCTCAAAGAACACATAATGTCTATTAACCATCTAAACGGAGGGATTGATAAATCTGTTATTATTCCCTCTACTTCATCGATTGGCTAAATATGTAAAAACAATCCTAAATCAAAATAATATACAGTTTTCACTATTTGATATTAACTATTCAATTCAGAGAAAACAAAAAAAGCATACTATTAATATCGCTATTTTAAAACCTGCAAGACCAATGGAAAGATAGATAAATCCAGAAATAGGTTAACTTGTATTACTACTTGAATTCACCTATAATGCCCTAATATTACTTATACCATAATTGGGGCTGATTCTGGATTCGACGGGATTTGCGAAACCCAAGGTGCATGCCGAGGTGCGGTAGGCCTCGTAAATAAACCGCAAAAAAATAGTCGCAAACGACGAAAACTACGCACTAGCAGCTTAATAACCTGCATAGAGCCTTCTCTCCCTAGCCTCCGCTCGTAGGACGGGGATAAAGAGGAGTCAAACCCAAACGAGATCGTGTGGAAGCCTTGCTTGGGGCGGAAGCATTAAACTTAATCAAGCTAGTCTATCGGTAGCGTGTTTGTCCGCAGCAGGTAGGCGAAATTTAAAGACAAACTACGCATGTAGTACCAAGGATGTAGAGATTTCGGACGCGGGTTCAACTCCCGCCAGCTCCACCAACTATTTTTCCAAAAACGTTCATAAAAAGTATTAAGACAGTGTTTCATTTTTTATACTTTAAAATCATTTAATTTCATCGTTCATCGAAAGCTTCACCCATTAGCTCATCAGCTCAATTTGGTCTAGCAATAGAAACATAATATAAACCTCTCATATTTTAATAAATTGGTTTATATACCTTATAAATATCGAGATCAACCACATAATCTACTTGAATGCGTTCATCATATGGATAAATATAATAACCATAACGAGCACAGAAAATAGATATAAAATCGCCTAAGTCACAATCGGCTAATACCGCCATCACTCGGTGTTTTAATTGTGCAACAGATGACACTTTGCCAGAGAGTAATGAATCTCCATAAAAACTTTCTATTTTAATTAACATATAAGTCTTTTATTTAATCTTTTTAACGACAGTTTCAGGGTTAATTGATAGTAATCAAGCAATATGCACAAACTACACCACATCTAATTGGCGTTCTCCACTTTCAACCTTGGCAATAAAAGATTGTGGCCGATTTAATGCTTGTGCTAGTTTTTCTTGGGTTATGTTTTGCTTAATTCTTACTTCTTTCAGTGTATGAATAACAAGCCTATATTGTTCTAAATAAATGGATGTCATCACAATTATGAAGCCGTTAAACTCACAAACGCATTAGGCTTTTGTTTTTTTAGCTTGTTATATTGAATAATAAAATCGGCTAATTCATCATCTTCAGCATAAAAATAAGCGCTAGGTACATCAAGAACTTTTGCGAGACGTTTTACAAGAGTAAAATCAGGTGAATGAACTTCATTTTCATAAGAACTAATGCGGGAACTTGCTGATTCTTCGTCTAACCCTGCTTTCACTCCAAGTTCAGTTTGTGTCAGATCTGCATTAATTCTAGCTATTTTTAATCGCTTACCAATCATGATTATTGCTGCTCATTTTATATAGTTTTGATTAATAATTATCCTCTTCTTCGATTTGAATTTCGTAATAGAATGCTTTAATAAATCATGTATAACTTGAATTTTTATTTTAATTTAATCACAATTAAAGTTTTACATTAATAATTCATGTGATTTCTGATTTTAGGAGGTATTATGAATAGCAAAAAGGACTGGCATCCTGCCGATATTATTACTGCATTGAAAAAGAAAGGAACAACGCTATCTGCGTTATCTAGACAATCTGGCTATGCACCTTCAACACTGGCCAACGCACTTGTACGTCCATGGACAAAAGGCGAGCTGATTATTGCCAATGCATTAGGTGTAGAGGCTAAACGGATTTGCCCCTCTCGTTATAGAAAGAAAATCCGAGTATTGCGAAGTAAAAAATGTGAATAGAAACAATCTAATATCTACTACGGACAATACTAAAAAGTCGGGTTCAATAAAATGCACAGTTTACGGCACGCTTATACTTTACACGATAAAAAACGCTTACTAGTTGAAAATCAACAAGAACAGGGAATTAACTAATAAAGAGCTAATGCTGGAGTAGTAAACCAAGATCAATGGGCTCGGCAGATAATTAGCAAAGAATTTAGACATTATCGGGGGGTTTTGGTATTGAATACTGGCTTTTTATAAATGCCTAAATCTCCTTTTATTTCATTAAATTATTTAGACAACATACAAATCTGACTTTAATTTATTTCTACCTATTTTTTGTCCATCTACTATTTCTCATGTTTTACCTTCTATTGTTAATATAAGGATTATGCTATCATTTATTGCATAAATTTAAGTTAAAAAGTTACTCATAACTAAGGTAAAAAATGAATCACAGCGTACACAATAAACTTATTTCTTTTATTTGGTCTATAGCCGATGATTGTTTACGCGATGTTTATGTGCGGGGAAAATACCGTGATGTGATTTTGCCTATGGTAGTTTTACGGCGTATTGACACATTATTAGAACCGACTAAGCAAGCGGTATTAACAGAATATCATGTTCAAAAAACAACCTATAAAAATACTGATCTCGATGATTACCCATTGGAAAAAGCATCCGGTTATGTGTTTTATAACACGAGCAAATGGACGCTAAAACAGCTTCACCTTTCAGCTAATAATAGCAATCAAATTTTATTAACTAATTTTGAAGAATACCTTAATGGCTTTAGCAAAAATGTTAAAGAAATTATTCAATGCTTCAATTTAAAAGCACAGATTCGCCATATGGCGAATAAAGATGTGTTATTAGATGTTATTGAAAAATTTGTGTCACCTAAAATTAATTTGACACCACAAGAGGCTGAAGATCCAGACGGTAACCGTCTGCCAGCTTTGACCAATTTAGGTATGGGGTATGTATTTGAAGAGCTGATTCGTAAATTTAATGAAGAGAATAATGAAGAGGCTGGCGAACATTTTACGCCACGTGAAGTCATTGAACTGATGACCCATTTGGTCTTTGACCCGATAAAAGATCAGTTACCGGGGGTTTTAACTATTTACGATCCTGCTTGTGGTAGTGGTGGCATGCTTACCGAATCACAGAATTTCATCGAAGAAAAATACCCCCTTGAAGGAACGGATCGTATGATTGAACTCTATGGTAAGGAGATCAACGATGAAACCTATGCTATCTGTAAATCCGATATGATGATTAAAGGTAATAATCCACAAAATATCAAAGTTGGCTCAACACTTTCTACCGATGAGTTTGCAGGTCGTCCTTTTGATTTTATGTTGTCAAATCCACCTTATGGAAAAAGTTGGGCATCGGAACAAAAATATATCAAAGATGGCAAAAATGTCATCGATAATCGTTTTAAAGTGAAGTTAAAAGATTATTGGGGTAACGAACAAGAGGTTGATGCTATTCCTCGATCGAGTGACGGGCAATTACTGTTTTTAATGGAAATGGTCAGTAAAATGAAATTGCCACAAGCTGGTGTGCAAGGATCTCGTATCGCATCCGTTCATAATGGGTCTAGCTTGTTCACCGGTGATGCAGGTAGTGGCGAAAGTAATATTCGTCGTTATATTATTGAAAATGATCGCCTTGAGGCTATTGTTCAACTGCCTAATAATCTATTTTATAATACCGGCATAACCACCTATATTTGGTTACTAAGTAGTAACAAAGCTCCGCATCGTCAAGGTAAAGTACAATTAATTGATGCGAGTCTATTATTTCAAAAATTGCGTAAAAATTTAGGTGATAAAAATTGTGAGTTTTCACCTGAACATATCCGAGAAATCACTCAAACCTATTTGAATATGGCGACTATCGAACGGCAACTTGATAATAATAACGACCCGATTGGTATTGCCAGTCAATGTTTTGATAATAGTGATTTTGGTTATTATAAAGTTAATATTGAACGCCCCGATCGTCGTAAGGCACAATTTAATATTGAATCCCTTGCTGAACTGCGGTTTGATAAATCATTACGTGACGTGATGAGCCATTTATATAGTATTTATGGTGAGCATGTTTATCAGACTGGATTTTTAAAACCGCAACAAAAATCGATTCTAGACTGGTGTGAAGATAATGGTATTAGTTTGAATAGCAAAGCAAAAGATAAAATTTTTGATACCAAATATTGGTTAAAGCTACAAACTCTTTATCAATCTGCATTAGCTATCATGCAGCAGGTTGGTGAGCAAGAGTACCGTGATTTTAAACTATTTAAACGGGATGTTGATAAAACAATTAAGACATTGAGTCTAAAACTATCATCTAGTGAGAGAAATGCCATTTTAAATGCGGTGAGTTGGTATGACGAAAATGCCGAAAAAGTGATTCAAAAAGTGCATAGTTTCAATAAAGATAAACTCGAAAAGCTATTAGTGCATCTAGATTGTGAAGTGGAGCAATTAGCTGATTTTGGTTATTTTCCAACAGGTAAGACTAACGAATATATTACTTATGAACCTTGTTCTGATTTACGCGATGCGGAGTCTATCCCACTGAAAGACAATATTCACCGCTACTTTTTAGCAGAAGTGCGACCATATGTCGCAGAAGCTTGGATTAACCTAGATAGTACTCAAATCGGTTACGAAATTAGCTTTAATAAATATTTTTATCGTCACAAGCCTTTACGTTCATTAGAAGAGGTGACTCAGGATATTTTATCTTTAGAGCAACAAGCGGATGGTTTGATTGCTGAAATTTTAGGTTTATCGGATAAAATGGAATAATGACAATGAAAACAGTCACTAAGATGCCTCGTTATTCGGCTTATAAAGATTCAGGAGTTGATTGGTTGAGGGAAATACCTGAAGGGTGGGAGTTAGTACCATTAAGAGGGATACTCAATTTTCGTAATGAAAAGAACGATCCAATAATTACAGAGGATATACTATCATTATCTATCGCAAATGGAGTTACCCAATACTCAGATGAAGGAAGAGGTGGGAATAAAAGAAAGGATGATTTAACAGCCTATAAAATAGCAAGACCTAATGATATTGTTATGAATAGTATGAATATTATTGTTGGTGCAGTTGGACTTTCTAAGTATTTGGGAGCAATTAGTCCTGTTTATTACGCTCTATATGCACAAAGTAGTAGTGTATTTATTTCTTTTTATGAACAAATTTTTCAACATATAGGTTTTCAACGAGGGCTTCTTCGTTTGGGAAAAGGTATTCTTATTAAAATTGGCGACTCGGGAAAAATGAATACAATTCGTATGAAAATTTCTCAAAACGATATGAAGTCACTCTTGTTTCCAAAACCAAGTATTGAAACCCAAATTTTAATTACCGATTTTCTTAATCAAAAAACAGCCCAGATCGATCAATCGATTGCCATAAAACAAAAGCAGATTGAACTACTTAAAGAGCGTCAGCAAATTATTATTCAACAAGCTGTAACAAAAGGGTTAGATCCTAATGTGCCAATGAAAGATTCCGGTATTGAGTGGATTGGGATGATCCCTGAACATTGGAAAATATCTAAGCTTAAGTATTTATTAGACGAAATAAATATCAGAACAGCAACTGGTAGTGAAGAACTATTATCCTTAAGTAAATATCAAGGGGTCATACCCAAATCATCTTTGGCAGAAAGAGCCGGTTATGCAGAGTCATTGGTTGGATATAAAATTGTTAAAAAAGGGTGTTTAGTTATAAATAAAATGCAAGCTGTAAACGGGCTATTAGCTGTCTCTAATTTTAATGGAATAACTAGTCCTGATTATTCTGTATATAAAGAAAAAAATAGTAATATTATTAATATAAATTTTCTCTGCCATTTATTACTTTGTCCCGAATTTCTTGCTGAGTTTAAAAAGAGGGTTACAGGAGTAATGGATGGTTTTATTCGTTTATATACTGATGATTTATATTCAATTAGTATATTTTTTCCAGAAAAAGAAGAACAATCAACTATAGTTGATTACATAGAACAAAAGATGAAAAAATATAACAATTTAATTGATATAGAAACACAACAAATCGAAAAACTTAAAGAATATAAAACTACCCTAATTGACAGCGCAGTAACAGGAAAAATTAAAATTACGCCAGAAGAATAAATATTAATAAGGAAGAACATATGGTCAGTCAAACCAATGAGCAAGCCCTTGAAGCAACGATTGAAAAACAGTTAACCGGCACGTGTCTGGAAGAACTTAAGGGTGTAAAGGAACCTAATTTGGATCATTATTCAGACTATTATCAATTAGGGTTGGCAAGCGATTTTAACGCCCAGTATGCTATTGATAACCATTTCTTCTGGTCTTTTTTACATAATACCCAAGCCAATGAGTTGAATAAACTACAGAAGAATCACCCCCACGATTGGCAACGTAAAGTGCTTGATCGTTTTGATAAGTTAATTAAAAAATATGGCATTATACATTTACTTAAAAAAGGCTTAGCCATAGATGATATTCATTTAACACTAATGTACCCAGTACCGCTTGCCAGCAGTGGTGAACAAGTACATAATAATTTTGCACAAAATATCTTTAGCTGTACACGTCAGGTACGTTATTCGCAGCTCAATCCTCTACAAGAAATTGATATGGTGCTGTTTATTAATGGTATCGCCATTATCACCCTTGAGTTAAAAAACCCGTGGACAGGTCAAACGGCTCAATATCATGGTCAAAAACAGTACCGCGAAGATCGAGATATCAATCAACCACTATTAACCTTTGCTCGTTGTTTAGTTCATATGACCGTCGATACTGACGAAGTGTATATGACTACTAAATTAGCTGGTAAGGATACCGTCTTTTTACCTTTCAATAAAGGTAATAACGAAGGTAAAGGTAATCCGGTTAATCCTAGTGGTCATAAAACGGCATATTTATGGGAAAGTATTTTTAAGAAAGCAAGCATTGCCAATATAATTCAGCATTTTGTACGTTTGGACGGTAGCAGTAAAGATTTATTAACCAAACGAATGCTGTTTTTTCCACGATACCATCAATTAGATGTTGTGCGTAAACTTATTGAAGATGTGGCTAGTCGCGGGACTGGTCATACCTATCTTATTCAACACTCAGCCGGTTCAGGCAAGTCCAATTCCATTACATGGGCAGCATACCAATTGATCGAAGTTTGTCCTCATAATAATTCAGTGACTGGCGCAAAAGGTATTGATTTGCCGCTCTTTGATTCAGTGATTGTGGTGACGGATCGCCGTCTTTTAGATAAGCAACTGCGTGATAATATCAGTGGTTTTTCAGAAGTAAAAAATATTATTGCTCATGCTCAAAAATCATCAGATTTAAAAGCAGCACTTGAAAATGGTAAAAAAATTATTATCACCACTATCCAAAAATTTCAGGTGATTGTTGATAGTATTAACGATCTGAGTGATAAACGCTTTGCAGTCATCATCGATGAAGCGCACAGTTCACAAAGTGGTTCAGCTCACGATAATATGAATAAAACTATGGGCAAAACGGCTAATGTCGATACCAATGAAAATGAAGATATTCAAGATGTCATTATCAAAACCATGCAGGCGCGAAAACTACGAGGCAATGCGTCTTACTTTGCATTCACAGCTACGCCTAAAAACATTACCTTAGAAAAATTTGGTGATCAGCAAGCTGATGGTACCTTTAAACCATTTCACTTGTATTCAATGAAACAAGCCATTGAAGAAGGCTTTATCTTAGATGTACTGACTAATTACACTACCTATAAATCTTATTACGAAATAGAAAAGTCGATTTCAGATAATCCACTGTTTGATACTCAAAAAGCACAAAAAAAATTACGCGCTTTTGTTGAGAGAAGTAAGCAAACCATCGCCGTTAAGGCTGAAATTATGTTGGATCATTTCCTTAATCAGGTAGTGAATAGTAAAAAGCTGAAAGGAAAAGCCAAAGGTATGGTAGTTACACAAAATATTGAAAGTGCTATCCACTATTATTTTGCTCTTAATGAACAGCTTAAACAACTCAATTATCCATTTAAAATACTAATTGCATTTTCCGGCGATAAAGAGATTGATGGAATTGAATATAGTGAAGCCAGTATCAACGGGTTTTCAGATAATGATACCTCCGAAAAATTTGACTCTGATGAGTATCGATTACTGGTTGTTGCCAACAAGTATTTGACTGGTTTTGACCAACCTAAACTTTGTACCATGTATGTGGATAAGAAATTACAACATGTGTTAGCTGTACAGGCTCTTTCTCGTCTTAATAGAGCAGCACCTAAATGGGGCAAGAAAACCGAAGATCTATTTGTGCTTGATTTTTTTAATAGTATTGAAGATATTAAGCAGGCGTTTGATCCTTTCTATACTGCAACCTCATTATCTCATGCGACCGATATTAATGTATTACACGAACTGAAAGATATGCTTGATGAACCTGGCATTTATGAATGGCATGAGGTTGAAACGTTTAATCAACTTTACTTTAAAGGTAGTGCAGCCGAATTACTTAGCCCAATTATTGACCTTGCTGCAGATCGTTTTAATGTTCAACTCGAATTAGATAACGACGATAAAGTTGATTTTAAAATTAAAGCGAAGCAATTTGTAAAAATTTATAGCCAAATGGCGGCTATCATACCTTTTGAAATGCCAATATGGGAAAAACTGTTTTGGTTCTTAAAATTCTTAATCCCTAAACTAAAAGTGAAAGATCCAGACATGGATAAATTAGATGAACTCCTTGAATCTGTAGATCTTAATTCATATGGTTTACAACGGGTAAAATTGAATCATAAAATTCAATTAGATACTGAAGATGCCGAACTCGACCCTCAAAATGCTAATCCAAGAGGTGCGCATACTGGCGAAAGTGAAGAAAGTACATTAGACGATATTGTGAATATGTTTAATGAACGTTGGTTTCAGGGTTGGAGCATTACTCCAGAAGATCAACGGGTGAAATTTATTTCCATTGTGCAAGATGTCACTGCTCATAAAGATTTTGATATGAAATATAAAAATAATCACGATCCCTATAATCGAGAATTGGCGTTCGAAAGAATCATGCGCGAAATCATGCTGGAAAATCGCCAGAAAGATATGCAACTCTATCAACTCTATGCTCACGATCCAGCCTTTCGGTCAGCATTTTTAGAGAGTATTAAAAGACAAGTAGGTCTTTTATCAAAGTAAAAGTAAAAGTAAAGGTGGATTGAATATGGCAAAAAAACATGGGCGTATGCAAAGAATGAACAGGATGAGTTCATACAAGATAAAAATGATCCATCTAGATTTCGAACTTTCTATATTTGGGAAGTACTAAAATTAAAAAATACTTTACCAGAAGATTATAAAAAAATTAGTTTTTATAGTACGCAAGCGAATCCGTCAAACAGATCAAGAATGGCGCCAGTTAAGAATGGTTTTTTTAGATATATAGAAAATATGAAAGGTGGCAATAATAGCGAAGGTGATAATGAAACTATTTCCCATTCAACAGCTTTACTTGTTTTATCTGAATTAAAAAATATTAAATTTATTATTAAAGATAAAACTTATTTATTGAATTTTTCAAAGTTTATTATTGAACCACGCTTGCAGTTTGAAAATGGTAATGTTTATTTTCCTGACCTTATTGGTTATTTTTCTTCTGAATGTGATTTAGCAGAGAAATGGAATGGAAAAGTCGTTATCGAAATTACTGTGAAACATAAATGCACGTCACAAAAAATACGTGATTTCTTAGAACATGGAATACCAATAATTGAAGTCAGTATTTCAGATAAAATTTGGTTTTCTAAGGAATTTAACGGAAAAGTTTATGATGCTAATAATGTCGAAAACTACTATAATTTTTTAAAAAAATTATTTAATAATAGAGTTTATGGTCACATACGTTCAAACCCTACATCATCTCATTACTATGAAAAACAATTACTCAAAAAGGATAAAATAATTGATGATAATCAACAGAAATTTAATGAGTTCCAAGAATTATGTAAGCTTAAATTAACAGAGGCAATTAAACGGTATGATAACGTTAGGAATAGCTTAGATAATATAAAATTAACTAACCAACAGTTACAACAAGCATTATCTAAAAGCCAAGAAAACGAAAATGCTTTAAAAAAAAGAATTGAAGAAATAAAGTCTATGAGTTTTTGGGAAAAAATTAAACAGATTTTTAATTAGCTTTAAACTAATACACATCTATTTAAAAAGGTTACAACACCTGCTTTACTAAACTCATAATATATTCTAAATTTTTAGTATCAGACACAGTCAATTCATAATCCCCATTTCCCCAATGACCAACATTCGAAACGTTTTTAGTGAGTTTTTTGGGATCATCCAGTTCATCTTTTTTGGCGTTAATCCATATCTTTAACGATTTACTTTGAATATGAATATCAACAATATTATTTTTACCCTGTTTAAAAGCAATATAAAATTTTTTAGGTGAAATTTCTAAATCTGTCGATAACGCCAAAATAGAATTTTTAAAGCTTTCATAAAGCTCTAGAACATCATCTGATTTATCATTCAAATGATAGTCTTCATCATAAACAACTAACGCTTTAGTTACTTTATCTAATGCCGAATCTTTAGTATGTTGTACTTGTTTAATACTTGGTGCCGACTTAGAACGTTTGATAGGGTTAATCGAAATTAAGTCATTATCAAACCGTTTAATTTCCCATAGTTCTATGGCTAAATCTTTAAAGTTAGTCGATTGTTTTTGATAATCAGTAAATGCAGGGGAAACAAAAATAATTTTACTTTGCGACCAATCAATTTGATGACGTTTTAAATTCGCTTGGCAAGATTCATTATACTCGACAATAAAATCAGCCTGATAATCCAGCATAAGATTTAAGTAGGTCACACCCTGATCGATAACACTAAAATTACGTTCACGTTTATATTCAATAATAACAAATGCCTTCGCTTCAGTATCATAAGCCAAGGTATCAATACGGTAATCTTTGATTTTGAATTCAGATTTTACAAAGGTTAAATTACCAATAATATCTAAATTATGTTCGAATAATGACTGGATCTCTTTTTCTAGTTTGAACGGCTTTTCTTTTAAGATAGTCAATTTTTGATTTTTATTTCCGAAAACTTGCATTATTACTTCCTAATCAATCACATCACTTTTCATAGAATAAACGATTCCGTGTTTTTTTGCATTATCCATAAAAATATTATATATATTAAAGCAGGAAACAAAATAATAAAAATTGGCCTTTATCTTGCAAGATTTTATAGCAACATGTCTGATTGTGGAGTGGTAATTATTATAATCCATGAAAATAAAGAAAATGGTGGAGATTATGCTCGTTACTACCAAGGTGAAATTAAAGGATCTAAGATAAATCTTCGTGTTACTCTTAATAATACACAAACAACCTCAGGATTTGCTAATTTAAAAAAATTTTAATTTGGACTTAGACATTAGAGATGTCTGACTCAAATTCAATAGTAACAGGTAATTTAGTTGGTAATTCACAGTTAAAGATTAACATTCAGTTAAAATTTCGCTGATTTAGTTAGTTACTTAAAAACCGCTCAACTGCGGTTTTTTTCAAAATTCAACGAATAAGCATTCTTTTGTTACAAAAACAAACTTTTATTTATTTTATAAGCAACTATCTTGCACAGATATATTTTAAAGAAGCTTTAGTGATCGCTTCTTCTAAAACCTAAAACCCCAATCTTCTTTTTAATCAACAATAACCCTTCCATGTAATGGCTGAATTGGGCGATTATTATCATGATGCATAATCGAGTGGAATTTTTCGATTTGTTCTGCTGAAGCTTGAGATTGTTGTTGTAACACGATCCATCTTACCCCTTCTGTACATGGAGGTGTTGTTAACGATCCGCTAAAACGGTAATAATTCAATTCCTTTGGGAATAACGCCTTAATATCAACGGCGTTTGCTAAAATGGCGCTTTTTCCTGATTCTGTCGGCATTTGTTGCCATGCTTTTGCTAATTCTGAATTAGCTTCACCTTTATTAAACATTAATGCGATTACGGCCAATTCATTATCTTTGTTTTTATAAACAAAGTGTGCTGCCATTGGGAAATATTTGCCTTTAATGGTGTTTTCACTCGGTGTATGGAAATGAAATTGTTGTAATGTGAATATTTCATCGTCTATTTCTAATTGGTTATTTCCGGAAACATCGATCTCAATAGTATGGCCGTTGTTAATAATATTTTGCTGACCGGCTTCAAAAGTAAGTTTAAGCTTGCTATGTTCTGTTTTTAATACATGATCAATATTGATTGGCGATTGATTTTTACCATTTTCACAAGTTGAATATTCCGGTGAAAGTTTTCCCCAGTTTTCTGGTTTTTCCTGCCCTTCATACCCCCAATGTGGGTGATGTTCAGCTGCAGAACAAGATAAGCTTGTTGCCATAAACATTGCGATAATTACGTTACGTTTCATGTTAGCCTTCAATGAGAATTAAATTTAAGTGTATAAATTTTATACCTCATTTATGAAGATGTCTCAATAAAATATACTTTTTTGCCTCTAAACCTAAATAAAAAGCCATGAACATACTTCTTGTATTATTCATGCTAATTTTCAATAAGTTAAGTGTGATTGATAGTGCAGATATTCTTATTTTATTTGATCAAAATGAACAAGTCTTATCAAAATATCAAAATTGTAGATGATAATAATACTGGAAAAATGTATGGCTAAACTCAAAAGGTAAATAGTTTTAGCTTGATACATGTATTTATGAAGTAAAGATTCAATTAAACATGAAATACCGAGTTAATAATCATCCCAGCTCTCCTATTACGGATGAAACCACCGATCATTTTAAAACTTCTGTGAAAATTTTTCCGCATTACGTTTGGTTTTTTTATGACTAAAAGAATGCACAAAAAAATATTATGGTAAATTTAAATATCCAGGTTTTAAAATGTTTTGATAATCTAACAAATATTCGTAATCTAAATAATGTTTAGGTGAACGAATAAAATTACCAGTCAAATTGACTTTTGTTTCTTTATCTTCTCGTTTATAAGTACCATCTTGTTTATTGTTAAGAACTGATGTCCATTTTAGCAATTTTTTACTATACTTAAATAATGCTTTATTATGGATTTTATTTTTTATATCTTCTTTTGTTACTTCCACTTGAGATAAAAATAAATTATTATCATCCCAATTTATTAATTTATTTGTTTTAAAATATAAATCCATATTATATCTGTTGTATACCATCCATAAGTATTTTACCAATTCTCCTTCGTGATTAAATTCTAAAAAGCTAATGTCTATTCCATAAAATGAATTGTTTATGCAAGCTAAGGGAGTTTCTCCGGCAAAGATTGTCACATAATATTGTTGATGATTAAGGCTTGAAAAGGCATATTCAGCCCATTTTTTAGGATTTTTAATTAACTCTAATTCATCTTTGTTAAGATTATTATCTAAATAGTTTTCTTTGATATTGTTGAGTGTGTTTTCTTCTGAATCTAAACTCTTCTTTATCCAATTGTACTGTTTAAACTGAAAGTTATATTTGCTCATCATTAATCACTTTTTGAATAATACTGAAATATCATCAATTATACTTATACCTTTATTAGATGCATATTTTAAAATATCCTCCGATACCCCTTCATATTATCTACATGGAGGTAAACTTTATCACCAAGATTACCTATTTCATTACTTATTGCATTTTTATATTTAGCAGCGGCCCTAATATAAGATTCAGCTGTCTTTTTAGCCACTTTTGATAGGTCTGTAGTTTTTCTTTCTATTATGCCAATTCCTTCAACAAAACTATCAACATATCCTATTCCACTTTTTGTTCCTCCTTTTGCAAGTTTTACATATAGTTCTTTATAAAATGCTTTTCCTGCATCATCAGCAAATCCTTTTGTAAATAGATTCATTGCTAAATTAAAATTTCGTCCTTTCATGATATTTTGAAACCATGTTTGGGATTCCATTATCATTGTAGAAAAACAAGGCTGCGCATTATGCACCAGCCAAGCGAGTTTGCCGACAAATTAGGTATGCCAATTTCGAATGGAATAATTAAATATAAAAAAATGAACAATAAATATTATGGTAAATCTAAATATTCGGGCTTTAAAATATTCTGATAATCTAATAAATATTCATAATCTTTGTAATTCTGAGGTTTTCTTATCCAGTTATGGGATAAGTTTACTTTTGTCTCTTTTTCTTCATAATTCATACTAAATTCCGGCCTTTTTGTTTCTGTAATGGTCTCAACATTCATAATGCCATTATCTCTAAAAAGAACTTTGTTGGTTATTCTTTTATCTGCATCTTCATCATATAACTCAAACTGGCGTAAAAATATCCTACCATCAACGTCTTTATTATACGCCCCCTTTTCTTTATTATAAATCATATAAAGATAGACAAATAGTTCTCCATTATTATAAGTTAAAAAAGTTACACTTATCTTTCTAAAATAATTATTTACGCATGCTATAGGTTCACCATCTTTAAAAAAAGTAACATAGTATTCTTTATCATTATCAAAAGAATATTTAGCCCAATCCTCAGCATTATTGAGATGTTTTTTGTCTTCTGCTGTGGGTTTATTCTCAAGACTAAGGGTTAATATATTGTCTAAAGTGCCTTCTTCAGACATAACCTCTTTCATAAGGTCATTGTATTCTAAGAATTTTAATGTATACATATTGTTTAATTTTTATAAATTTTATAATCCCAGTAATTTAGAAATGTCATCTATTATAGTAACTTTTTTTCCATGTAATTCTCTCAAAGCACTATTCATTACCATATTAAAACTTCTCCCTCTCATGATATTTTGAAACCATGTTTGGGATTCTCTTATCCTTGTAGAAAAAACAAGGCTGTGCATTATGCACCAGCCAAGCGAGTTTGCCGACAAAGTAGGTGTGCCAGCCTGCAACTTCAAAATTATAAACTTCTTTCTTAGTATAAAGATAGTTTTACCCTTTTACACGATACCATTTTTTATTTTTGGTTTGTATGTGGTATTATTCGGTGAGGTCGGCGGCATCTTTCCAGCCTTCTTTGGTGTAAAAAGGGTGTTCGGCGGTAGTTTCAATGGTTTCGCCTTCCAGCTCTATTTGTACGGTAGTGTCTGTCTCTTAGCGGATAATGACGTTACTTTTTTAGGCTTATTTTGCCACTGGTTTGGTTTTGATACAATCACAGATCGCCCTCTCGTATTTGTTCTATTTTTTTATGCCTTACTGCGTGTGAACAAGCGTTCTGATAGGTTTGGCAGAGTTTTCCGGTGTAAACTCTGGTGTTCAAAATCATTATGATCATGAACATTGGGGATTTAATATAGATTTTATACATACTACTATTTAATTAGGAAAATAATGAAGACGATAGCTATACTTTTACTCATTAGCTTTTTGACTTCTTGTGCTTATGCGCATAAAGAGGAAAAAACAAGCATAAACTCTAGCAAAGTCATTGTGTTAGACCATGATCCTGTTTTAATTCAGTTAGGCAGTAAAAAATTAGCATTAAAAGGATTAAACCCAGAAGACTTTTCACTGGTACAAAAAGGTAAGACGCTTTTTATCATTAAAAAGCTGTATCTGGGTATAGATGATCTCCAAATAGAATTTATAGATAACAAGGATCAAGATTTCCTATTAACTGGTGAAATAGAATATGCGGTTTCTCAAAACTTAATTGATGATATTGATAGGGGAAATGTATTTTTACCATTTTCTTTTGAAGAAGATATACTGCTACATAACAATAAAGGTAAATTTATTTTATCAACAGCGATTAAAACTACACCACAGCTAGAAGCCATTTGCCATGAAAGATATTTTGATGAGATCCGAAAAGAGTCTTATTTGGTTCAAAAACAGTTCTATCAGAATGAAATAATCGATAACCCAGAAAAATATAAGGATTGTTGCCCTGAGTATATTGAATATGCAAAAAAGTTTTTATCAAAAAAAGAGCGTGATGTTCACTCATTACAAAGCCTGTTTGTTGAATTTACCTATAAAAAAATAACGTTAAACATGGGTGATGGTTATCATATCGTCTTTAATAATATTAGTGATTTTGTTCCTGAATAAAAATGAGTGATTATGCGGATTAAATTAGTTTAACTAAATAGAAATAAAATACATACCGTATATAATATTCATTTATCTATTTCTAACTTTCGAGAAATCCCTAATATCTATGCATAAAATAATTATTTTACTTACATTGACTCTATGGTTGGGTTGTTCGTATGGGCAACCGATAATAACTTATACACCTGCCACTCCCGACACAGCAAAAGATTTGTCAGGTGCACTTATATCACCACCATTAGGGCAGCGGGCAATACTCCATAAAGCAAAAAACGAAGATTCAATTGCAGAGTTGTACGATAATTTTGTTCATAGATATGGAAGTAGGGATAGCTTTTGTTCCTTACTTGGTTGTGAGGAAACCGTAAATTATAATCCTAAACTTTTTAAAATAGAATATTCAGATTCTGATGAGGTTTTTAGCAGATATAATTTATATAAAGAAGAAGCGATACCTTTTATTATTTCATTCAAATACCTCAAAAAAGGCGATAAAATCTTAAAATTAGCAATACAAAAATCAGAATCTAACAGTTATCTAAATCTATCTATATATCTGTTATCCTTAAAAAATGGAATACAGGTTGATTCTAGAAGAATTTATTATAATCGCTCAGGAGAAATGGGTTTTACAGATGGTAAAATTTTTTATATAGATGAAAACCTGATCATTTCCACCCGAGACTATTCCTTTACTGAGGACGGAATAACACAAACACCGTTTTATCAATATCAACTAAATGACGAAGGCAAATTTATTCGTTACTATCCTAAAAATGGTAACTATAAAGATAATCAAGAGCAAGGTTTAGTTAAAAACCATACTCGCGAAGGTTTATGGATTGAGAAGAAAGTAAACCATTTAATTGGTACTTCATATTTTGAAGCCGAATATAAAAATGGGTTAATACAGGGTGAAGGCAAGTTTTATAAATTAGAATATAAGTTAAAAGACGGCTCTATTCCCTATTATGTTCCCTATTCTTCTGCTAAAAAAGGCAAACTTTTGTACACAGAAACCTATAAAGACGGTGAGCTTGTCGAACGCAAATTTGTGGATAAACAAATTGATGAATTGAATTAAAGGTTGTGTAGTAAACAAAGGATTATTATGCTTATCACTCTCATAATTATGAACGGTGGTAAGTAAACCGATATAAATGAGTAAATTAAAAAGAATAATCATTCAAAACTAATCATTATAATGGCGTTAGTTTTTTTGAAATTTAATAACAAGAGTCCGATAACAAAAGATATGTAACTAGAGTGTTTTTTATGATGATATCCCTAAATAATAAATTGATTATCACTACTCTATTAAGCCTTTTTTTATTCAGCTGTAACCCCAATAAACAAGGAAATATGAAATGGATAGCCAAATACGATTTTAATCAATTATACCAATTAACCGACCAAGCAACTGTCTTAGATCCGATGTCTGCTTTTCGTTTTGAAGATTTTATAGCCCCTAATGAAAACACCATTATTTTGATTGGAAATAAAGATCTTAATGCCTTTGATTCAAGCCAAAGAGGGTATCAAGCAGTAATACATGTATCGAAAGATCGGGGCAAAAGTTATCAAGAGTTATCGCTTCCCGAACAAGAGATGAGATGGATTTATCCCAGCAATGATTATTCATTAATAAAAGCTCAAAGTAGATTACCAGACAACAGTAAAAAAAATTCCATGTATCTTTTAGATAACAACAGTTTAAAAATCGTTAAAATAGATGAATATGATTCTGAAGCTGATATCTCCTATTATAATTTTAATGGAAAATATGCCGTGTATTCCCATAACAAGGCATTAAAACTGGTTAATTTATTGAATCGAGAGGAACAGTATCCTTTACCCTACGAATTAAACAACCGTTCTTTTTGGGTTACTGCTGATGATACATTACTTATTCTAGATGCCAAACAACTCTTTCGCTACGACCCGAAAAATAATACAAAAACCGTCATACAGCAATTACATAATAATTATGATGTGCTGACTTATAAGGATGGTGAATATTTTTTTACTAAATTCAATGAAAATAAGTCTAAAGGTGGAGGTTCTTATTATAATAATAAAGAAGAGCTTTTATATACTTTCGAAAAAGGGGATAGAAGCCGATATTATCGCTATAAAAATTTTGTATGCGACTATAAACTTATTTCATCCCTTTATCCTATTTTCCGATATTCTTATGACTATGGACAAACTTGGTTTGAACAAAAGTTTACAGGCTTTTTTTCAGCCTCTTATCCAATTGGATTTTATAAAGATAAATTCATCATTTTTCATGCATCATTCCATGATAAACCAGATCCTGAAGATCGAGGGGGACGAATTTTAATCGGTGAGTTTGAAAAATAAAAAAACCTCATGGGAACAAGTAAAGAGATTTACCTTTTAATCCGAAAAATATAACTAAATACATGAAGAAATCTAAAATAAAATGAAAAAAATAGCACGCTGTTTACTCATTCCCTTTATCGTTAATTGCAGTGGAGGAAATGTATCTAACACTAATCCAGTTCAAAGAAATATAGAATCAAAAGATGAAAACTTCATTCTTAGTCATTCCCTTACCTTAATAGATGGTGAAAAAATCTCATTATCAAATATATATGCCATACCTAACAATATAGATTCTATACAAGTGGAGAATGTGCAATTTGAAGCAACATTATCTGATTATTGTGGGAAAGGAAACTATATATATGATGAAGAAAAAATGGATGGTTTTTTATCTAAAAAAATCGAATTTATCCTTTATTATCAATATAAAAAGACTAATACAGAACCCACTGCATTTAACTTTAAACAAGATAATACAAATCTTTACTTAACTGTTACTAACCATGAAATAATTACAAAATATTGTAGTAAAACAAATATACGAACACTAAATACCGCGTTTTTATTAAAGGTTTATTCAAACGGAGCTAGATATAATTTACTGGCTATTAATGATGTAAAACCTATTGAATAAATATTAAAACAAAAGAATAATGAGGTGAAAAATTTATTTGGAAAGTATAACCGATAATTGAAAAAGAAGACTAAACCAATGAAATATATTTTAACAATATTAAGCTTTTTAGTTATAGGATGTGTAAATAGTAACATTCAAGGTATTTATTCATTATCTAATAACAGAGTTTGTCACGAACCATTGAAAATAGAATTAACAAATAGTGAAACTAATAATCTAAAAAAGTTTTCAATAAACTTTATAGAAGAAAAAAGCAGCGCACAAGAATTCAGTCATATGAAAAAAATTTATGACCCAATGATTGAAAAAAATGATAAAAGATTTATAAAAACAGAAACATACCTAAAAGTGAACAATAAAACCTATATAAATAATTTGAACGATAACGAATCCATGAAAATTTATGACTATTATGGTTATTGGAAACCCTTGAATAAGGATATTATTAAAGTTTCATATTATGAAGATAGTGAGGTTAAAATTCAGGATAACAAAAATAATACAATTACTTTACAAGGAATACCCTATATAAATAAGGCAAAAACGTATTTTACTACCTTTTACATAGATTATGATTATGAAGCATCAAAGTCCATTATAGACTTATACAAGATTAAAAATAATCATATAAAGCATAATTTTCGTTTCGAAACAGAAAAATGGATTATTTGGGATTTGGTTTGGAATGACAATATCCTATACATAAAAGTAACTAATACTATATGGAACGAAAAAGGTTTTTATAGCACTGATTATAAATATAAAAAATTGATTATTGAAAAAATCAACTAACTTCCTGATGAAAATTATAACGCAAATTTGTGGATAAAGAAATTGATGAATTGAAGTAACAATAGTATATTAAATATACTGGTTATTTTACTTATCACCTTTATTAATATAAACGGTGGTAAGCAAGCCGATATAAATGAGTAAATTAAAAAGAATAATCATTCAAAACTAATCCTTATTAATGGCGGTAGTTTTTTTGAAATTTAATAACACCAGTCCGATAACAAAGGATATGTAACTAGAGTGTTTTTTATGATGATATCCCTAAATAATAAATTGATTATCACTACTCTATTAAGCCTTTTTTTATTCAGCTGTAACCCCAATAAACAAGGAAATATGAAATGGATAGCCAAATACGATTTTAATCAATTATACCAATTAACCGACCAAGCAACTGTCTTAGATCCGATGTCTGCTTTTCGTTTTGAAGATTTTATAGCCCCCAATGAAAACACCATTATTTTGATTGGAAATAAAGATCTTAATGCCTTTGATTCAAGCCAAAGAGGGTATCAAGCAGTAATACATGTATCGAAAGATCGGGGCAAAAGTTATCAAGAGTTATCGCTTCCCGAACAAGAGATGATATCGATTAAGACCGGCAATGATTATTCTTTAGTAAAAGCTCAAAATAGATTACCCGATAACAGTGAAAAAATTTCCCTATATCTTTTAGATAATAATAATTTAAAATTCCTTAAAATAGATGAATATTTATATGACGATGACATCAATTATAAAAAGTTTAATGGTAAATATGTCATATATTCCAATCGAGGAAATTTAAAACTGATTAATTTATTGAATCGAGAAGAAGAATACCCCTTGCCAGACGATTTAAACAATCAGCCATTTTATTTAACCGCACAGGGTAACATTCTAACTTTACAAAAAAATCAGATCATTAGTTATGACCCTAAAACCCAAAACCAGCAAATCATCAAAAGTTTCAAAAATAACTATGATGTCTTACTATATCAAGATGACACTTTTATTTTGGGTAAAGCTAACCTGTTAAAAACGTCTGCAACTTTTTATAATGAAGAGGAAAAAGAGTTATATACACTTGATTCAAAAAATGTGAACTTTTACCGATATAAAAATTTTGTATGCGACTATAAACTTTTATCATCTATTAACCCGTCAATTCGATATTCATATGACTATGGACAAACTTGGAATAAGTATGAGTTAAAAGGTATGTTTGCTACTTCTAGACCTGTCGGATTTTATAAAGATAAATTTATCATTTTACGTGCATCATTCCATGATAAACCAGATCCTGAAGATCGAGGGGGAAGAATTTTAATCGGTGAATTTGAAAAATAGGACAATGTTAAACACGCTTAGTATAATATAATTATTTTTGATTTAATTTATCTATTAATCATACAAATTTTATTGGTATCATGAGCAATTAATGAAATGTAAAAGTCCCCAATGGTTTAGAAGAAGAAAGAAGTTTACAGAAATATTAAAAGGTATAATGAAATATAATGAGTGTATTAATAAAAAATAAAGGAATCTTTTTTACTCTAATAATGATATTAACTTTTTCTTGTCAAGGACAAGTTAAAAATGTTTATAGTAAACAAAAGATTCAAAATGAGAGCGAAGCTGATATTATTAAAAATAATATTTTTCATATTCAATTTGATAATGCAGGGAAACTCCATAAAAATTTAGTATCGGATCAACCTTATGATCATTTTATAATTCAAATAGAACAAGGAAATATAAAATTTAAAGAAAACTATAAATTATTAATTAGTAACTATGGTGATAGAAATGATCTAACATTTACTTTGACAAAAGTAAGTAAAAAAGAATATACCTTAGAAATTATACAAGAAACCAGACATTTAACGGTTGATAAATTCATCTTTGAAAAGGATAAAAACAACTTATTAGAATTAATATCCATGGAACAAATCCAATCAGGAAATACTATTCAAATCTGTAAATATAGTATGTCAAGAAAGAAAGGAAATGAAATTAATTTAATCATAAATTCAATTGATGATCCTAAATGTTTCAACATCAAAAATAAATAATATTAAAAGTTAGATACATAAACAAAAAATAAGTCTACAACCCAAAATGGGAAAAGGAGCAACCTCGCCGGACAATAAACAATCACAATCCAATCAACCCGACAACAAGGTATTACAACCTAAAACCGATTCCTAGTCAGCTAATCCTAACCAAATTGTCTATGATTTGTTACTTCAATCTGATTTTGATATTAATGTAGCAAATGTCTATTTTGTAAAAAAAGTAAATGCTCCGAATATACCTAATGAATATACCTATTTAAAATTAAATCAAGCCTCTTTGGGTGACACAATTTATCTTTGTTGCCAAATGTTACGATACTCCCCGAAAAGGTAAATTAGTGCTCAGACTCAGAGAAATTGAAAATACCGATACTCCCCAAAACCTGTATTCAAATAATCCATTTCCTTTTTAGTCAATGGATAAGAAAAAACAGAAATGGAATGCACGGTAGACGGCTCCATTACCTATATCAAGGAAATAGTAAAAACGTTGTTAAAGTTGCCAATAATAAAGAAGCTATCTATTTTCACTGTGATATAGCTACTAATAACAAAGCGGATTATTTTATTTCAATTCATGTGGATGGCTTAACCAATTTTACTTCCGGCGCTCATGTTATCTGTAATGAAGGAGATAAAAAAGGGCTAGAATTAGCTAATGATATTTTTAATTGTTATACTGTTGTCAATATAGGAAAGAAACACCCTGATGCTAGAAATAATGTAGGAGTTCTTTGGGGAAAAAATCAAACGAAAGATAAAGTTTTAATCGAGCTTGGTTATATTACCCCCCCTAAAGATGCAAAAAGTATTTACGACAATATGGATTTAATAGCAGAGCAACTTGCTCAAGGGTTAGTAATCAACATTAATAAACATTTTTAAGAATAAAATGAAAAAATTACTAATAGTATCTATTTTTTTTGTTGGCATTTTGGCATGTATTCAACGCATTGAAGCAAAAAATATTTCCGAAGCTACCCCTTCAAATTCAGTACGAATTAAAGAATCCAATACTCCTGAGGGTTTTCTACGGTATGAATATTATATCAATGGCAATAAAGCAGCGGATTATATAGAAACTTACTATACTAAAGGCGGTCAATTAGAATCTGTGTATTATATGTCATCATATCAACGAGACGGCATTTCTTCTCAAGGATTTTACCCAAATGGAAAACTAAAATTCATCCGTTATGTAAGAGATGAAGTTAAAAAAGGAGATGTATTATATGTTATTTATTATCCTAATGGACAAATAAATCTTATAGAAACAATAGTTACTGACTCTTTAGAATTACCCAAACTCACTACTATTTACTTTGAAAATGGCGTTAAGCAATATGAAGGGTTTATGGATATGTATAATGCTACCACAATACCTGTAGGATTATGGAAAACATACGATGAAAAAGGCGATTTAATCGAAACCACCTATTATCATCCTGATGAATTAGGCAAAGACTATAAAATCGTAACTCAATATAAGAATGGAAAAGTTGTTTCAAAGAAAATTTACAATTTTGATGATTTATATGAGACTGAGTTAAAAGAGCTTTTCACCATACCGAATAATACTTATTCAGTAAATATTTATAGTGAGTTGCCCTATACGAACGAGCTTTCTTTTGGTAAAGAAGAACTGATATCAACACATTTTCCTAAGAAATGGACAACCCAATTTTGGCAAGAAAAAGTTGAAAGGAATAACAGTAGGATACAACGTAATTATGATTCAGTAATTTTTTATTTGAGTAAATATTCAAATGATTATTTATATCCAGAATTATATTTAAACCCTCAATTAACAACTCTTAAAGACAGATTTTATGAATCTGAAATGAGTAATTTTTACTATGATAAACTATCACATTTTTTTGATAAAAATATTAAAAAAGATAATTATCTTTCACCAGTAAGCAAAATAAATATTAATGATAAAAATCTAAATCTATTTCTATTAACATCTTCTCATACAACACTTGAAGACAAGCCAGTTTATAATAGTGAATACGAGCCTTATAATTATTCTAGAATGGATTTAATCACAACAGATAGTACTAACACTATCGATAAATTAAATGTTTATTATTCTTTATCATGGGTAATTAATGGTTATAGAAAATTATTTTTTATAGATAAGAACAATATTATTCATATTAAATATTTTGAAGAAGATGAAGAGGATACGCATTTTATCCGTTATGAAAAATTCCAAATTTCGCCTGAAGGCAAATTTATTCGATATTACGACCAAAACGGATTTTTCCAAAATGAAGAAGAGCAAGGATTAGTCGAAAATCATACCCGTGAAGGTTTGTGGATTGAGATGAAGCCGAATGGTTATTATACTTATCCTCTCGGTTATACTTATCTTGAAGCAAATTACCAAAAAGGGTTACCGATTGGAATTTGGAAGTTTTATAAATTAGATTACCAAGAGATGCCAGAAGGATCTGTTGATCTATCTTCTGCTAAAAAAGGCAAACTTTTGTACACAGAAACCTATAAAGACGGTGAGCTTATCGAACGAAAATTTGTGGATAATGAAATTGATGAAATGAAGTAATGATAGTATTTTAAACTGCTTTTTATTTTGCCTATCACCCTCATAATTATGAACGGTGATAAGTAAACAATAAATTAAAAAATATAAATAATTACTTAATCATCCTATAATGGAAAACTAAAGCCTTCATACAGAAAATATAAAATCCTCTAAAGATCAACCCAAACGAGTAGATTCTTATTCAGCCAATCCTAACCAAATTGTTTCTGATGTGTTACATCAATTTGATTTTGACATTATTGATTTATAAACAAATAGAGATGTATAGATATGAGATAAAGTGAAAAGTTGGCTCCTCCAACTGGACTTGAACCAGTGACATACGGATTAACAGTCCGCCGTTCTACCGACTGAACTATGGAGGAACACTTGACGGACAGAATATTAACTATCTATGACGATTATGTCAATCTATAAAACACTAATTAAGTTTAACTGCTCAGCTTGTAAGCAAATAGCGTGAATACTATGCTAAAATAGTACAGATTAACAAGTAGAGTAAAATTTATGAAAAAGAATATTTGTGTTTTTTGTGGTGCTAGTGAAGGGAATCGTCCAGAGTATCGTACAGCGGCTATGCAATTAGGCAAGGTTATTGCCAATCAAAATAGACGATTAATCTATGGCGGAGGCAATAAAGGATTAATGGGCATAATTGCTAATTCCGTTTTAGATCATGGTGGTGAGGTTATTGGCATCATTCCAGAAAAATTAGTCAAAGCCGAAACTGCACACCTTGGTATTACTCGATTAGAAGTTGTTGAAAATATGCATCAACGTAAAGCAAGACTAACTGAGCTTGCCGATGGATTTATTGCAATGCCAGGGGGAACGGGCACGTTAGAAGAGCTTTTTGAAGTTTGGACAGGGATGCAAATTGGTTATCATGAAAAACCCGTCGCACTATTTAATAGCCAATTTTGGCAACCTTTATTGAACTTCTTAAAGCACGCAGTACAAGAAAGTTTTATTCGAGAAAGTTTTTATCAAACATTAATTATCTCAGATACTGCTGATTCAATGTTAGAAAAAATGGACAACTTTATACCAAAAAACTTACAACGCTGGGTAAAAAAATAATTTAATATAAAAAAACGCCATCAACTGATGGCGTTTTTAGTTGCATAATTATTATGCGATAGCTGCTGTTTGTGATTCAGGTTTCTTAATCAATGCGTAAGCAACACCTGCAATTACAGAGCCTGCAACGATTGATAATATATATCCACCAACAGGTTTAACTACGCCAGGGATTGCTAATGCAAATAAACCACCATGTGGCGTCATTAACGTTGAACCAAATGCCAATGCCATACCACCAGTGATTGCACCACCAACAATACAACAAGGGATAACACGTAACGGATCACGCGCTGCAAAAGGAATTGCCCCTTCAGAGATAAAGCATAAGCCTAAAACTAAAGACGCTTTACCACTCTCTTGTTCTGCTTTAGCAAATTTTTTACGAGCGATTAAAGTAGCTAATCCCATCGCTAATGGAGGAACCATTCCCCCCGCCATAACTGCAGCCATAGGTGCATAAACTTGTGAAGAAATCATACCAGTACCAAAAGCATAAGCAACTTTATTAATTGGTCCACCCATATCAGTACACATCATACCGCCTAATAATGCACCTAACATAACAGCATTAGCACCATTCATGGTATTTAGCCATACAGTAATAATTTTCATTAACCATGCGATTGGCGTACCAACAACAAATTGCATAACAAGACCAGTAATTAAAGTTGCAAGTAAAGGCACAATTAATATTGGTTTCAATGCTTCCATACTTTTTGGTAATGGTAAGTATTTTGTAATAGCTAATGCGACATAACCTGCAAAATAACCAATGATAATACCACCTAAGAATCCTGCACCAGTTGAAACTGCAAGTAAACCACCAACTAGGCCAGGAGCAAGCCCTGGTCTATCAGCAATTGAGTAAGCAATATAACCAGCAAGCAATGGAACCATTAACGAGAAGGCTAAACCACCTATTTGAGCTAAATGAGGTTCACCAACAAGCTCATTTACAAGAGTTTGTTTAACAACTTCTACGCCATTTTCAAGTACAGTAACTGTTTTTAATACTTCTTGAAACTGACCAAAAGCAAAAGAAAGCGCAATGATCAAACCACCTGCAACCACCATTGGCAACATGTAAGACACACCTGTTAGTAGATGTTGATAAAAGCCTTTCTTTTCATTGCTTGATGTTGCAACAGAAGTAGAACCAGACGGTTGATAAATTGTTGCTTCTTCAAATGCTTTATCTAATTCCTGAGCGGTCTTTTTAAGAGCTGGGCCAGTTTTGGTACGATAAAGTTTTTTACCAGCAAATTTGCTTAAATCAACATCAATATCACATGCAGCTATAACTACATCAGCAGAAGCAATCTCTTCTGGTGTTAATTCATTTCCAACACCAACAGAACCACGAGTTTCTACTTTACACCACCAACCACGTTTTTTCGCTTCTTCTTCAATCGCTTCAGCTGCCA
The DNA here is from genome assembly GCF_001690445.1 of Gilliamella sp. wkB195. Taxonomy (NCBI): domain Bacteria; kingdom Pseudomonadati; phylum Pseudomonadota; class Gammaproteobacteria; order Orbales; family Orbaceae; genus Gilliamella; species Gilliamella sp. wkB195. Next base: position 198,471 of record NZ_LZGP01000037.1, read on the forward strand.
TAAATGTATGAGCAACACCTGTTGGGCAAGCAGTTACCGCAACAATACGTTTTTGTCCACTGTTTGCCACAGAAGTGCTAGTATCACCAGTCGATTGTTCATAAACAGTTGCTTTACTTTGTGCATCATTTAAGATTTTTTTAGGATCAGCAAAAACATCATTTATATCATTAACAACATAAACTTTCTTGCCAATAACTGATTCGTCACTAATATTACCGCTACCAACCGAAATGATAGTATCGGCTGATGTTGCATTATCAACAATTTTAAAATTTAAAGAATTAGCAGCTAACGCTAATTCCGCTTTAGCTAATCGCCCATTAACTGGGCCTGAATTGCTACCTTCAACAATGTATATATTCATGAATACTCCTATCCAGCGATTATTTCAATTTTTTCCGACATGTTGGTAACCGCTTGACGGTCTGACACACCAACACCAGCTTGTTCAACAGATAAAGCGGCAACACTTGATGCAAATACTAGAGTGTCTTTAATTGATTTATTATTTAATAAACCATACATTAACCCACCGACCATTGAATCACCAGCACCAACAGTGCTAACCACTTTACATTTAGGTGGTTTGGCTAACCATGCTTCACGTTTAGTCACCCACAAAGCACCTTTGCTGCCCAGTGAAATTACTACGTTCTCTACCCCACCATCGATAAGTTCCATGGCTGCTGTTTTAATTTCTGATAATGTGGATAGTTTTCTGCCTACCCACATTTCCAGTTCTTTATCATTTGGTTTAATTAACCAAGGGTTGGCCTTAAGCCCTGCTACTAAAGCATCACGGCTACTATCAAATACCACTTTAGGACAAATTGCTTTAACTTGTTTCATCCATTCTGTGAATTTTTCCAGTGATACTCCAGCAGGTAAACTACCACTAATGGCAACCATATCTATCTCTTTCAACCATTCTAAAGAATTGGAAACGAAAGTTTGCCAATCTTGATCGTTAATCGTGAAACCTGAAAAATTTAGGTCAGTGACTTCACTATTTTCTTCAGTGAGTTTAACGTTAATTCGGGTACGACCATCAACGGTCTGGAATTTATCATCAACATTCAGAGATTTAAAAAGTAAATTAAAACCATCACGATTCTCTTTACCTAAAAAACCACCCACGGTTAATTTAATACCAAGATCAGATAATACTTTGGCAACATTGATACCTTTACCCGCAGCAAGCAAAGCGTTAGTTTGAACTAAGTTAACATCACCAAGCTCAACTTTTGGACAAAAACCTAATAAATCATAAGCAGGATTTAAAGTGATCGTTGCAACACGATAAGTCATGATTAAGCACCCTCTCCTAAACCACTTTCAATTGCTTTACCGATTGCATCTAATACTTGTTCTGCATCATTACCAACAGCAGTAAATTGTAAACGGCTACCTTTTTTCGCACCTAACGCAACAATTTTCATTAAACTAGTTGCACTCACTGGCTCATTTTTACCATCTAGATTAGCTACCGTCACTTTGCTATTGAACTCTTTAACTAATTTGACAAGAACTGATGATGGGCGAGTGTGTAAGCCATTTTCATTTGGAATAACAAATACTCGGCTTAATTCTTCACCATTAGCACCACTGTTTGATGAATCATTAGGTGTTACATTTTCTGATGTTTCAGATGATACAGAATGATCCCCTGAAAGGAGTAGATTATTAAAATCATCACTTTTTGCAGAAATTAATAACGCTAATTTTTGGTTATAAGCTAATGATGCAATGTTATTCACGATAGCTGTAACTGAATCATCAACAGCTGAAATAGTAATAAGAAGCTTAACTGGTTTGCCATCTTGATTAAGATCATTCACCGTACGGCTAATAGCAATCGCATTTTTTAAATTGCCTTCGCGGCTGTCACTTAACCATACCCCATTACCTAAATAACTTGGTTTATTATCAAGTACGTTCGTAATAAAGCTGACATTAACCGCATCGTGTTGTTTTAAACGTGAAGCATTTAAAGCTTGTAATGTAGTTAAGCTATCAGCTTGTATATCCAATAATAATGAGGATTCATCAATTACAAATTGACTATCTTCTACACTTTCTTTGCCAGTTAAAATAGCTAAAGCTTCATCGGCAGTTTGGATTTTTTTGATTCGCTCTTCAACCCCATCAGCACCAAGTACATGAGTTAATTGGCGAAGTAATTCTAAATGCTCATCAGAACTCGCAGCGATACCAATAGCTAGATAAGCTTTTTCGCCATCATCACCCCACTCAACGCCTTGAGGAAAACAAAAAACTTGAACCCCTGTCTTTTTAACTAAGTGGCGAGTTTTAGGTGTGCCATGAGGTATAGCAATACCAATACCTAAATAAGTTGCAGCTTGACTTTCACGTTCAAGCATACCATCAACGTAGCCTTCTTCAACATAACCAGCGCTAGTTAATGCGGCTGCAATCTTCTTAATTGCCTCACTTTTGTTGGCTGCTTGTTCATTTAAATGGATATCTTCTTTAACTAAATGAAACATATAATAAATACCTCTGGGTTATAATATTGGATGTACTAAAAACAACTCAGCAATCCCATAATCGTTATTGAATCATGATTGAATCGTTTCAGCGATAATGAATATAAACGTCCTAATTATCAAATAAATTATATCTATTAATTCCTAAAATGTGATCTAGATCAGCTTTTTGAGTAAATCTTTTTAGCTCTATGACGATTTAATTTGACTTTTTAGCAATTTTTCTCGACTCAGGCTACCTCGATAAATTAAACGTCGCGGTATGATTGTTGTTCCTGGTTGATAGTTCTTTTTATGCAAACTATTTAATAATAATTCAATGGTTACTTTTGATACTGATTTATGATCTTGAGATAACGCAATCAATTTACACGGTAAAAAATCGAGTAATTCATTATCACCAAAGGTGGCAATTGTTAGATTATCCGGTAAACGACCAAACTTTTTCAGAATTGCATCAATGGTGCCTTGTAATAAAGAAAAAGAAGTGGAAAAAATGCCGTTTGGTAAATCATTATTTGCCAACCATTGACTAAAAGTAACCTCTGCATCGCGACGACTATAATTATTTGCACACAAAAAATCAACTTTATTGCTATGATTTAGAGCAACTTCCTTAAAACCCTCCATTCGTAGCTGGCTAACAGACAAGTTAGGTAATGCACCAATATAAGCGACTGTTCCATCAACAAATTGATTAAAAGCTTGAGCTAGCATTTTAGAATCTTCTTTGTCAGATCCAACAACATTCCTAAATTCAGATGTTGAGAGTGTTCTGTCTAATGCAAACAAAGGAGTATCACTATTTTGCCAACCGTTGTAAAACGCATAATCAGAATCATTAACAAACGATGAAGAAATGACTAAAGCATCTACACGGCGTTGTTTTAAATGTTTTACACACTCTTTTTCAATTTCCGGATTATCTTCAGAACAAGAAAGCAATAATTGATAGCCTTCTTTTCTTAACAACTGCTCTAAGTAACTTGCAATTCGGGTATAACTTATATTTTCAAAGTCTGGAATGATGATACCAATAGTACGTGTTTTCCCCGCTCTTAGACCTGCAGCTACAGCATTGGGTTGGTAATTATATTCTTTCACTACTGCCATCACTTTAGCAATGGTTTTATCACTAACTCGGTAGTGTTTAGCTTTACCATTTATTACATAGCTGGCTGTCGTTCTTGAAACGCCAGCTAACAGTGCAATTTGTTCTAATTTCATGAATATATCTCAATAAAAAAATTCATCAGTTATTTAAACTGAACACAAATTAAATGTAAACAAAACTTATTATTTAAACTTAACGAATTATAAGAAAAAAAGGATTTAGTGTGAATCTAAACCCTTTTAGTTAAAAAATCTTTTATTAATAATAAATAGCAATGCTTTGGTTATGGATAGTTTCTATTTTTACTGGCGTATCAAATATATCTTCTAAAATAGTTGAATTCATAATTTCTTTTGGGCTACCTTGATAAACAAGTTGGCCATCTTTCATGGCTAAAATATAATCAGAATAAACTGAGGCAAAATTGATATCATGGATAACAATAACAATCGTTTTACCGAGCTCATCGGCCGCTCGGCGTAACTGTTTCATCATCGAAACTGCGTGTTTCATATCAAGATTGTTTAGCGGTTCATCAAGCAAAACATACTCAGTATCTTGACAAAGCACCATAGCAACATAAGCACGTTGTCGTTGCCCGCCAGAAAGTTCATCTAAAAACCGATCTTTATACTCAGTTAAATTTAAAAATTCCAGTGCTCGATGGATATGTGCTAAGTCATCTTTATTTAATCGCCCTTTTGAATAAGGATAACGTCCAAATCCTACTAATTCAAAAACAGTTAATCTGCTAGTAAAACGGTTTTCTTGCCTCAATACCGATAAGTAGGTGGCAAGTTTGTCACTTGGCGTATTAACCACGTCCATACTTTGTATTTTTACTTGTCCTTCATCAGCCAGTAATAGACGGCTAATAATTGATAATAATGTCGATTTACCTGCACCATTAGGACCTATGATAGCTGTCACTCCACCTTGTGATATGGTCGCATTAACATTTTTTAATACAGATATGGTTTGATATTTTTTACTAATATTATCAATTTCTATCACATTGGAACCTTTTTCAATAATAAGAAGATAAACAGCGAACCACCAATAAACTCAATTACAATAGATAATGCACCAACCATGTTTAAAACATGCTCTAAAAACATTTGCCCACCAACAAGGAAAATAATTCCTAATAAAAATGCGGTTGGCAATAAAAAGCGATGTTGGCTGGAACCACTAATACTGTAAGCTAAATTTGCAATAAGTAAGCCTAAAAACGTAAATGGACCAACTAATGCGGTCGATATTGAAACTAGTACCGAAACTAATAATAAAATAATGGTGACACTTTTTTGATAATCGATACCAAGATTAATCGCATTATCACGACCTAATGCTAGTACATCAAACCGAAAACGCATTCGCCATAAAAATAGACCAATTATGCTGGAAATAACTAATGAAAAGACAATTAGTACGGGTTCAGCTCGAGTAAAAGTTGCAAAAATTCGACTTTGTAATACAGCAAATTCAGTCGGCGTCATTAGACGTTGTAATAAATTGGAAAAACTACGGAACAGCGTTCCTAGAATAATCCCAATTAATAAAACTAAATGAAGATTTTGTTTAAGTTTGTTAAATAATCCTCGATACAAAAATAGAGAAAATAAAATTAATAGTAATGACTCAAAGATAAATTTACCGACAATACCAATATAAGGGATACCTTGTACATCAATAAAAAATATTACCACTGTTTGAATCAACACAAACAGTGATTCAAACCCCATTATTGAAGGTGTTAAAATTCGATTGTTCGTAACAGTTTGGAATAGTAATGTTGACGTTGCCGCCGAAAAGGCGACTAAAATCATTGTTAATACAATCCAAGTCCGGTGTGTCAAAATGTAGCTGATGTTGCCTTTTAAATTAAATGTCATGAAAAAAACAACACAAAGCACGGCAAAACCAAGTAATAACCATACTGTTTTTCGGCTAGAAATATGGCGTTTTTGATTAACTAGCATGACGTTTTTTACTCAACAATACTAAAAAAATAATAGCCCCTACTACACCAAGAATGACACTGGCTGGTATTTCAAATGGATAACGGATAACGCGTCCAATAATATCACATAGCAAAACAAGCCCACTGCCTAATAAACAGATCCAAGGAATCGTTTTTCGAACATTATCACCAAATAATAAACTGACAATATTGGGAACAATCAGTCCTAAAAATGGCAATACACCAACCACCACAACGACTATTCCACCTATCAAAGCAATCACAACAAGACCAATTAACATGACTCGATTATAATTAAGCCCAACATTAACCGAAAAGTCTCTACCTAAACCGGCAACAGTGAACCGATCTGCACTCCAACAAGCGAGTAGAGTAATACCTCCAACTAACCATAATAACTCATAACGACCTTGCAAGATTCCGGAAAAGTCTCCTGACTCCCAACCACCAAGTGATTGTAATAGGTCAAAATACATCGCAAAAAAAGTACAAATGGCACTAATTACCGCACCAAGCATAATACCAATAAGAGGCACCATCAGGGCAGATTTATAAATAATCTTGCGAGAAATGAACATAAATAACATAGTGCCCGCCATGGCAAATAAGCTGGCAACCACCATTTTCATCATCACACTTGCACCAGGCACAAGCACCATCATCACTAATAAACCAAGACTAGCCGACTGAGTTGTACCTACTAACGACGGTTCCACAAAACGATTTTGGGTAAGGAGTTGCATAATTAAACCAGCAACACTCATCGCGCTGCCAGCTAATAATAATGCCACTGTTCTAGGTACTCGACTAACAAAAAAGATTTGTCGCATATTACTGTCAGACCATAAATCAGCTAACGTAACATGCCCAGCACCAATAAAAAGGCTTAATGCAGCCATTGCGAATAAAAAAACAATACCTGCAATAAAGTAAACCGTTTTAGACATGATTTATATTAATTTGCTGATGATTTTTGTAAAACATCACTTATTTGATCCATCAAACGACTATAAGTTTGAATACCACCAGAGATATACATAGAAGTAGAATCTAAATAAACAATATGGTTTTGTTGCCATGCATCGGTTTTTTGAATTAATTCGTTATTTAAAACCTGTTGTGCAGATTGTGCTTCTTTATTACCAATTGCGTTATCTCTATCAAGCACAAATATCCATTGTGGATTAACACTTAATACAAATTCAGAAGTTACTGCATTACCATGACGTCCTGCTTCTTGGAATATTGTTGCTGGTTTAAAACCTAATACATCAAAAATAAAACCAAAACGTGATTTAGGACCATAAGCAGACATTTTTCCGCCATTAACCATAATCACTAAAGCCGTTCCAGCAGTGCTAGTTTTTGATTTTAAGCTATCAATTTTCTGATTAAAATCAGCAATTAGTTTTTTAGCTTCTGCTTGTTTACCAAAAATATTACCTAACTGCTCAGTACGCTGCGTCAAACTAGCCACAAAATTATTAGGATCAATATCAAGCGAAATTGTCGGCGCAATATCACTTAATTTTTTATATACATCATTGGCCCGACCACCTGCAATAATCACATCAGGTTGTAATGAACTTAATACTTCATAATTTGGTTCAAATAATGTACCGACATTGGTATAAGTTTTATCAGCATATTTAGATAAGAACTCGGGAAAATGCACATCAGATTGAGGAACTGCTGTAACGGGAATATTTAATGCATCAATAATATCAAGTGTTGCTACATTAAACACTACCACTTTTTTCGGATTTTCAGGAACGTCTGTTTTACCTTGAGCATGTTCAACAACGATTGAAGCTTTATTAGCGGCAGGTACTTCTTTTTTATCATCACAACCAACTAAAGCAAATAAAGCGGTTAGTAATACTAAAAATTTAAATTTGATAGATGAAAACATTGTAACTCCTAATTATTAGCTTAGTTCAAAAGCGCGTAAATGATAAATAGAATGATTATCATTTAGACTGAATTGTAACTAAAAATAAATAAGTGTTCAATGAACTTTGATAAACAAAAAAATCAATAATTAATAAGCTTATAAAAACATCAGCCAATAATATTAAATTAAAGGCTGATTATTGATCAATTCTACGTCAATTAATAATTGGAATCTTCGGATAATTCTTTAAGCTTTCTGGTTAACGTATTTCGTCCCCAACCTAAAAGGTTGGCAGCATCTTGTTTGTGACCACGAGTAAAATTAAGTGCGCATTTCAATAAAATCCGTTCAACTTCACTAACGGTTTGTGTCAATATCCCTGTTTGGCCCGCTAATAATGCTTGCTTAGCCCACTGTTCGAGCATCGTTTTCCAATCTGTTAACGGCTGAGGATGGGTATTAACGTCATAATTAACAGATGTAGCGGGCACCGATAACTGTAAAAGTTCTGGAGGTAAATCTTGAACAAAAATTTCATTATTTGACGACATTACAGTCACCCAACGACAAACATTTTCCAATTGCCTAACATTGCCCGGCCAATTAAACATACATAATAAATTAAGCGCTTCAGGACTCAGCACTTTACTTTCGACGCCTAACTCTTTGGCAGTAGTACGTAAAAAATGTTCAGCCAGTTTTGGAATATCTTGTGCTCTATCTCGTAATGGCGGTAATAAAATACGAATAACATTTAAGCGATGGAATAAATCTTCTCTAAACTTACCTTCCCTTACTCTCGCTTGAAGATCTTGATGGGTTGCGGCAATAATACGAACATCAACTTTAACCGGTGAATAACCACCGATTCGATAAAATTGACCATCGGCAAGCACTCTTAATAATCGCGTCTGCACATCTAACGGCATATCGCCAATTTCATCTAAAAATAGCGTACCACCGTTGGCTTGCTCAAAACGACCATGCCTTATTTGGGCTGCACCAGTAAATGCGCCTTTTTCATGACCAAACAATTCAGATTCAATTAAATCTTTTGGAATGGCAGCCATATTCAGTGCAATAAAAGGTGACTGAGAACGTGGACTATGGGTATGCAATGCTTTAGCTACTAGCTCCTTACCCGTTCCTGATTCGCCATTAATCAGCACACTAATAGATGATTTTGAAAGTCGCCCAATAATACGAAACACTTCCTGCATTGATGGAGCTTCACCGATAATACCGGTAGAAGCTTTACTACTAGAAGAACTGCTCGGTTTATTGCTTTGAGTTTGTAAAATAGCTCGTTCCACCAGTTGAATAACTTCATCAACATCAAAAGGCTTAGGAATATAATCATAAGCACCTTTTTGGTAAGCATTAACAGCGGCATCAAGATCGGAATGCGCCGTCATAATAATCACAGGCAAATTGGGCATTTGCTCTTTAATATAATTAAGTAAAGATAAGCCATCAATTCCAGGCATTTTTATGTCAGATAATATGACGGCAGGTTTTTGTGGGTGATTCACTAAAGCATCAATCACCTCTTGACCACTTGAAAAACTGATGCAATTAAAATGAGCATTAGTAAGTGCTTTTTCTAACACCCATCTAATCGAACTATCATCATCAACAATCCAAACATTCATTTCAATTAACCTCATTGTTTGATGGGCAGATAGATAGAAAACTCTGTGTGGCCTGGCCAACTATTAAACTCAATTTTTCCATGGTGCTGATCGATAATATTATGAGCAATCGACAAACCGATACCATTACCACCTTCATAACCACTTACCATCGGATAAAACAACGTATCTTGAATATGCACTGGAACGCCAGGTCCATTATCTTCAATATCGATGCGAGCACAAAGTCGGTAACGCTGACCATGCAAAGTAACCTGAAATGCCGTTCGCGTTCTTATTATGATAGAGCCTGTTTTCGAACCAATCGCTTGTATCGCATTACGAATGATATTTAAAACTACCTGTTCAATCTGTTCAGAGTCATGTACTAATTCAGGCAGACTAGGATCATAATCACGTATAATCGTTACGTTTGACGGCTTTTCTAAACTTAAAAGCGCATAAATTCGCTCAATGGCTTGGTGAATATTCTGCTGTTTTTGTTGTAAACGTTGTTGTGGACCTAATAACCTATCAACAAGATTCCTTAATCTATCTGCTTGTTCTATAATAATTTGTGTATAGTCTTGCAACTCATTTTTAGGCAGTTCACGTGATAATAGTTGTGCTGCACCTCGAAGCCCGCCTAATGGGTTTTTAATTTCATGGGCAAGTCCACGGACTAGCTCACGTGCTGCATTTTGTTGAGCTTGTTGTAATTGTTCTTGGCTTAGTTTTTTATGGCTATTAAGTGGTGCCATTTCTATTAAAATATGGCCATTAGCAAGCAGTTGTGCCGTCAATGATAAAATATGTAGTTCATTATTTATCACTAAATTTACTTCACTATCGGTAAAACCTTGGTTTTGATCTAAGGCATTTTGCATTAAATCAAGGTCTAACGAAAAATACCCTAACAAATCAGGAAGACAACTTTCTAATATTTTTTTAGAACTTTGGGCTAGTAATTGTTGTGCCGCAGTATTGGCATAAAGAATATTGAGCTTTTTATCAAGTAATAAAATATTGGTTATCATAGAGTCGAGAACAAGATTCGCATCAGATTCATTATCAAATGTCATCGTAGGCACTCCGTTCTCATTAGATACCACCGCCAAATAGCGGTGGTTAAAACTTCAAATAATAAAATAATGACTTATAGGCTATAGTACAATTCAAATTCAACCGGATGCGGAGTCATACGTACACGATCAACATCTTGGCGTTTTAAATCGATATAAGCATCGATAGTGTCATTAGTAAACACATTACCACGGGTTAAGAATTCACGATCCGCATCTAAAGCATTTAACGCTTCTTCAAGTGAACCTGCAACTTGTGGAATTAATTTAGACTCTTCTGGTGGTAAGTCATATAAGTTTTTATCCATCGCATCGCCCGGATGAATCTTATTGATAATACCATCTAAACCAGCCATTAACTGTGCAGCAAATGATAAGTATGGATTACCAGCTGGATCTGGGAAACGAACTTCGATACGACGAGCCTTAGGACTAGTAACAACAGGGATACGAATTGATGCAGAACGGTTACGAGCAGAATATGCAAGCATAACGGGTGCTTCATAACCGGGTACTAAACGTTTATAAGAGTTTGTTGCTGGATTAGCAAAAGCATTAATTGCTTTAGCGTGTTTGATAATACCACCGATATAGAATAAAGCCATTTCAGAAAGGCCAGCATATTTATCACCAGCAAAAAGGTTCACACCATCTTTAGCAAGTGATTGATGGCAGTGCATACCAGAACCGTTATCACCAAACATTGGTTTTGGCATAAATGTCGCGGTTTTACCATAAGCATGTGCAACATTTTGTACAACATATTTATAGATTTGCACTTCGTCAGCTTTTTTAGTTAATGTATTGAAACGGCAAGCAATCTCATTTTGACCAGCAGTTGCAACTTCATGGTGATGAGCTTCAACAACTAAACCTAGTTGCTCCATAATTAAACACATTTCAGAACGAATATCTTGTGAAGAATCAACAGGAGGAAGCGGGAAGTAACCACCTTTAACACCTGGACGGTGACCTTTGTTACCTTCTTCGTATTTAGTACCTGAGTTCCAAGCAGCTTCAATATCATCAATATGAACAAAACTACCTGACATCGGCGTTCCAAAACGCACATCATCAAATAGGAAGAATTCTGGTTCTGGTCCAAAAATAACAGTATCAGCAATGCCTGATGATTTTAAAAACTCTTCAGCGCGTTTAGCAATTGAGCGCGGGTCACGATCATAGCCTTGTAATGTTGCTGGTTCTAAAACGTCACAACGAATATTCAATGTCACATCTTCAAAAAATGGGTCAATCACGGCACTTGATGCATCTGGCATTAACACCATATCTGATTCGTTAATCCCCTTCCAACCTGCAATTGAAGAGCCATCAAACATCTTACCATCTTCAAAAAAATCTGCGTCAATTTGACTAACAGGAATGGTAACGTGTTGTTCCTTACCTTTAGTATCAGTAAAACGTAAATCAACAAATTTAACATCGTTTTCTTTTATTAGTGTAAAAACTTTTTGTGTAGACATGTAGCTTCTCCATTGAGGACATATAAAATAAATGTTCAGTTCAAAGGCATATTTGCCTATTTATTAAATTATATGCAAATTTGATGCCAATTTTTTAACCACTATTTTTGAACGGTTTTTATTGGTTAGATAATAGCAAAAATTAACATTAATGCACCAAAATAATGCACATGGCACCAAAATAATGCACCAAAATGTAACATACTGCTACTTGTGTTACATTTTGGTGCCATTAATGAAAAGTGAATTTGCTAACTCTTTTGAATGATCTACGATTCTTTTCGATAACCTTTTATTATTAAATAAAAGGTTGTTTTATCCCAATCCTTTTTTAGGGTTTCTTCCGAAATAAATGTAGCCTCATATAATACATTATCTTTTGGATTGACAATTGCTACTGGTTTTAGTTGTTCCCAATAACAACATACGAATTTCAAATCGCCCATTCCCATAGTCTTAATTAAATATTCATGAGCTTGCTTAGCATATTTACCTTCAACTTTATAAATAACCTCAATAGGCCATGTTTGCCCATAGTCGGTTGTCCTACACTTTTCATATTGAAAAAAATCAGGGGCATTTGGATCAATTTCATGGAAAAAGTCTCGACAAGTTAGATTCGGATCAAACCCTAATGAACTAGATTGACTATCTTCCTTTAGTTCCTCTAGGCTTAGTATTTCGTCAGTATTAAGATTATTTGATTCTGCTAATGCTGACGAAATTAAAGTAACGAAAATGAATGGCAACAAAATAAATCTTTTAAATAACATAGTTTCAATCCTTAAAACTTTTAAATCTTATTAGCTTAAAATAAGATTTCTCCCTTTAGGTCTATATTTCAGTAGACAATATCGTTATAATCTTAACCTATTTTTAATAATACTAGGTAATCATAAAAGTATGGACTTTGTTACAATCGAAATTATACCTTTTATCCAAAATCACCTTTTACTTTCATTAGGTTGGATTGTGTTATTTGTTGCAATCATTGTAATGACCGTGAAAAGTAAATTATCAAAAGTGAAAATAATTAATAACGCGCAAGCAATTAGTATGATCAACAAACAAAACGCAGTTATTGTCGATATTCGCTCAGCAGATAGTTTCAAAAAAGGGCATATTACTGAATCTCACAACATTTTACCCGTTGACATTAAAAATGCTAGCGCAAAAACCATTGAAAAATTTAAAGAAGATATTATCATCGTGGTTGATGATAATGGTTTAACATCAGCAAGCATTGGTGAAGTATTAGTCAAACAGGGCTTTTTGCATGTATTTACATTAAAAGATGGTATTGCTGGATGGAACGGCGAAAACTTACCATTAGTTAGAAAATAATATAATATTAAAATAAGGTTTTATCATGACAGAACAAAACAATACACCTGAAACACAATTTGCTATTCAACGCATTTATACCAAAGATGTTTCATTTGAAACTAACAATGTCCCAGAAATTTTCACAAAACAATGGCAACCAGAAATGAATTTAGAACTAAATTCATCATCACAAGCGTTGAGTGAAGGTGTACATGAAGTTTCTTTACGTGTTACAGTAACAGTAAAACAACAAGAAGAAGTTGTATATATTTGTGAAGTGACTCAGTCAGGTATTTTCTCGCTTATCGGATTTGACGATGCTCAAATTCAACATTGTGTAGGTGCTTATTGTCCTAATATTTTATTCCCTTATGCGCGTGAAGTTATTTCAAGCTTAGTAAATAAAGGAACTTTCCCACAACTTAATTTAGAACCTGTAAATTTTGAAGCTTTATTCATTAGCTATTTGCAACAGCAAGAAGCTAAAACCGAATCGACTGAAACTTTACAGTAATTACCAGTTAATAAAGTCTATGTTTATGAATAAAAATGCAGCAGTGACAGTGATTGGCGCAGGTTCTTATGGGACCTCGCTGGCAATATTACTGGCACGAAATGGCCACTCAACTTTATTATGGGGACATAACCCAGATAAAATGGCTATTTTGCAACATGATAGACAAAATAGACAATTTTTACCGGATATTTCTTTTCCTGACCAACTTCAAGTTGAAGCGGATCTTAAAACTGCCGTTTCAGCTTCAGCAATTTTATTAATTGTTGTTCCAAGCCACGCATTTGGTAGCATTCTTAAACAAATCAAACCATTTTTAAGAAAAGATAGCAAAATTGTTTGGGCAACCAAAGGACTTGAAGTCGATACCGGTCGACTATTACAAGATGTTGCCAGAGAAGTATTGGGTGATAAAATCCCATTAGCGGTTATTTCAGGTCCTACTTTCGCTAAAGAAGTTGCATCAGGCTTACCAACAGCAGTAACCGTTGCCTCAACCGATGATCAATTTTTAACTGAACTCCAAAATTTATTTCACTGTAGTAAATCATTCCGCGTTTATAGCAGTAAAGACTTTATTGGCGTTCAACTTGGTGGCGCGGTAAAAAATGTTATTGCAATTGGTGCTGGTTTATCCGATGGGCTGGGTTTTGGTGCTAATGCGAGAACAGCTTTAATAACCCGCGGACTTGCCGAAATGATGCGATTAGGCGAAGCTCTTGGTGCCGATCCTGCCACGTTTATGGGGATGGCTGGTTTAGGCGATTTGGTACTTACTTGTACAGATAATCAGTCCCGAAATCGTCGATTTGGTATTTTACTAGGTCAAAACAAATCCATTCAAGAAGCACAAGATATTATTGCTCAAGTGGTTGAGGGTTGCCGAAATACTAAAGAAGTTTGGGCATTAGCTCAAAAATATCATGTTGATATGCCTATTACAGAACAAATCTATAAAGTGCTTTACGAACATAAAGATCCAAAACTTGCAGCCATGTCATTATTGGGTCGCTCACAAAAACAAGAATTAAAAAGCGAGTCTTAGATCTTTAAAAACCCCGCTCCTCAAATTTTTTTATTTAATGAATGGTCTGTTACTGGGTTTAATAAAAACATGACTAACACCGATTTAAGATCTCAAAAACCCCGTTCCTCAACTTTTTTTGATATGTCGTGGTTTTTGGTAGGCGTTTTAAACACTGATTCCTAGGCCCTTTTCCTTGGCTTTCTGGTAAATATCATAACCAACATAGACATCTAAAACTGCCGTTCCCACACTTTTAAATAACGTGATTTGCTGATCGTTTTGGCGACATTTTTGTGGATCAATAACTAAATCACCTAATTCATAAAAATCTTGTTTTGTAACTAATTGTTGATTAATTGGATCGATAATATCACCCGCCTCAGCAAATACGCCATCTTTAGTATCAAGTACGCGAATATCAGCATTTTTAACAATATTACTTGGTATTTCGTGCATTTCTGGCGTGTAAGCACCTACTCCATTGATATGTGTTCCTGGTTTAACCAAATCGCCATTGAAGGTCACAACTTTTGATGTGGTGACAGAGGTAATGATATCTGCTTGGCAAATATCTTCATCTAGATCGTTCGAAAAATAGAGGTTAGCGGAGAAATGAGCGAATCGTTTCTTCATCTCTTCAGTAAATTGCTTGCCTTTATTGACATCAAGCCCAAAGATCGCCACATCAGTCAATTGACGGACGGTTAACATCGCTTCTAACTGTGACGCAGCTTGTCCACCAGTACCAATTAATACAGCACGTTTAGCATCTTTTCTGGCTAATAAATCGGTAGCTGCACCTTGTACCGCGCCTGTGCGTAATTGGGTCACAAATGTGCCATCTAACATCGCACAAACTTCGCCTGTTAACGGATCGATCATAAACACTTGCGCGGGAACAGATGGCTTACCAAGTTTCGGGTTATCAGGAAAAACCGAGACAATTTTCAAGCCAACCACATCATTTTCTTTTATATGAGCAGGCATAATCAAACATTGCCCTTTTTGCATGTCAAAGTTGATGCGTAATGGAACTTCACTATTACCTTGAGTATAGATTTTCAGTGCTTGTTTATCCGCTGCAACAGCATCTTTCATAGTATAGAATTGTTGAATATCTTGGGCAGTTAAAATTAACATTTCGATTCCTTATTTAATATTTATTTTCATATTATTTATTATCCATTATTTAATCTTACCAACAAAAAAATAAATACTCTTGTTTAATATAAATAGATAATTTTCACTTTCTTGTATATTTAATTTATTTTCATTATTATTACAAAGTACAATTTTGTACGGAAATTGAGAAATCAGATGTTATTTAAAATATTAAAGTTTTTTTTAAAAATTTTATTTCATGTAAAGATTCAAGGGAATCTCAATAATTTAAAACAAGACAGATTACTTATCACACCTAATCATGTTTCCTTCCTAGACGGCATTTTAATCGGCGTATTTTTACCAATTAAACCAGTATTTGCTATCTACGCAGGCTACATTGATCATTGGCTAGTCCGTTTAGCCAAACGTTACGTTGATTTTGTGCCAATGGATCCATTAAGTCCAATGGCGATTAAAAGGTTAGTTCGTGAAATTGAAAAAGGACGACCAATTGTTATTTTCCCGGAAGGTCGAATTACCATAACCGGCTCATTAATGAAAATTTATGACGGCGCAGCATTTGTTGCTGCTCGTTCTCAAGCAACGATTGTACCTGTCTGGATTGAAGGTGCAGAATTTACGTTGACTAGCCGTTTAAAAGGCTTATTTAAACGTCATCTATTTCCTAAAATTACAATTCATGTATTGGAACCAACATCAATCCCAATGCCTGATGCACCAAAAGCAAGTGAACGACGATATATTGCTGGTGAAAAATTACATCAAATTATGATGAATGCCAGAATGGCAAGCCGACCAAAATTGACACTTTTTGAAGCGTTGCTCGAAGCCCAAGTTCGCTATGGGGTAAAATCGAGAATGGTTCAAGATCCTACCACTCACGAAGCTTCCTATCGAAACTTGCTTAAGCAAATTATCGGTGTTAGTTGCATAATTTCTAAGATTACCAAACAAAAAGAAAGAGTTGGTTTATTGCTTCCTAATGCAACGATTACAGTTGCAACTATTTTTGGTTTATCAGTCAAAAATCGTATTCCCGCCATGCTTAATTATACAGCAGGAACTAAAGGGTTAACCTGCGCAATTACTGCGGCTGAAATAAAAACGATCATTACTTCACGCAAATTTATTCAAAAAGGTAAGCTTGATTATCTATTAGAAGAAATTAAGGACGTAAATTGGTATTTCCTTGAGGACTTGCGTAGTAGTTTGACTTTTGTTGATAAACTTTATGTTGCACTTCACCAATACATTCCACGTTTAGTGAAACGACAACAATCAAGTGATGATGAAGCTTTAGTGTTATTTACATCAGGCTCAGAAGGCAATCCTAAAGGTGTAGTGCACAGCCATGGTAGTTTATTGGCAAATGTTGAACAGATTCGTACCGTTATCGATCCGACACCGGCTGACCGTTTTATGTCCGCATTGCCATTATTCCATGCTTTTGGTATTACTGCTGGTTTATTCTTACCGTTGTTTTCTGGAAGTCGTACCTTCTTATATCCAAACCCACTACATTATCGTATGGTGCCAGAAATCATTTATGACCAAAACTGTACCGTGTTATTTGGCACACCAACATTTTTAGCCAATTATGCTCGCTACGCTCATCCTTATGATTTTATGCGATTACGTTATGTGGTTGCCGGTGCTGAAAAACTTTCCGATGCGGTGCGTGAACAATGGAAAGATAAATATGGCATTCGAATCTTAGAAGGTTATGGCGTAACCGAATGTGCACCAGTTGTTGCCCTTAATGTGCCAATGGCATTTAAAGCAGGAACTGTTGGTCGGCTATTGCCAGGTATGCAATCAAGATTAATACCTATCCCAGGGATTGGCGGGGAATTACAGCTTAAAGGACCTAACGTAATGAAAGGTTATTTACGAGTTGAAAAACCCGGTGTACTTGAAGAGCCTGTTGCCGTTGATGAAAATGGTAATGCAGAAAAAGGCTGGTATGATACTGGCGATATCGTAGATATTGATAAAGATGAGTTTTTGACAATTAAAGGACGACTGAAACGCTTTGCTAAAATTGCGGGCGAAATGGTTTCACTGGAAAGTGTTGAAGCGCTAGCTAGAAAAGTCGATCCTGATGCCATGCATGGCGCTACAGTAAAAGCTGACGCAGCTAAAGGTGAAGCGCTTGTGCTATTTACTACTTCAACTACATTAACTCGAGAACAGCTTAATCAGGCAGCACAAGATTTAGGTATTCCTGCATTAGCCATTCCTAGAGATATTCGTGTGGTTAAAGAATTACCATTGCTTGGTACTGGCAAAATCGATTTTATTACGCTACGCAAAATGGCTGATGAAAATGAATAATAGCAAGGATTCACTATGAATAAACAGCCTTTATTAACCGTTGGCATGGCTGCAACCATGCTAGCCCAGTTTTTTTCAGCCTTTGCTGATAATGCTATTTTCTTTGCAATATTAGCTTTTATTAAACAACTCAATTATCCAGAGTGGAGCCAATCGGCATTACAAATCGGTTTTGTCATCCCTTTCATCCTTCTTTCGCCATTTGTTGGTCAATTTGCTGACAGCATGTCTAAAGGCAGAGCGATGATGATCTCAAATGGTATTAAATTATTAGGTGCTGCTGTTATTTGCCTAAATATCAATCCATTTTTAGGTTATTTTCTAGTTGGTGTGGGAGCAGCCGGTTATTCACCAGCAAAATATGGTATTTTAGGTGAGCTAACCTCAGGCGATAATTTAGTGAAAGCAAATGGTTTAATTGAAGCATCAACAATTGCAGCTATTTTACTAGGCTCACTTGCTGGAGGCCATATTGCTGACTTAAACATCACATTTGCATTACTTACTTGTGTAATAATGTATGGCCTAGCTGTTATAGCAAATATTTTTATTCCTAAACTTCCTGTCGCTCGAAAAGACATTGAGTGGAAGTTTATGAGTATGATAAAGGATTTTGCTAAAACCTTTAAAATTATTTTCAATAATAAACAAGCACTTTATACTTTACTCGGCACTAGCCTATTTTGGGGAGCGGGTATTACCTTGCGCTTTTTATTAATTAGCTGGGTGCCAATTGTGTTAGGTATTACTGACAACTCAACCCCAACAAATCTAAATGCCGTTGTGGCAATAGGTATTGTTGTTGGTGCTGGCCTTGCTAGTGCTATGGTTTCAATATCCAATACATTACGGTGTATTCCAGCAGGAATATTAATGGGGTTTGCCGTCATTGCATTTACCTTACAAAGCAATATGACGAGTTCTTATATTCTATTAGTGATTATTGGTGCTTTAGGTGGTTATTTTTTAGTCCCACTAAATGCGTTAATTCAAAAAATGGGAAAAGAGCTTATTGGTGCTGGTAGTGTAATTTCAATACAAAACTTAAGCGAATATAGTGCAATGATGATTATGCTCAGTGCTTATACGTTAGCTATTGCTTGTGGATTATCTGTTATTACTATCGGTGTAGGTTTTGGTATGCTATTTGCCATTCTTATCGGGTTTGTATGGTTAGGTTTAAAATCACATGTCAAACATTAATTTATCGGCAATGATCACCGAAAATCGCAATAGTGCGAGCGAGAACATCGACTGCGCATCCACCCTTGAAATACTTCAAATTATCAATAATGAAGATAAAAAAGTGGCAATCGCAGTCGAAAAACAATTAGCTAATATAGCCAATGCGGTAGATGCAATTAGCGATGCTTTCTTAAATCATGGCCGTTTAATTTACCTTGGTGCCGGCACTTCTGGGCGATTAGGTATTTTAGATGCGAGCGAGTGCCCACCTACTTACGGAACGCCTCCAGAACAAGTCGTTGGGTTGATTGCAGGCGGGCACCCTGCCATATTTAAAGCGGTTGAAAATGCAGAAGATTCACCAGAGCTAGCAGTTAATGATCTAAAAAATATCAATTTTAGCAAAAAAGATATTTTAGTAGGTATCGCAGCAAGTGGACGCACACCTTATGTTATCGGCGGTATGCAATATGCTCAATCACTGGGTTCAACAGTAATTAGCTTATGTTGCAACCTCAATGCACCTATGATTAACTTAGCTAATATTGCCATTACCCCAATTGTTGGCGCAGAAGTAGTTAGCGGTTCATCAAGAATGAAAGCCGGTACAGCACAAAAATTAGTACTTAATATGTTAACCACAGCCAGCATGATTAAAATGGGTAAGGTTTACGGTAATTTAATGGTTGATGTTGAGGCCACTAATGCTAAACTCGTAGAACGCCAAATATCAATTGTCATGCAAGCAACCGATTGTAACCGGGAGACGGCTATTTCAACACTAAGTCAATGTAACAAAAATTGTAAAACAGCTATTTTAATGATTCTTGCTGGGTTAACAGCTCAGCAAGCAAAAACAGCATTACAACAAAATAACGGTTTTATCCGTAAAGCATTAGAACAAAGCAATAAATAATCTTTCTTAGCATCGTACAAATGTTACTGTTCTGATAAAGAAAGATTATTCTAAAATTTAGCAATATATTTTATCAAACCTTGATGAAGATCGAATTTATAAATCATATTGTTAACTAAAATAAAAAAATAGATTTATTTTATTAACTTTATATTAGCAATAATATAAAAAACTAGGAGGTACGTTATGGTTGGAATAATCTTGGCAACTCATGGTGAGTTTGCTGAAGGTATTTTACAATCAGGGACGATGATATTTGGAGAGCAAGAAAACGTTAAAGCCGTTACTTTGCATCCAAGTGATAGTCCTGAAAGCTTAAAGGAACGGATGCTGGCAGCAATTGCTACTTTCGATGATCAAAATGAAGTGCTTTTTTTAGTCGATTTATGGGGTGGAACACCATTTAACCAAGCCAATACACTCTGTGGTGAACATCCAAATTGGGCTATCGTTGCAGGTTTGAATCTTCCAATGTTGATTGAGGCATACTCATCACGTTTATCGATGGAGACCGCCAAAGAAGTGGCTGCCGCCATTATTGAATCAGCCCAAGATGGTATTAGAACAACGGTTGAAGTGGCAACTAAACCAACGCAAAACAATCAACAAACAAGCACTATCCCTGAAGGTACTGTTTTAGGTGATGGTAAATTGAAAATTGTATTAGCTCGCGTTGATTCACGCTTGTTACATGGACAAGTGGCAACATCTTGGACTAAAACGACTAACCCTAATCGTATTATTGTGGTTTCAGACTCAGTTGCCAAAGATGAATTAAGGAAAAAACTGATTGAAGAAGCCGCACCTCCCGGCGTTAAAGCCAATGTCGTGCCAATTAAAAAAATTATTGAAGTTGCGCATGATCCCCGTTTTGGTAACACCAAAGCTTTATTACTTTTCGAAAACCCTGAAGATGTACTTCGCGCTATAGATGGCGGTGTCGATATTCAAACATTAAATGTTGGTTCAATGGCGCATTCTGTCGGCAAGGTAATGGTCAACAAAGTGCTGTCAATGAGCGCTGAAGATGTTGATACATTCGAGAAATTAAAAGCGAAAAATGTGAAATTCGACATTCGCAAAGTACCTAATGATTCTGAGGATAATATGGATGAATTATTAAAGAAAGCGAAACAAGAATTAGCTGAACAAAAGAATTAGTTTAATTAAGGGGTTATTATTATGACTTTATCAATTATTGCTATCATTTTAGTGATAGTTATTGCGTTCTTAGCTGGAATGGAAGGTATTTTAGACCAATTCCAATTCCATCAACCACTAGTTGCTTGTTCACTAATTGGTTTAGTAACAGGAAATCTAGAAGCTGGCGTAATGTTAGGTGGTTCATTACAGATGATAGCATTAGGCTGGGCAAATATTGGCGCAGCGGTTGCACCTGATGCCGCGCTTGCTGCTGTTGCTTCATCTATTATTTTAGTTCTTGGTGGACAAGGTGAAGCTGGTGTATCGACAGCTATCGCTATTGCCATCCCACTAGCAGTTGCTGGCTTATTTTTAACGATGATTGTGCGAACTATTGCCGTCCCATTAGTGCATTTAATGGATGCTGCAGCAGAGCAAGGTAATATCCGTAGAATCGAATGGTTACAAATATTAGGGGTTTGTTTACAAGGTTTACGTATTGCAATACCAGCAGCAGCGCTGTTATTTATTCCTGCTGAAGTGGTAAAAGACGCATTAAATTCAATGCCTAAATGGCTATCAGAAGGTATGGCTATTGGTGGAGGCATGGTAGTGGCTGTTGGTTATGCAATGGTAATTAATATGATGGCAAATCGTGAAGTTTGGCCATTTTTCATTATCGGTTTTGTTGTTGCCGCGATATCACAATTAACCTTGATTGCAATTGGTGCTCTAGGTATTGCTCTAGCACTAATTTATCTAAATCTTTCTGAACGTGGCAATTCATCAAATGGTGGTAGTAAAGGCGATCCACTTGATGATATTTTAAATGATTACTAAGAACTTGGAGAAGAACATGACAGATCGAATTCATTTATCGAAAAAAGACCGTTTATCGGTAGCTTGGCGTTCAACTTTCCTTCAAGGTTCTTGGAACTACGAACGTATGCAAAATGGTGGCTTGGTTTATTCAATGATTCCTGCTATCAAAAAATTATATACCACAAAAGAAGATCGTTCGGCTGCACTTAAACGCCATTTAGAATTTTTCAATACACATCCTTATTTAGCATCGCCTGTACTTGGTGTGACTTTAGCCCTAGAAGAAGAACGTGCTAATGGTGCGCCTGTTGATGATGTCACTATTCAAGGGGTAAAAGTGGGAATGATGGGACCTTTAGCTGGGGTTGGTGATCCAGTATTCTGGTTTACCGTTCGTCCTATGCTTGGTGCACTAGGCGCCTCACTTGCCTTGAGTGGTAATATTTTAGGGCCAATTCTATTCTTTCTGCTTTGGAACATAATTCGCATGAGCTTTATGTGGTTTACCCAAGAATTTGGTTACCGTACTGGTTCTAAAATTACCGATAACTTAGGTGGAGGTTTACTCCAAAAAATCACTAAAGGTGCATCTATCTTGGGGATGTTTGTTCTGGCAGCTTTAGTACAAAGGTGGGTATCAATAAAATTCCAACCAGTCGTATCCACAGTAAAATTAGATAATGGTGCATTTATTGATTGGAATTCCCTACCTGCTGGTGCCGAAGGTATACAAAAAGCATTGATACAAATGCAAGATGGGCTCGCACTTAGTCAAGACAAAGTAACGACTTTACAAAATAACTTAGATCAGCTAATTCCTGGACTTGTACCATTACTATTAACGTTCTTCTGTATGTGGTTACTTCGTAAAAAAGTATCACCTATTATAATTATTCTTGCACTATTCTTAGTCGGTGTTACTGGTCATGTTATTGGTCTTTTATAAAGCCAACAATGTTGACTAAAAAAGTTGAGGAGCGCACTTTTTAAACAAAATTGCTGTTTTGCCTCAAACAAAAATCACCCTTTTCTTTATAAATAATGAGAAAAGGGTGCCTTAGCAACTCAGATTAAAATAATGGATATAAGTAGCTGAATGGTTCAATCATTAAATACCAAAGTAGATTTAACAGTAAAAGCGACTGCTTTTTCAGGTTTTTCAGAATATGGCCAGATTATGATTGGTGATAAGGCGTTCGAATTCTATCATCAACGCGATCCTCGGAAATATATTCAAATTCCTTGGGAAGAGGTCGATTATGTTATCGCATCGGTATTTTTTAAAGGTAAGTGGATATCTCGTTACTCCATACAAACAAAAAAAGACGGTACGTTCGCTTTTGCGTCCAAAGAGCCGAAAAAAGTATTAAAAGCAATACGTGTCTATGTTGATAGCAAAAAAATGGTCAAAGCGTTAGGATTTTTTGACGTGTTAAAACGAGCTTTGTTCCGGAAAAAGTCTTAAAGATCAACCATCACTTTTAAAATATATCATTATATAGCAAGCAAGCTCACCATTATCAATGAAGCTAATTATTTATAATATAACTAGTTAAAAAGATGAATTTATGTTCATTTATAACTAAGCTTGTCGATAACTGATGCTACCTAACTTTTTCACACACAATCAGCCATTGCACTTTTTGCTAGAAAGAGTATAATTTTGGGGCTTTGATTTTGTCCGTGTTGGGCAAAAGAAAGATTATTTTTTAATTTAAGAGGATGTTATGGTAACTATTCGTTTAGCTCGTGGTGGCTCTAAAAAGCGCCCTTTTTATCAAGTAGTTGTCACTGATAGCCGTAACCCACGTGATGGTCGTTTTATTGAGCGCGTTGGCTTTTTTAATCCAATTGCACAAGGTAAAGCAGAAGAATTACGTTTAGATCTTGATCGCGTAAATTATTGGGTTGGTTTAGGTGCTACTATTTCTGATCGTGTTAATACATTGATCAAACAAGCACAAAAAGCTGCTTAATTAAGTAATAGTGTAAAGATGAATACTGAGAATCTAATCGTTGTTGGTAAACTTGGTTCAAGCTACGGCATTCGTGGATGGCTCAGGATTTTTTCGTTTACAGAATTTCCAGATAGTATTTTTGATTACAAACCTTGGTATATCCAGCGTGCTGGAAAATGGCAGGAAGTAATCGTTGAGAGCTTTAAACCTCATAATCAAGATATGATTGTCAAACTCAAAGGCGTTGATGATCGAGATCAAGCCAATGCGTTAACTAATGCTGAAGTATTCGTTGATGCAGAAGAATTGCCTGAGCTTAATCAAGGCGATTTCTATTGGAAAGATTTGATTGGCTGTAGAGTGAAAACAATTAACGGTTATGATTTAGGTCAAGTAACTGATTTAATGGAAACCGGTTCTAATGATGTGTTGGTTGTTAAAGCAAATCTAAAAGATGCATTTGGAGCAACAGAACGTTTAATTCCTTTTGTTGAAGAACAATTTATTAAACAAGTTGATTTAACAACAAAAATGATTGTGGTCGATTGGGATCCCGCATTTTAATCGGTAAGGTAAGAATATGTGGATTGGCGTAATTAGCCTTTTTCCCGAAATGTTCCAAGCTATTACCTGTTATGGTGTAACTGGTCGAGCAGTAAAAAACGGACTGTTAACAGTAGAATATTGGAACCCGCGCGATTTTGCGCATGATAAGCATAAGACTGTCGATGATAGGCCTTATGGTGGTGGTCCCGGCATGTTAATGATGGTACAACCACTTAGAGATGCGATTCATGCTGCGAAAGCAGTAGCAGGTGAAAATACAAAAGTAATCTATCTTTCCCCACAAGGGCGCAAATTAAACCAACAAGGTGTTTGCGAGTTGTCACAATATCAAAAATTGATTTTGATTTGTGGTCGATATGAAGGTATAGATGAACGCGTTATCCAAACCGAAATTGATGAAGAATGGTCAATTGGGGATTACGTGTTAAGTGGCGGTGAGTTACCGGCGATGACAATGATTGATGCATTAGCAAGGTTTATTCCAGGTGTATTGAATCATGAATCATCAGCAGAAGAAGACTCTTTTGCAAACGGTTTACTTGATTGTCCACACTATACCAGACCTGAGGTGTTAGATGGAATGGCGGTGCCTGATGTGTTAATGTCTGGTCACCATGAAGCGATTCGTCGCTGGCGATTGAAACAATCACTAGGACGAACTTGGTTGAGAAGAGAAGATCTTCTTGAAAATCTAGCTCTGACTGATGAAGAGCAACGTTTACTCACTGAATTCCAATGTGAATATCGTGATAAACCGAGCCATTAATATTTCAGTATAACTAGTAAGAGACAAAATTATGAAAAATGCAATTATTCAGCAATTAGAACAAGAACAAATGAAAAAAGACATCCCGTCTTTTCGTCCGGGTGATACGGTAGAAGTTAAAGTATGGGTTGTTGAAGGTAACAAAAAACGTCTTCAAGCATATGAAGGTGTGGTTATTGCAATTCGCAATCGTGGTTTACATTCTGCATTTACAGTACGTAAAATTTCGAATGGCGAAGGTGTTGAACGAGTATTCCAAACTCACTCACCAACTGTTGATTCAATTACTGTGAAACGTCGTGGTCAAGTACGTCAAGCTAAACTTTACTACTTACGCGAACTTCGTGGTAAAGCGGCTCGTATTAAAGAGCGCCTTAACTAATTCAAATTGGTTAATATTTAATAAACTATTAAAATTATATCCAATTAAATATGGTCACCTTTATGGTGACCGTTTTTATGTGTATAGTTGATTCCCGCCAACAATTGTTGACAGATTTCAAGCAATATCTAAAGCTATAAAGGGTAATACTATGGATAACTATCTTGTTGAAATTCTCGCCACCACAACCAAGTTATTCGCTTTAATGACACCACCAGCAGTGCTAAGTGCATTCTTAAGTGGTACTAAACAATATGATGAACAACAACGCCGAAAGACTGCACTTAAAACATCGTGTGCCGTTTTTATTATTGGTATTGTGTTATTCTTTTTTGGTAACGCCATGTTTAGTGTGTTTGGTTTTACACTCGATGCTTTTAGAATTGGGTCGGGAGCATTACTATTTATTACCGCTGTTTCATTGATGAATGATTCACCTGAAAAAAATAAAATTCATACTGATGATGATGATATTAGTGTGGTTCCTCTTGCAATACCTTTATGTATGGGACCAGCCTCCATTGGTACGATTATTGTTATGGGGACAAGTTCGGTAGGTATGCAAAACCTGATTGGCGCCCTTTCGCTATTGATTGCCTCAAGCGGTATTTATGCCATGTTACTATGCGCAAAAAGCATTGCTAAAGTTTTAAAAAATACTGGTATTGCAATTTTGTCAAAACTTACTGGGTTATTAATATCAGCTATTGCCGCTCAAGTTGTATTTACTGGCGTCTCTGCATTTTTAAAATAAGTTTTATAATTCTGATAATTAAAAGTTCAATTCTAACAGTAAGTAATCACCTATAATTGATAGTTAAGGTGATTACATAAACTGATAATAAAGTTAATCGGATTTACGTTTTTTGAAAAAGTAATATGAAGCTAAAATTACGAAAATTAAGATTACCTCAGATAATAGAATAAAATGCCCTGATTCACCAAACCATACCCCAACAATAATAATAATGTTAACAGTAATAGAAATCATCGCTAACCAAGGAAATAGCGGAGATTTAAATTTGATCATATCTTCAGAGTATTTGCCTTCATTCACTCCCTTACGAAATTGATATTGACACCAAGCAATAATAATCCAAGCAAAACAACCAACTTGTCCAGTACTCGCTACCAGATAGAGGTATAATTTTTCAGCAGCAATATATTTAGAAAACAGCGAAACTAACGCAATAATTGCGATAAATAATATTCCTTTAGTTGGCACGCCTCGTTTATTGACTTCTGAAAAGTATTTTGGTGCTAAATCATCTTGAGCCATCGACCATAGCATTCTCGAGCTGGCATAAACAGCCGAATTAGCGGCCGATATTGCAGCACAAAAGATAACAAATAGCATCACATATGAAGCAAAGGTAATCCCGGCTTTATTGAATACCCAAACAAATGGGCTAATTTCATTATGGGTTGCTCCATAAGGGTAAACTAGTGCTAACACCGCAATCGCTAACACATAAAACAAGATAATACGAAAAGCCACACCAGTGATAATTTTTGGCAATACGCTTTGAGGTGATTGCGCTTCACCAGCTGCACTACCTATTAATTCGACGCCCTGAAATGAATAAGTAACAATTGTCATACAAACAAAAATTGATAAAAATCCACTAGGAAACCAACCTTGTTCGGTTTTAAGTGTTGGTAATACATGTGTTTGATTATATTGATGATAGAGTAAATAAATACCAACAGCTATAAATGCAATAATGGCCAATACTTTTATCGTTGAAAACCAGTATTCACTTTCGCCAAAAGCTCTAACAGACGTTAAATGGACACAAGTAATAACGGTTAAAATAATTAGACTAAGAATATAGATGGGAATAGAGGAAAAAACTTGGTGAGCGATCATCGAAGCTGCAGTTAAGTCAGCAGCCATAGACAGTACCCAGCTTAACCAATATAACCAGCCAATGGTATAACTCCAAATAGGATGTGGAATAAACATTAGTGCATAATGCTGAAAAGAACCCGCATGTGGGAATGCACAAGAAAGTTCACCTAAGCAAAGCATGGTCGACAGCATAATACTACCCGCAAGTAGATATGCGATAATCGTTCCTAATGGTCCAACCGTGCTAAGTGGTGCTGCAATACCAATAAATAATCCAGTTCCTATTGAGCCACCTAACGAAATCATCAATAAATGACGATTTTTTAAGTTTTTCTTTAAAGTACTGGGATAAGGACTTTCTTGAGATTCTGATGTTGCCATGTAAACCGCCTAGTAATCAATAATAGCTGCTGGTTGCCCAGCAGCTGATAGATATTAATAAACAAACCGTTTTTCTACACCATTGGTTTGGCAAGCCATAAGTAGGGCTGTATAATCAAGCTCAAACCCAATCATATCGCCAACACGTAATGTTTCAGAAACATCTTCAATATCAACAATAGTATGATCGCTGGTTTGACCTAAGACCGTAATGTTGTCATTAATCGGTATACAGCTTTCTGCTGGCACATCTTGACGGCCAAAAGCGAGAAGCGCGCGTTTACGAGTACCATGATCAACAAAAGTTTTGCTGTTCAAAAAGGCATCAACACCTAATTCTCCAACAGGAACGGTTGGTTTACTATTAAGCTCGATGATTTGTGCATACAATTTATACATGTCACTACAAGCTTTTTCTACAGGTTTGTTTGAGTGATGAAACTCATCAAGATATTTCATATCCACATACTCAATACCAAACTCATGTAAACCACCAATTCGAATGTGATTAAGCCCTTCTGGCCAGATCCCTTTATCAAGCAGATGGTAACTTGTACAATTACCAGCTGATAGATACTTGATCTTGATATTACAAGCTTTTTCTACTTTACGCGCTATGTGTAAAAAATCCACACCATTTTTAACAGTTGGTAGAACAGTACCATAGCAGTTGAAGTTGGTCCCAAGCCCATAAAGCTCAACACCCGGTAAAGATAAGATTAGTTTGACTGTTTCGATGATATCATCGACATGTTCAAACCAAATACCTTCACGTAAATCGCCCATATCAACCATTAAAAGTACTTGATGGACTTTTTGTTGTTTTACCGCTTCATCAGAAAGTGCTTGGATAACTTGTTTTTCACTGTTTAAGCTAATATCTGCGTATTTCACTACTTCACTGATCTCACTTAAACAAGGACTACGTAATAAACAAGTTTTACAATTTAAAGCATCTTTAAGTTTCTTCAAATTGTAGGTCCTTGATTCAGCTATAACATCAATACCACCATCAAGCACCGCTTTGGCGGTTTCAACACAGCCATCAAAGACTTTATTTACCGCCATCACTTCAATGCCGTGTTTAGCAAGAAGCTCTTTTTCAACACGGGCATTGTCTTTTAATTTACCTAAATCAATTTCCAATATAGGTTTGTACATAAATTTACTCCTCTATATCTTATTGCAAGCGGTTACGTCTTTGTGCGCGATGGTATATCCATTCAGCTAACACAATTGCAAGCACTGCACCACCAACAATTTTAGCGATGTACTCAACATATCCACCCATATCAATTTGTGCTGGTGGAATAAAGACTAAGATCACCGCAAATAGCGTAGATAAGAAACCTAAACCAGGTAAAATAATTGGTAAAACTTTACCAGGAATCTTGAAGCTACGTGGTACATCTGGTTGAGTAATACGTAAGCGATAGTACGCAATAAACATCACTAAATAAGGAATAAAGTAACAAATGGTTGTTAATGCAGTTAACATCCAATATGCAGCAGCAATACTTGGTGATACGAATGTTGAGAAACAAAGTACCGTTACAATTATTGCTTGGATAACTAAAGCAAATGCTGGTGTTTGATATACAGGATGTAATCGACCAATACGTTCACCAAGTAAGTTATCTTCTTTCGATGCTTCTTGTAACATATAGATAGGACCAACTAACCATGAGTTAATTTGACCTAATGCACCAAAGAACAAACAAATTGCCATTACTGGTAATAACCAAGGCATGTGTAGCTCTTTAGCAGCAGCTTCCATCGCTTGCATTACACCGGCAACAATATCAGTATCAGCAGCTGGTAATAAGGTATTAATTGCCCAAGTACCAATCATATAGATACCAACGATAACAACTGCAGATACCGCCATCGCTTTAGGGAAGTCACGTTGTGGATCACGAGTACGACCAGCAATCATTGGTGCAACTTCTAGCCCAGCAAAAGCAAACATCATGCTTGATAAAAATACAATAGTATCCCAGCTACTTAAATCCGGAATCCAATCACTAACATGGCTATAATCAGTTGCCATTGGATGACCAGTCATTAACCATACAATAGCTAATAACACGATAATAGCAGCAGGAATAAATACACCTAACCATGCACTAACACTGTTAATGATTTTAGTCCATTTCATGCCTTTGATATTCATTAACGTTAAGATCCAGAATACTGCCATGGAGCCAACACCAATAAATACTTGATTCTGAGCAAGTTCAGGGCTAAACATATAACCAATTGCAGTAAAACCAAACTGCAACATTAATGGGAAGAAAAGCACACATGAAAACAGGAAGCAAACAACCACTATCCAACCGACACGTTTACCAAATGCTTCTTTTACCCATACAAAGATCCCACCATCTTTTGGCCAGCCTGTTGAAAGCTCACCACAAACCATGGCTAATGGAAAAAACAAACAAAATGCAGCAAGTAGCCAAAGCACCATTGCTGACGCTCCGTAAGGAGCAACATTAGGAATTTGACGTAAACTCAATATTGCAATGACATTCATAAACACAATGTCTTTAATACCAAGTAAACTTGAATCTTTAGAATCACTCATAATAACCTCACATAATAACAACTGGGGCAGTTATTGCCCCAGCCAGTTCATGATTAATACACGTCGTATCCAACCATATCCTCGTAAGTGTCTTCACGGCGAATCAATCGATCTTTGCCTTCTTTATCAATCATAACAACAGCAGTACGTGGGCGGTTGTTATAAACTGTTTGGCTTTCGATGGTATAAGCACCGGCATCAAGGAAAGCAATGATATCGCCAATTTGTGTGTCTTTAGGTAATAAGAATTCTTCACCTTTAACACCCACATGGAAATAGTCACCACCGTCACATAATGGACCCGCTAATTTAATGTACTCATCATGTTGCTCAGTGATTCTTGATGCATCATAAACATAGAAGAACCAATCAAAGTGTTGACTGTCAGATAATACGCTGTAACCCGCATCAACAAATTTCCATTCAACATGTTCTTCGATGTTACCGTCTAAATCGTAGTTAGTTTTACGTTTTTCACAAGCAACTTCAGTTAAAAGCACACCAGCTGAACCGGTTACTTTACGACCTGGTTCGATACAAATTTCAACGTCAGTACGCCATTTATGTACTTCACTGATTACCGCATCGGCGAAATCTTGTGCAGTAATACCAGCATACATATTGTCTTCTAATGGATTACCATTTTCTTCGTCATATTTATATGGAACAGGAATACCACCACCAACGTTGATTAAATCAAATTTAATGCCAAGAACTTCTTCTAAACGGCGTGATTCATCAACTAATACTTTAGTCGCTTTTGCAAAAGGTTCTGCTTCTGGTACTTGATCCCCTACGTGCATATGTAAACCACGTAAATGAACATAAGGCATTTCAAGAATACGACGGCAAGTCTCTTCAGCTTGTTCTAAGTCGATACCAGATTTAGCGTGATAAGCGGTTACTAATTCTGCGTGAGTTGCTGACGGTACATTTGGTTCAACACGCACACAAACATTTGCAACTTTTTTCAAACGTCGAGAAATCTCATCAATAATATCAAGCTCATATAGGCTATCTACGTTGATGATGTAAAGATCGTTTTGGATAGCAAATTCTAAATCAACCGGTTTTTTAACCACACCGTTGAAAACAATTTGGCTACCTGGGAAACCGATTTCTAAACATTTACGAACTTCAAACATTGAGTTAGCTTCTGCATAGATACCCGCATCTTTAATCGCTTTAAGCACACCCATTACTGAACATGTTTTTGACGCATAGAAAATCTTAGTATTTGGATGAGCTTTAAACGAATCTTTGATCTCCTGAATATTACGGTCAATTTCTTTTTCAGAAAATACGTAAAAAGGTGTTGGATATTTCTTTGCTAATTCTTCCAAATTCACACCATCAAAACAAAGTTTGCCGCCTTGAGCACTGAAACGACGATCTTTAGTTATAAGATCTGTGCGTATTTTGTTATAATTTGACATAATTGTGTCGGACATATGACCTCCAGTTAATTAGTACATAAAAAAGGTAAGTAAAAAGATTACTCACTTACAATGCAATCAACGTGCCAACTTAAAAAAACACAAACAATCAATTGTTTAACAGAATAATTACAAATTTAATATTAGTCATTTAGTAAAAAATATGTTTTTATGACAAAAATTTGTCACTTTTTTTAATAATAATTAAAAGATATTTAAATCAACGCTCGCTATACTTAGTAATAACCCAACTTTCGAAGGTTTTAGTATCATGATAATTGATCCTGAATTATTACAAGCATTGGAAATATTTAAACATTTTTTTGATCTAATACATCAGCCTATGGCTATTATTGATAAAGAAGGTAAATATATTTACTACAATCAGGAAAGTGCAGAACTTGATGGCTATCCAATGGAACAAGCCATAGGTAAACCAATGCTTAAAGTTTACCCTAATTTGAAAAAAGAAGATAGTACTATGCTACAAGCTTTACATGGTAAAGAATATCAAGATACCTATCAAACCTATTATAATCATGTGGGCAAATTAGTTGATTATCAACATACAACGGTTCCTCTTTATAATCACAAAAAAGAAATTATTGGCGCGGTTGAAATTGGTCGTAATTTATCTAATGTTAGACAACTGCAAGATCAGGTATTCAGTCTTAATAGAAAATTATATCAAAATAAAGAACAACCATTACCAGAAATCGTTTTTGCTTCAAAAAAAATGCAACAGGTGATCGACCAGACTAATATTTTAGGTAGTAATGATGTGCCAGTATTGATTGTTGGCGAAACCGGCACTGGGAAAGAGCTATTTGCTAGATTAATTCACCAAACTAGCCAACGCCGTGATAAAGCGTTTATTTCACTTAACTGTAGCGCTTTGCCTACAACATTGATTGAAAGTACTTTATTCGGGACTGTTAAAGGAGCTTTCACTGGAGCTGAAAATCGCCAAGGTTATCTTGAACTTGCTAATGGTGGTACGTTATTTCTTGATGAACTTAACGCGATGCCACTTGAAATGCAAAGCAAACTGTTACGATTCTTACAAGAAAAAACCTATTGGCCACTAGGCGGGAATAAAGAGCAACATGCTGATGTTCGAATTGTTGCAGCTATGAATGAATCACCAGCTGATTTATTAAAAACCGGCAAAATGCGTAGTGATCTATTTTATCGATTAAATGTCGGATTAATTAAACTACCAGCTCTACGCGAAAGACAAGAAGATATTCCTGTATTGGCACGATACTTTATTGATAAACATAAAACTGATGTAAGTGTTGTGATTACTGGTATTAGTGAACATGCATTACAGCAACTTATGTCAGCGCCTTGGCCGGGTAATGTGCGAATGCTAGAAAACGCTATTGTCCGTAGTATGGTTTTACAAAATGAGCCAGGAGAATTGCAGCAGATCATTCTGGATGAAGAATTATTTGACCTTCATAACCCTTATCCACAAGATGAAGCCAAGCTTGAAAAAACGACTACCAGCGAAATAACTGGTAATCTTACCGAACAAGTCGAAAATTATGAAAAGCAACTTATTATTGATGCATTAAATCAGGCCAATGGGAAAATTATTACTGCAGCAAAACTACTCGATGTTTCGAGAACCACCTTACAATATAAAGTTAAGAAATATGATATACATATGGGGGTAATTGATAATTAATCAAAGGTTTGCGCGCAAGCAAATGCACTGCTCCAAGCCCATTGGAAATTATAACCACCTAGCCAACCAGCTACATCAACAACTTCACCAATAAAATAGAGATTGAGGTGATTTTTCGCCTCCATCGTCTTTGACGATAAAGCCTCACAGCTCACCCCCCCCAAAGTTACCTCAGCTGTACGATAGCCTTCCGTTCCATTCGGTGTAACCATCCACCTAGTTAATGTTTGGTAAAGCACTTGCTGCTGAGTCGGCGTTAACTGCTTAACGGTTAAATCGGCTATCAAATTTAATTGCATCAAAGCATCAATTAACCGCTTCGGTAATATCTGTGCCAAACAATTTTTAATGCTTTGATTGCGATTATTTTCTAACAAGAGTTGAAAATCACCTTCAAAGCTTACGTCTGGTAACAAATTAATGGTAATGGCTTCACCTGCTTGCCAATAACTAGAGATTTGTAAAATCGCTGGTCCAGATAATCCTCGATGAGTAAATAGCAAATTCTCTTTAAAAGATATTCGTTCATTAGATACTTCAACCGGCACGGCAATGCCCGACAAAGTGGATAATACTTCTAGCAAAGGTTTATGTAAGGTAAATGGCACCAACCCTGCTTTTACGGGCACAACAGGAATCGAAAATTTTTCGGCAATTTTATATCCGATAGCGGTCATACCTAGTGCTGGCATAGATTGCCCACCAGTTGCTACAATTAATTTATCAGTATGAACAAAACCTTGTGAAGTCGATAATTTAAATCCTTGCTGCTCAGCCTCAACATCTTCAAGCTGAGTGTTTAACATGAATTTAACTTGCCCCTTTTGGCACTCTTGGGCAAGCATATCAACAATATCTTGCGCTGAATTATCACAAAATAACTGTCCATGATCTTTTTCATGATAGGCAATATTGTATTGATTAACCAGTTGAA
This sequence comes from Gilliamella sp. wkB195, assembly GCF_001690445.1. Lineage (NCBI taxonomy): Bacteria > Pseudomonadati > Pseudomonadota > Gammaproteobacteria > Orbales > Orbaceae > Gilliamella > Gilliamella sp. wkB195. Next base: position 233,118 of record NZ_LZGP01000037.1, read on the forward strand.
TAAAATCCCATTGAGTAAAGCGCTTTAATGCAGACTTACAAAAATGACGATTTTCTGAAATATAATGGGTTGATTCTACGTTAAGGTTGGTAAAATTACATTTACCACCACCAGACATTAAAATTTTGCGTCCTAATTTTTTACCATTATCAATAACAGTTACATCATAACCTTTTTGTCCTAATAATCCGGCACAAAAAAGCCCAGCAGCACCCGCACCAATAATTGTAATTTTATTTTGCATATAAGACCTATTACCCATAATAAAGATTATCTATTATATAAGAGTAGCGATTCTAACTCACTCATTCTTGAAAAAATGTGTAAAAATCGCCAATTTTGATGCTCAAAAACCCCGTTCCTCAACTTTTTTTAATCAAATATTAATTATTATTATGAGAAAAAAAACAATTTCTGAAACTTTTCTCTCTATTAAATTTTAATTATAGTATAAACAAATAGTTAATATGAGATATTAGCTTCATTAATAAATATAGACTGAGTTATTAAAAGATTGACTTATAAGTAATATTTATTTGACCAAAAACCTATTTTTAATTACCTTCACACCTATTATGGGATTAATGCCTATATCTTCTCAAAAAATAATAACGATGAATTAGAGGCAATGATATGTTATATAACCAGCATCATGAGAAAGATAACTGCGGATTTGGTTTAATCGCTCATATAGAAGGGCAACCAAGTCACAAAGTGGTGCGTACTGCAATCCACGGACTTGCTCGAATGCAACACCGTGGTGCCATTTTATCCGATGGTAAAACGGGCGATGGCTGCGGGCTTTTAATGCAAAAACCAGATCGATTTTTTAGAGTTGTCGCAGAAGATGCCGGATGGCGTTTGGCAACAAACTATGCTGTAGGCATGCTATTTTTAAGCCAAGATGAAGCCGAAGCCCAAGCAAGCCGTGATATTGTAGAAGAAGAGCTAGCCGAAGAAACTCTATCTATTTTAGGTTGGCGTGAAGTACCAATTGATAAAAGCGTTCTGGGTGAAATTGCCCTGTCATCACTGCCAAGAATCGAACAAGTTTTTGTTAATGCCCCTGCTGGATGGACAAAAATTGATTTAGAGCGTCGTTTATATATGGTACGACGCCGCATAGAAAAACGTGTGCAAGATGATACGTTTTACGTATGTAGTTTTTCAAATCAGGTCAATATCTATAAAGGCTTATGTATGCCTAAAGATTTACCTAGATTCTATTTAGATTTGGCTGATATTCGTATGGAAACAGCAATTTGTTTATTCCATCAGCGTTTTTCAACCAATACCGTACCGCGTTGGCCACTTGCTCAACCATTTAGACATTTAGCCCACAATGGTGAAATTAATACTATCGAGGGTAATCGGCAATGGGCTAAAGCGCGATCTTACAAATTCAAAACGCCACTTATACCCGATTTACAAGATGCCGCGCCGTTTGTTAATGTTACAGGCTCGGATTCAAGCTCGCTAGATAATATGCTTGAATTATTCTTAGTAGGCGGTATGGATATTGTTCGTGCTATGCGTTTACTTGTGCCTCCTGCATGGCAAAACAATCCGGATATGAATGAAGATCTCCGTGCTTTTTTTGATTTCAACTCTATGCATATGGAACCGTGGGACGGCCCTGCAGGTATCGTTATGTCCGATGGACGTTATGCCGCTTGTAACTTAGATCGTAATGGCCTTCGCCCTGCACGTTATGTGATTACCACTGACAAACTAATTACTTGTGCATCCGAAATTGGTATTTGGGATTATCAACCAGATGAAGTAGTGACCAAAGGACGTGTTGGCCCCGGTGAATTACTAGTGATTGATACTGAAGAAGGTCGCATTTTACAATCGTCAGAAACGGATAACGATTTACAAAAACGTCATCCGTACAAAGAATGGATGGCTAAGAATGTAAAACGACTGATTCCATTTGAAGATCTTCCTGATGATGATATCGGCTCTCGTGATTATGACGATACTTTACTAGCTACTTACCAAAAGCAATTTGGTTATAGCAGTGAAGAACTTGACCAGTGTATTCGAGTTTTAGGTGAAAATGGTCAAGAAGCAACAGGCTCTATGGGCGATGATACGCCATTTGCGGTATTATCAAGTCGTCCTCGCTTAATTTATGATTACTTCCGACAAAAATTTGCTCAGGTAACTAACCCACCTATCGACCCATTGCGTGAAGCACACGTGATGTCGCTATCAACGAGCATTGGTCGTGAAATGAATGTGTTTGCTGAAGCTGAAGGTCAAGCTCATCGAGTTGCTTTTAAATACCCGGTATTAGTTCATTCGGATTTTAAACAATTAACGACCTTAGAATCACGCTACTACAAATCTGAAACGCTTGACATCACTTATGAAATTGATGGTAGCTTACGTGATGCAATTGAACAATTATGTGGTGATGCCGAAGCAAAAGTACGTGAAGGAACTGTACTACTAATCCTATCTGATAAAAATATAGCGCCAGATCGCTTACCTATTCCAGCCCCAATGGCTGTTGGCGCAGTGCAACAACGTCTAGTTGAAAAAAATCTACGCTGTGATGCCAATATCATTGTTGAAACCGCAAGCTGTCGAGATCCGCATCAGTTTGCAGTCTTGCTAGGGTTTGGCGCAACTGCAATCTATCCATACTTAGCTTATGAAACTTTAGCGCAAATGGTCGATAATGGTACGATGAATAAATCTTACCGTGAAGCGATTATTAATTACCGTAATGGTATTAATAAAGGCTTATATAAGATTATGTCAAAAATGGGGATTTCAACAGTCGCTTCTTACCGTTGCTCTAAACTATTTGAAGCAGTTGGTCTCCATGAAGAAGTCGTTGAGCTATGCTTCCAAGGTGTAACTAGCCGTATCAATGGTGCCAATTTTGAGGACTTTGCTCAAGATCAGTTTAATTTATCTAAAAAAGCATGGTTACGACGTAAACCATTAGAACAAGGTGGATTACTCAAATTTGTTTATGGTGGTGAATACCACGCTTATAATCCAGATGTGGTGCAATCACTACAAAAAGCGGTTAATGAGGGTAATTATGAAGATTATCAACGTTATGCGGATATTGTAAATAATCGACCACCAGCAACTCTACGAGATTTATTAAAACTAAATCCTCCTGAAAACGCGGCTATTTCGCTTGATGAAGTTGAACCAGAATCATCATTGTTTAAACGCTTTGACTCCGCTGCCATGTCAATCGGTGCCTTAAGCCCAGAGGCGCATGAATCATTAGCTGAAGCAATGAATACATTAGGTGGTTTTTCTAATTCTGGTGAGGGTGGAGAAGATCCCGCTCGTTACAACACGATAAAAGTATCACGTATCAAACAAGTGGCTTCTGGTCGATTTGGTGTTACACCAGGCTACTTAATGAGTGCCGATGTTATTCAAATCAAAGTAGCCCAAGGCGCAAAACCAGGTGAGGGAGGACAATTACCTGGTGATAAAGTCACCCCTTATATTGCAAAATTACGTTTTTCTGTGCCGGGAGTGACATTAATTTCACCTCCACCACACCACGATATTTATTCAATTGAAGATTTAGCTCAATTGATTTTTGACTTGAAACAGATTAATCCAACTGCAATGATTTCGGTAAAATTAGTCTCTGAACCGGGAGTAGGCACTATCGCAACAGGGGTTGCTAAAGCATATGCAGATTTAATCACTATTTCAGGTTATGACGGTGGTACTGGTGCCAGCCCATTAACATCAGTCAAATATGCAGGTTCCCCTTGGGAGCTTGGCTTGGTTGAAACCCAGCAATCATTAGTTGCTAATGGGTTACGTCATAAAATTCGTTTGCAAGTTGATGGTGGATTAAAAACGGGGGCAGATATTGTAAAAGCTGCAATTCTAGGCGCTGAAAGTTTTGGTTTTGGTACTGGACCAATGGTTGCATTGGGTTGTAAATACCTCCGTATTTGTCACCTAAATAACTGTGCAACCGGCGTGGCCACTCAAGACGAAAAATTACGTAGCGAACATTATCATGGATTGCCAGAAAAAGCGATGAACTACTTCCGTTTTCTTGCACGTAATACTCGAGAAGTTATGGCTGAACTTGGTGTTAGACAAATTGTTGATTTAATCGGTCGTACTGATCTGCTTATTGAACTAGATGGTATTACTGCAAAACAGCAAAAACTGGATTTATCAAGTTTACTTAAAACAGCATCCCCTATTGAAGGCAAACCAGTTCACTGTATTGAAGATAACAAACCATTTGATAAAGGTGTGCTTAATAAAGAGATCATAACTCAAGCACAAGATGCGGTTGATAATCGTCAAACTAAAAGTTTCTACTTTGACATTCAAAATACAGATCGCTCTGTTGGTACCACTTTATCCGGTTATATTGCTAAAAAATATGGCGATCAAGGCTTGGTTACCTCCCCTATTTCATTGAACTTCAATGGTACTGCAGGTCAAAGTTTTGGCGTTTGGAATGCTGGTGGTGTGGATTTAACCCTTACAGGGGATGCTAATGACTATGTTGGTAAAGGCATGGCTGGTGGTCGCATTGTCATTCGTCCACCACAAGGTTCTGCATTTTTGAGCCATGAAGCGACCATTGCTGGTAATACCTGTTTATATGGCGCAACTGGCGGTAAATTATTTGCTGCTGGTCGAGCGGGTGAGCGTTTTGCTGTGCGTAACTCTGGAGCCATAAGTGTGGTTGAAGGCATTGGTGATAATGGCTGTGAATATATGACGGGCGGAATTGTCTGTGTTTTAGGAAAAACTGGCGTAAACTTCGGTGCTGGTATGACTGGTGGTTTTGCTTATATTTTAGATACCGATGGTGATTTGCATAAGCGTATTAATAAAGAGTTGGTGGAAATGTTAAATGTGGCTGACTACTCGATTCATGAAGAACATTTACGTGGTTTAATCATGGAACACGCACAGCTTACTCACTCATCTTGGGCAGAAGAGATATTAGCTAATTGGGAAGATTTTGCGAAACAATTTGTTTTAGTTAAACCAAAATCTAGCGATGTTAAAGCTTTATTAGGTCACCGTAGTCGCTCTTCAGCAGAGCTACGTGTGCAAGCACAGTAAGGAGAAAACACGATATGAGTCAAAATGTTTATCAGTTTATCGATTTACAACGTGTTGATCCGCCTAAAAAATCGCTAAACGTCCGTAAAATTGAGTTTGTTGAAATTTATGAAGGCTTTTCAGCCTCGCAATCTCAAGCACAAGCAGATCGTTGTCTGGCTTGTGGTAATCCTTATTGTGAATGGCGCTGTCCAGTACATAACTATATCCCAAATTGGTTAAAATTAATTAATGAAGGGAAGATTTTAGAGGCTGTTGAGCTATCTCACCAAACCAATAGTCTACCAGAGGTGTGTGGACGAGTTTGTCCGCAAGATCGTCTTTGTGAAGGTTCCTGTACTTTAAATGCTGAATTTGGAGCCGTAACTATTGGCAGTATTGAACGTTATATTACTGATGAAGCCTTTAAAATGGGATGGAAACCAAATCTATCTAACGTTGAAAAAACTGGACTAAGAGTCGCAATTATTGGTGCAGGCCCTGCTGGGTTAGCTTGCGCTGATGTCTTAGTACGTAATGGTGTTACACCAGTTGTTTTTGATCGTCATCCGGAAATTGGGGGCCTATTAACTTTTGGTATTCCTGCTTTCAAATTAGATAAAGAAGTCTTAATTCACCGCAGGCATGTCTTTACCGAAATGGGAATTGAGTTTCGCCTTAATACTGAAGTGGGTAAAACTGTACAATTAGCCGATCTCATCAATGAATTTGATGCAGTTTTTGTTGGTACTGGTACTTATCAATCAATGCGTGCAGGCCTAGAAAATGAAGATGCCGATGGTGTTTATGATGCCCTACCATTTTTAATTGCTAATACCAAACATATTATGCAACACCAACAAACTGATGATGCGCCTTATGTCGATATGAAAAATAAACGCGTCGTGGTATTAGGTGGTGGTGATACAGCAATGGATTGCGTTCGAACGTCTATACGTCAAGGTGCAACTGAAGTGACTTGCGCCTATCGTCGTGATGAAGCTAATATGCCGGGTTCTAAACGCGAGGTTAAAAATGCTAAAGAAGAAGGCGCACAATTCCAATTCAATGTACAACCTCTGAGCATCGAAATCAATGATGCCGGTCATGTTACTGGTGTAAAAATGGTAAGAACGGAGCTTGGCGAACCTGATGCAAAAGGTCGTCGTTCTCCGGTGATAATTCAAGGATCGGAATTTGTACTTCCGGCAGATGCAGTTGTAATGGCATTTGGCTTTAAACCTCATTCTATGCCGTGGTTAGCCGAACATGGTGTTGATTTTGATGATAGAGGGCGCATAATCGCACCACAAAGCAAAGGTTACCAAACCAGCCATCCAAAAATCTTTGCTGGTGGTGATGCGGTAAGAGGATCGGATTTAGTGGTGACTGCCATTAGCGAAGGTCGCAAAGGGGCAGAAGGGATTTTAGATTACTTAGAAGTATAAAGTGATTAACTAAGTAAACCTTATTTCCATTCCCTACTGAGTGGGAGTAAGGCTTATTACTTAATATTTATTGATCTGCCTAAACCATAACGTTTATTGATTACAACCTAAATATCGTCATTTATCGAGTTGAAATCGCCAATGCATATTCACTTTGATAATTGGCATTAATGACTATTAGCTGATAACATGAAATTGTATCAGCTAATAACCTTTAATTATTGTATTATTTGGTTATAAATAGACAATCTGAGAACCATTTTCAGGATTTTTAGTCGCCTCAGCAAACCCTTCTAAGAAAAAGGCTAGATGATCAGCTTCATCCCCTAAAAGGCGCCCTTTGACTTTATTCCAAGTTAATAACACGATAGCTGCTTGTGGTTCACAACAAATTAACATCGGTTGTTCAAGTTCTTCATTCCAATAAAACTCACCGCCGTATAATTTTTGGGCTGTCAGTAATAAGTAACAACCATACTCTTGAGCAATCATATTAAGCTGTTCTTCAGGGATACTAAAATTTTTCTCAGCTAATTCACCAATAATAATTTCAACAACAGAAATACTTTTTTCGGAATAATCGAGCTGGTTAATACTCCACGTTGGACTATGTAAAATGGCATTTTGTGCCCATGCTTGGATTTCTTGATATAATTCATTTTTTTGTTCAGTCATTTTGATTTACTTCGCTAGATAATTGTTCAGATTGTTTGACAATTTGCCATGCATCTTCCATTTCTTCAAGTGTTGCATCAATTAAATTGTGATTTTTTTGTTTAAGTAATAATTCTACCTGCTTAAAACGCCTTATAAACTTGTTATTGGCATTTTGTAAACATAACTCAGATTTAACTTTTAAATGTCTGGCTAAGTTAACGGTGGCAAAAAATAAGTCGCCAAGCTCTTCTTCAATTTTGGATTGATCTTGTGCGGTTTTATTCAATTCCTCTTCCACTTCGCTAAGCTCTTCTTTAACTTTATCAATAACAGGTTTTAACTCTACCCAATCAAATCCAACTGATGCACAGCGTTTTTGTATTTTTTCAGCTTTCATTAATGCTGGAATGGCGGTGGGAATATCATCTAATAGTGAATATTGTGCTCGTTTATCACGTTCTTGTTGCTTAAGTTGTTCCCAATTTGGCTTAACAGTAGTATCATTTGAAAAGACATGGGGATGACGACTAATCAGCTTATCAGCAACAGAGAGGCAGATATCATCAAAATTAAATAAACCTTGTTCATTTGCTAAGTCAGCATAAAAAACAATCTGAAACAGTAGATCACCCAGTTCATTTTTAAGTTCAGCCATATCTTTTTTTTCTATGGCATCTAAAACTTCATAAGTTTCTTCTAGAGTATATGATTTTAATGATTCAAAAGTTTGCTTACTGTCCCATTCGCAACCTTTAATTGGATTACGTAATTGTTTAGTAATAGCTTGTAAACGTTCTAATTGGTTCACGATATTTTCTCACAAAGTAGTAATTGTTAAATAACATTGTATCAAAACAAAATAGTAATGTTTTAATAACTAAATAGTAAGCATCCAAAATTTAATAAAAATATTTCCATTTAAAAACAATGCATAAAAATTTAAAAACAATAAAATCACACGGATTTACACTCAAAATACACAATTAAGTATATAATACATTTAATTTCAACTTAAAAAACACTAAAAATATGAATAAACTACGAGAACTTACATTTAGAGGTATTATTCTTGGTGCACTGATAACAATGATTTTTACTGCATCAAATGTTTATCTGGGCTTAAAGGTCGGTTTAACTTTTTCATCTGCAATTCCTGCAGCTGTAATTTCTATGGCGATTTTGCGGTTTTTCCCTAATTCAACCATTTTAGAAAATAATATGGTTCAAACGCAAGCTTCTGCTGCAGGGACATTATCTTCAATCATTTTTGTTATTCCGGGCTTATTAATGATGGGATACTGGCATGATTTCCCATTTTGGTTAACCTTTGCTGTATGTTTGGCTGGTGGTATGTTAGGTGTGTTATTTTCTATACCGCTTCGACATGTCATGGTAGTAAAAAGCGATTTACCTTACCCTGAGGGTGTTGCTGCTGCCGAGATATTAAAGGCTGGGTCAAAGGCAGAAGGAAATGACGCTAATGGTGGATTAAAAGATATTTTATTCGGTGGCGTAATTGCTTCTTTAGTCAGTTTATTTACTAATGGATTTAAACTGCTATCTGGAAATACAGCTTATTGGTTCACAGCAGGCAAAGCAATATTTCAAATACCCTTAGGGTTTTCTTTAGCATTATTAAGTGCAGGCTATCTAATTGGTATTATTTCAGGTATTGCAATACTACTTGGGACTATTATTGCTTGGGTATTTGGCATACCGATTTTAACAGTTATCAACGGTTATGATTCAAGTTTATCTTTATCTCAAGTTGCCATGCAAATTTGGGACAACGATATCCGTTTTATTGGTGCAGGAACGATTGCTATTTCAGCTGTTTGGACTTTGCTTTCTTTAATAAAACCAGTTATTGAAGGAGTGAAAATTTCTTTTAAAACTCTACGTTCAGATGTGTCAATAAAAGACACAACAGAACGCGATCTATCCCCTAAATGGATTTTTTCTATTATGGGGATGATGTTAGTCATTTTAGTCGTGACTTTTTATTCATTTATAGCTGATAGTGGCTTATCTACAGGCATAGCTTGGTCATTAGTTGCATGTGCGGTATTGTTTTCTTTTATTATGGGTTTTTTAGTTGCTGCAGCTTGTGGATATATGGCTGGTTTAGTCGGATCATCAGCAAGTCCTATGTCTGGTATTGCAATAGTTGCAGTTATTGCTGTTTCACTTATTTTATTAGGACTAGGTGAAATTAATGGCATGTTATCAACAATTGAAGGATCGAATTTTGCAACAGCATTAGCATTATTTACGACAAGTACTGTTTTAGCAATAGCATGTATATCAAATGATAATTTGCAAGATTTAAAAACAGGTTATCTAGTCAATGCAACACCATGGAAGCAACAAGTTGCTTTATTAATTGGTTGCTTTGTGGGTGCTTTAGTTATAGCTCCTATTCTAGAAACCTTATATCACGCTTACGGCTTTACAGGTGCTGTTCCTCGCAGTGATATGGATCTTTCTCAAGTTTTAGCTGCTCCTCAAGCATCTTTAATGACAACTATTGCACAAGGTATTTTTTCGCATAAACTTGATTGGACAATGATTTTTATTGGCCTAGTATTAGGGGGAATAATTATCATCACTGATTTAATTTTTGCTAAAAATAACTCAAAATTTAGATTACCAGCTCTTGCTGTCGGATTAGGCATTTATTTACCACCAAGTGTCACTACACCGATTTTTGTTGGCACATTACTATCTTGGATTATAAAACGTTATACTTATGCTAACGCAAAGAAAAATAATGTTGATCCAGAAATACAATTTAAAAAAGTGGATAGCAAAGCAGCATTAATTGCATCTGGCTTAATAGTTGGTGAAAGTTTAATTGGCGTTATATTAGCGGTAGTAATTGTGATAAGTATTACTAATGGAGGAAGTGATGCCCCATTGGCAATATTTAAAAACTTAGGTGATTTACCACAATACCTAGGATTATTGGTATTTATCCTTATCTGTTGGCTTTTTATTCGCAGAGCTTTGTCGGCAATAAAAAGCAAAATTTAAGTGATATTAATATTTAGGCAATTATTACATTAATTATTAAATATGATTTTTATTCAACATATTAATAAATAATCTTATTTTATCATTTTCCGCATTGTTTACCGTATCAATCATAAATATTCGATTCAAATGCAATGCGGATAAATCACCAGTAAAACGTATTGCATAAAGTTCTTTTTTTGTTAGCATAGCTTGTTTTTAGAGTAATAGATGGCAATATTATGATTGTTTTTGATTCTATCCAAATTCGTCGTGGTGTTAATCTGCTTTTAGATAACGCTTCAGCAACAATTAATCCTAAACAAAAAGTTGGATTAGTAGGTAAAAATGGTTGTGGTAAATCCACCCTTTTTTCATTAATTAAAGGCGAAATTCACTCTGATGCTGGAAGTGTATCAATACCTACACAATGGCAGCTTGCTTGGGTTAATCAAGAAACACCTGCTTTAGATGTTCCAGCTATTGAATACGCTATTGATGGGGATCGAGAATATCGCCAATTAGAACAGAAACTAACGATTGCTAATCAAGAAAATAATGGTGAGCAAATTGCGATTATTCACGAACAACTCGATACCATTGATGCTTGGACAATACGGGCAAGAGCCGCAACACTATTACATGGTTTAGGATTTTCTAACGAACAACTCAATTTACCGGTTAAATCCTACTCGGGTGGTTGGCGGATGAGACTAAATTTGGCGCAAGCGTTAATGTGCCGTTCTGATTTACTGCTGCTTGACGAACCAACTAACCACCTTGACTTAGATGCAGTAATTTGGCTTGAAAAATGGTTGAGTAATTATCAGGGAACGCTTATTTTAATCTCTCATGACCGAGACTTTTTAGATCCACTTGTTAATAAAATTATTCATATTGAACAAAAAAGTTTATTTGAATATACCGGAAACTATTCTTCATTCGAAAACCAACGTATAACTAAATTGGCACAACAACAATCATTATACGAAAGTCAGCAACAAAAAGTCGCCCATCTGCAAAGCTATATTGATCGCTTTAGAGCAAAAGCAACCAAAGCAAAACAGGCTCAAAGCCGAATTAAGATGTTAGAAAAAATGGAGCTTATTGCACCGGCACATGTGGATAATCCTTTCCATTTCAATTTTAAACCTTCTGAATTTTTACCAAGTCCATTATTGATGATGGATAAAGTGGTTGCTGGTTATGGAGATAAAATCGTCCTTGAAAAAATTAAATTAAATCTTGTTCCCGGTTCGAGAATTGGTTTATTAGGACGGAACGGAGCTGGTAAATCGACTTTAATTAAATTATTAGCGGGAGAATTACAACCTAAAGAAGGTCATATTAATTTAGCCAAAGGTGTTCAATTAGGCTATTTCGCTCAGCATCAGTTAGAGTATTTGCGTGGTGAAGAATCCTCACTTTGGCATTTAACCAAGCTTTCTGATCCTAAAATAACAGAACAAGAATTGCGTAATTACTTAGGTGGTTTTGATTTTCATGGCGATAAAGTCAATGAACCTGTAAAAACATTTTCAGGTGGTGAAAAAGCTCGATTAGTTTTAGCATTAATTGTTTGGAAAAAGCCAAACCTACTGTTACTTGATGAGCCAACTAACCATTTAGATTTAGATATGCGCCAAGCATTAACTGAAGCGCTTATTGATTTCGAAGGCGCGTTAGTTGTTGTATCGCATGATCGCCACTTACTACGTTCAACAACTGATGAGTTTTATTTAGTTCACGATCACAAAGTTGAACCATTTAATGGTGATCTCGATGATTATCAAAAATGGCTTGCCGACGAGCAGAAAGCGGAAAATCAGCCACCACAACAAGATGATAGTCATAATGACAATAGCAAAAATCTTTCTGCACAAGACCGTAAAGAACAAAAACGCAAAGAGGCCGATCGGCGAGCACAAATGCAACCGCTGAAAAAACAATTACAAAAAGAGGAACAGACGCTCGAACAGTTAAGTAAGCAATTAAAATTGATTGAAGAGCAATTAGCCGATTCCTCTATTTATGAAGCAGATAAAAAGAGTGAGTTAACACAATTATTATTACAACAAAGCCAGTTAAAAGGTAAGCAAGAAGAGTCAGAATTGGCATGGTTGGATTTACAACAACAACTTGAAGAGTTTGAATCGGCATAAAACGATTGGTAAGAATTGATAAAAACCATGGAGTATAAGTCAATTCAGATATCACCTTATTAATACTGTTCTACATTAATAAGGCAAAAAAAATCACAGAATTTATTCTGTGATTTTTTATATGGGTATTTTGAGATATTAGCTTTTTTCGACTTGGCTAAAATCAAGTTCAACCGGTGTTGAACGACCAAAAATGGATACCGATACTTTTAGGCGACTTTTTTCATAATCAACTTCTTCAACTACACCATTAAAGTCTGCAAACGGTCCTTCATTAACTCGAACAAGTTCACCTGGTTCAAATAGGGTTTTAGGACGTGGTTTATCACCAACTTGTTGTAAACGATTCATGATAGCGTCAACTTCACGCTGGCTGATTGGTGCTGGTCGATCTGAAGTTCCACCGATGAATCCTAAAGTTCTTGGAACACTTTTAACTAGATGCCAAGTCGCATCGTTCATCATCATTTCAACTAAAACATAACCTGGGAAAAATTTACGTTCACTTTTACGGCGTTGACCGCTTTTCATTTCGACAACTTCTTCGGTTGGTACTAAAACTTCACCAAAGGAATCTTCCATATTATGTAATTTAATATATTCACGTAATGATTGTGCAACACGTGCTTCATAGCCAGAATAAGCTTGGATCACATACCAGCGTTTTTGTTGTGTTTCACTCATATTAACGCCCTATTAATGTTAAATAAAAGATGACTGAACGGAACAAAGAATCCATACCCCAAAGAGCTGTACCAACAATAATTGTAATAACAGCTATTAATAAAGTTGTTTGTACTGTTTCTTTACGAGTTGGCCATACAACTTTTCTTAACTCTTTTCGTGATTCTTGCAGAAATGTTATAAATGATTTTCCTTTATTGGTTGTAAATGCAATAAATAAGGTTAAAAGCGAAATGACAACAACCGCAATGATTCGAACAACTGTATTTGGTTGATATATATCATTAGGCGCAGAGAAATAAGAATTTCCCCAAACAATTAACGCAATTAATACTAGAACCAAAACCCATTTAAACTTGTCTAGAACTGTGCTTGTATCTTGACTCTCGTTACTTACTAGCATATAGAACCTATAATTATGTTATTTATAATATTATCCATTTTCCAAAATGCTCTTTTTAATAAAAACATTTTGCTAAACAGACTAGATAAGAAAGGGCATCAAACGACACCCTTTCTAAATAGTGCTTGCTTAAATTATTTAATAACCTTAGCAACAACACCAGCACCAACAGTACGACCACCTTCACGGATAGCGAAACGTAAGCCGTCTGCCATTGCGATTGGGTGAATTAATGATACTGTCATTTTGATGTTATCACCTGGCATTACCATTTCTACGCCTTCTGGTAATTCAATAGTACCAGTTACGTCAGTTGTACGGAAGTAGAACTGTGGACGGTAGCCTTTGAAGAATGGAGTATGACGACCACCTTCATCTTTGCTTAGGATATATACTTCTGATTCAAAATCTGTATGTGGTGTGATTGAACCTGGTTTTGCTAATACTTGACCACGTTCGATTTCTTCACGTTTTGTACCACGTAGTAATACACCTACGTTCTCACCAGCACGACCTTCGTCTAGTAATTTACGGAACATTTCAACGCCAGTACAAGTTGTTTTTGTTGTTGGTTTGATACCAACGATTTCAACTTCTTCACCAACTTTGATTACACCACGTTCTACACGACCTGTTACCACTGTACCACGTCCTGAAATTGAGAACACGTCTTCAATTGGAAGTAGGAATGGTTTATCGATATCACGCTCTGGTTCCGGAATATAGCTGTCTAAAGCTTCAGCTAATTCAACAATTTTTTCTTCCCATGCTGCATCGCCTTCTAACGCTTTTAACGCTGAACCACGAATTACTGGAGTGTCATCACCTGGGAAATCGTATTGAGATAGAAGTTCACGTACTTCCATTTCAACTAATTCTAATAATTCTTCATCATCAACCATATCGCATTTATTTAAGAATACGATGATGTAAGGAACACCTACTTGACGACCTAA
>NZ_LZGP01000038.1:0-102511 GCF_001690445.1 Gilliamella sp. wkB195
AATAAAAAAACAAAATTTAATAATAAAAGTTATAATTATACTATTTAATGAATTTAACATACTTACTTGAATTTAATGGATTTAATATGAAACTATAAATTTTGTGTAATACCTATGTAAATATCAAATTGTGAAGTTTTCGAATGAAAATGCATATTTTAAGTTTAGACTTTCTCATCTTGTAAACTAAGCCCCTCCCCATTTAAAGAAGCACATTATTTGCATAAAACCTAAATGTTTTAAAGCTAGACGAAAAGCTTATCTAGCTTGGGTAAAATGAAACTGGAAAGATAAAGAATTAACGGAATATGGAAAAAAGATTAGCGCTCTTTGAAAAATAAAACCCCTCACAAATTAAATTGCTTTAGCTAGCACACTAATATGTTCTTCAGAAATATAATGAACAAAATCTAGACAAATGTCATATTCAATACAATAATAAAGATGCTTCAAATATTAACTTATTATTTATGGAGATAAAAAATAATTTGATGAAATAAAAATATACAAAAGGAAACATAAAATTATGAAAATTTTTAAATACGCTTTATTAAGTTGTAGTTTGTTCATATTATTTGGATGTTCTGGAAATAGAGAATCATTACCAAGAACAAAGATTGTAGAAACAGAGGTAATTACCTTAAATAATGGCACGAATATTAATGTAATAACTGAAAATGCCATTAATGGGCAGGTAATTAATGATACTAATAATTATTTAAACGTTGTTACCCGAGGTGATACAGCACAAGCTGTTGGAGTAAAAATGGTTCAATTTGCCACTGCATTTTTTGGTAACCTTGGTGGAAATGTAAATACTTTTTCAAAAACAGATTTAAAAGGTAGTTATGTAAATTCAGTACCAAATAAAACCATGGAGCTTTTAAAACCTCAGTTATATACAATATTAAAAAAAATAAAAGCCAACAAACAAAAAGAACACACCATAACTATTCAACCTTATAAATTTAAACTAATTTATGATGGTATAACTGATAATAAATACAATTTTATTTACCAAACATTCATTAAAACCAATGGATTTACTTTTACTTGTTCTAGCGATAGTTTACCGCTAGATGATAAAACCAAAACTTTTGATGCATGGGAAAGTAATAACTATCAGTTGGTCCAAAATATTACTTCAAAATTAATCAATAATTGTATAACTCAATTAAATTCAGAAAAAAATTTCATACAACTTGAAGATGCTTTTAAATAAGAATTAATTATTAGCAATATAGTATGCTAACCATATAAAAGATTGATTTTAATTAATCGGTTATAAAATTCTTTTTTGATTATAAAAACCAGAAATTTAAATTATAAATATCTGGTTTTTTATTCATCACATCGTAAATTATCATATATTAACTATTACCGTTTGAATTCAATATGATTATTAATCATAATCATTTTCTTTAGTAAAAATATCATTTAATACATACACTTAAATTAAAAATAAAGTTACATGTTTTTTTGTCTGGAAATTCGCTTATTATTCGCATTAAATTAGGAATTATTGCATAATATATGGCGTATAAAATACCGAACTTAAGTTAGGAATAATTATGGAACTTCTTTGCCCCGCTGGCTCATTACCATCCCTAAAAGTGGCGATTGATAATGGAGCTGATGCTGTCTATATTGGTTTAAAAGATGATACCAATGCTCGCCATTTTGCTGGTTTAAATTTTAATGAAAAGCGACTTGTTGAAGCATCAGATTATGTTCACAAGCGCGGTAAAAAATTACATATAGCTATTAATACCTTTGCTCATCCTGAAAACTTTGAGCGATGGCAATATGCTGTTGATACTGCAGCTAACATTGGTGCTGATGCTTTAATCATTGCTGATTTAGCGATGCTTGATTATGCTGCTGAGAAGTATCCGAACCTTGAACGTCATGTCTCGGTGCAAGCCTCATCAACTAATGAGGAGTCAATTAAGTTTTATTATAATAACTTTCAGGTGCATCGTATTGTTTTACCTCGTGTGTTATCTATGCATCAAGTTAAACAGTTATCACAAGTATCACCCGTGCCTTTAGAGGTTTTTGCGTTTGGTAGTTTATGTATTATGGCGGAAGGTCGCTGTTATTTATCTTCATACCTAACAGGTGAATCGCCAAATACTGTTGGCGCTTGCTCTCCTGCAAAATTTGTCCGTTGGGAAGAGACCGATAAAGGGCTTGAATCAAGACTCAACAATGTTTTAATTGATTGTCATAAACAAGGTGAAAATGCTGGGTATCCAACACTTTGTAAGGGACGTTATTTTGTTGGAAATACACTTTATCATCCAATTGAAGAGCCAACCAGTTTAAATACAATTGAACTATTACCGGAGCTTTTTGCAGCAAATATCGCTTCCGTTAAAATTGAAGGAAGACAACGCAGTCCAGCTTATGTAGAACAAGTCACAAAAGTATGGAGACAAGCTATTGATCGCTATAAAGCGAATCCACAAGCATTCCAAGCTGAAAAGAATTGGATGGATACCTTAGGCTCTGTTTCAGAAGGAACACAAACAACTTTAGGTGCTTATCACCGTAAATGGCAATAATTGGTCAGCATTGATATTGAAATTTTAAAATAAAATAAACATATAATAATCTTAGTAGTTTTCAATATTAATGTGCTAGCCAATTGACTATTCAAGAATTTAAATATAGTGAGCAAAACTATGAAATATGCATTAGGACCAGTGCTTTATTATTGGCCTAAAATTGAAACTGAATCTTTTTATCAAGCCGCTAAAGATAGTGAAGCTGATATCATTTATATGGGCGAAACGGTATGCACCAAACGCCGTGAAATGAAAGTACCTAATTGGTTAGATTTAGCCAAAGAAATTGCTAAGTCTGGTAAACAAGTAGTACTCTCTACCCTTGCGTTACTGGAAGCGCCATCAGAACTGAACGATTTAAGACAATTAGTAAATAATGGTGACTTTTTAGTTGAAGCTAATGATTTGGCTGCCATTAATATTGCCCACGATAATAAAGTACCTTTCGTCGCTGGCCCAGCGATTAACTGTTACAACGCATTTACGCTAAAATTATTACAAAAACAAGGTATGGTGCGGTGGTGTATGCCTGTTGAACTGTCTCGTGATTGGTTAAATAATGTTCTCAACCAATTTGATTCTTTAAAAATTGATCGTAAATTTGAGGTTGAAGTATTTAGTTATGGTTATTTGCCATTAGCTTATTCTGCTCGTTGTTTTACAGCCAGATCAGAAGATAGACCAAAAGATAAATGTGAAACTTGCTGTATAAAATATCCTGTAGGACGAGAAGTCTTTTCTCAAGAACAACAAAAGGTGTTTGTACTAAATGGCATTCAAACTCAAAGTGGTTATTGTTACAATTTAGGTAATAATCTTAAAGATATGAAAGGGTTAGTCGATATTGTGCGTATTTCACCACTTGGTATTGAAACGCTTGATATAGTTAAACAATTTAAAGCCAATGAAGACGGCACAAACCCATTACATATTGAACATAAACGAGACTGTAATGGTTATTGGAATGGGATTGCTGGGCTTGAACTTACACAATAAACTACCTGAAAAATTTAGAGCAGATTTCCCTGCTCTAAGTAACTCTGTTTATCTTGATTCGGCTGCTACTGCGTTAAAACCGCAAACTATGATTGATACAACGGTTGAATATTATGCACATAATACCGCAACCGCACAGCGCAGTTTACACCAAGATGCACTAAAAGTTACCACAGCGATTAGTGAAGCTCGGCAAAGTGTGGCTAAGTTTATTCATAGTCAATCAAGCCATCAAATTGTTTGGACTCGTGGAACCACAGAATCAATAAATATAATTGCGCAAAGTTATGCGAGACCTTTACTACAGGCCGATGATGAAATAATTGTCAGCGAATTAGAGCACCATAGCAACCTATTACCTTGGCTAATCGTAGCCAAACAAACTGGTGCAAAGGTAATTAAGTGGACTGCCGATGTTAATGAACTTTCATCATTACTATCACCCAAAACTAAAATTGTGGCCATAACCCAGATGTCTAATGTTACTGGCTTTTGCCCGGATTTAGTTAAAATTAGTCAATTAGTTCATCAGCATAATGCCATTTTAGTGGTAGATGGTGCACAAGGTGTTGTTCATCAGCCAATTGATGTTGAAAAGCTAGATATCGATTTTTACGCTTTTTCTGCCCATAAGTTATATGGCCCAACAGGGCTTGGCGTTCTATATGGAAAACAACATTTATTAGAACAGATGGACGTTTGGCAAGGTGGCGGTAAAATGTTGAAAAATACAACATTTTCAGATTTTGAAGTCGAAGATTTGCCTTATAAATTCGAAGCTGGTACCCAAAATATTGCAGGAATACTTGGTTTTAAAGCAACATTAGATTGGCTAAAAAAATGGGATGAAGCACAATTAAATTGTTATATAACACAATTGGCAAATTACGCTGAATCAAAATTAAGTGAATTGAACCATATCCAATTCTACAGTGTTAAGAATAGTCCAATAATTAGCTTTAATATGCATAACATTCATCATAATGATATCGCTATTTTATTAAGTGAACAAAACATAGCAATTCGAACAGGTGGTTTATGTGCAAAGCCGTTGATGGATAAACTTGGCTGTCATGGGGTTATTCGCATTTCAATAATGCCATATAATAATCAGCAAGACATTGATAGTTTTGTTACAGCACTGAAAAATGCTATTGAGGTATTAACTTAGGATTTTACGCTAATTGCTTATCTTTTATCTCTAATTACTAACTGGTTTTATTATGTTATCACCACTATTTGAACTATTTTCTAAGCAACATAACTGGCAAGATCGTTATCGGCAATTAATTGCTTTATCAAAGCAATTACCAGCGTTTCCTGATGACCAAAAAACTGAGGCTAATCAGATTGATGGCTGTGAAAATCGAGTATGGTTAACAGTCAAAAAACAACCTGATGATTCATTTATTTTTCAAGGTGACAGCGAAGGTCGAATTGTTAAAGGGTTACTCGCCGTTTTAATTATGATTGCCAATAATAAAAATGCAGAACAAATTAAGGCTCTTGATTTTCACGCGATATTAAATCAGTTAAAAATTATTGATGAATTGAGTCAATCCAGGCAGCAAGGACTAGATAAAATAATTGAACGAATTAAATTGTTAACTAATGATGTAAAAAAAGGAGAATAAATTCTCCTTTTTTTAACTACTTATGATTAGCGTTGAGTGAATAATGTAACAACTTTCTTCACGCCAGCAACTTTACTTGCAACATTAGCGGCTTCTTGCCCTTCTTCACTGGTAACAATGCCAATTAAAAACACTTCGCCATTTTCAGTTACCACTTTGATATTACGTGCTTTTGTTTTGGAATTCATGACAAGTTGCGATTTAACTTTTGTTGTTATCCACATATCATTACTGATAGTTCCAGCACCGACAGGCTCACCTGAACGAATTTGGTTGTAAACTTTCTTCACACCTTCAACTTGATATGCAAGACGTTCAGCCTTTTCAATTTGTTCTGCATTCGCTTGGCCAGTTAAAATAATATTGCCATCATAGGTACTTGAAGAAATACGAGAGCCTATAAAGAAAGGACCATTTTCGCTTAGCTTATTATTCATTCTGGTATTGAGCGTTGTATCATCAACTTGCGTTCCAGTAGTACGTGGATCGGTTGCAACTTTTGCTGTAGCGCCAGCGCCGACACCAATAACAGCCGCGACACAACCTTGTAGCATTAAAGCACCCGATACTAATACAGCAACTAAGACAATTTTTTTCATTATTACTCCTTTTATTTACAGCTCAGTAAAATTCAAATACTGATAAATTCTTTTTATTATGCCTTGTAGATAATGATTTGCAAAATAATTTTATTATTCTGAAATGTAAAAGTTATTTGATTATTTTTAATTAACATATCTCAAGAAAGCAATTACTCTACTTGTTAAAACAAACATTTATTTTTCTATAAAATCTGCTATCTTTTTACACAGATTAATAATAAACATTAACAGAGTTAAGCTATGCATCAAGATTGTATCGATTGGTTATTTGGATTATCTGCACCAATGGTTGCATTAAATAAAGAAGAAGGCGCAAGTTATACCTCACCTTATTTTTATCCAGAACGAAATTATACTGATATGAAAAAAGACTGGGGCATTGACTCTCGAGAAAGCCTATTATCAATGATTTTTGATATGGTTGATGATGGTCATGCGCCGGCTTTATCCAAACACTATTTTATGTACCCAAGATTAACCGCTCCTCATTGGCTTAAATATATTGAAAAACACTGCGATTACGATAAAGTCTTAATTGAATATGTAGAAAAAACCTATTCCGAGTGTGGTGTTGGTGGCATACGTAGTTTTGATTATGCAAGAATGGGCTATCTATTACGCAATGGCACCAGCAATATGTTCATTACTGAAGATGAAGCACTATGGATTTTTTATAGAATAGCGCTACGAGCTCAGCACTATTATTCATCTTGGCAAAGCTATTTTTCAGGTTGGTTTATTGGGTATCAATATTGGGAATCATTATCCAATAAAGAAGATTTAGAGCAGCTACGTTGCGAATTATGTCGCTCATCGCGTAATTGGACTATGTCCAAGTTATATTCCAATGAAGACTCCCCCTATCATCACTTACCTTGGTATATCGAACTTGAAGAAATAGAAAAACCACAATCTTTAATGGAGTATGCTTGGTCATGAATAATAATTTTTGGCAATTATTGGGTATTGATAAAACCATTGATATAACAGAAATTCGTAATGCTTATCGAGCAAAACTTCCGCAATATCACCCCGAAACAGATCCAGTAGGCTTTAAAGCTTTACGGGAAGCTTATGAATTGGCGATGCAATACGCAAAGTCACCAGAAGAAACAGATGAACAGTCCAATCAAGAGCAAGAGCAAGAGCAAGAGGAAGTAAGCATTACCGAAGAAGAACGCCAAGTTAAAGAGATCTGTGATAATTATCAAGCATTACTAGATGATCCTGCTCGCTGCAATGATGTTGATGAATGGCAAAAGTTTATTGCCTCCTTTTTTGATTACCCAATGTCTGTATTAGATATTGCCAAATGGAAAATGTTAGATATCAGTTATGATACATTAACCGTATCACTTACTTGCTTAAAAATATTGGCAGAAAATTTACGTTGGCGCCAACAAGTGATGGATCACTATCCTGATAAGATTGAAATGTACGAGAATTTTTTCGATCACATTGAACGAGGTGATTTGTTTGACTATAACTGCCTACCTAAAAATAATAAAGCAGTACAAAATGAAACTATCAATTATGTGCGTAATGCGCAATGGATTTTTTGGGATAAACCTTATAAGGAATTAAATAAGTATTTTTCTATTCATACTGTGATTTACTTACCCAATAACCAGGAATTGATGGAAGATTTAGCTCATTGGCATAGCTTTGCTAAAGTGAAAAATAAAAGTTTATTAGAGTATGCTTTAACTCGCATCGCTAATTCCAATCAAGATGAAGCTAATCAATGGAAAGTTGTTGCAGCAATACAATACTCTTTACTTGAAGATGAAGAAAATGCCTTTCAATTCTGGATAGAGTTATATAATTTACCACAATATCAAGAGCAAGCTACTATTGGGTTAATTGAGTGGTGTACCAAAAAACATCAAAATTATTTACCTTTACTGCTCCTTGCACTTAATCAATCATATTGTCTACCCGCTGAAACTGATAATAAATATTTATATGCGATACCCCAGCTTACTACATCTACAAACTCGCGATTGTTTAAATTAAAAATAGAAGATTACCCAGAAGAAATTGCTAATGTTATTAGATGGGCAACTGATATTAATTGGAATTATCGCCAAGTGTTATATACATTATTACATGATGATGGAACCAGTAGCTTTTATCGCTTATATCGTCATGCAATTATGTTACGACACGGTAATGAAACATTATTACATGCAATCTTAAATGATCACTTTGAAGATCAATTTGAACAATTTATCTTACAAAATCTACAACGCCAGTCTAAACAGCACCTTGAATGGCTAACAAAACTTTCACCAGTCCAAGAATTTAAAACTTGGTTATATTATGATGATACTATTATTCCAACTAAGTTTGACCCAGATGAAAATGGTGAATATGTTTTATTTGGTCGTTTATGGCTAGATAGATTCGATGATATTCCAGACACAGCTAAACTAAATTTATATAGAAATATTAACTATCGCAATATGGAGATGTTTGACTGGCCAATATATTTTCATTTCAGAGGGCGAGATAATTTACCCAAATTACCAGTCGAGTTAATTACTGATAATAAAGATGCATATTGGCAATGGTATCGTCATTGTCTATTGGTCGTGACTATTGGTAATTCGCCGTTTAAAGCTGCAAATTTCATTAGGAAAAATAATCAGTTATTTCATTTGCCTGATGATGATCAACTCACACCATTATTAAATACTTTTAAGTCTAATGAATGGCAAAATGAAGTTGAGTTATATAATCTGATCGATTGTAATAACAAGCTAACTAGTAGTATGTTATGTAATTACCCTAATGCCATTGAATATTTTATTGATATACCTGAGGATGTTAATTTTACCGATATCAAACAAAATATAGATCAATTATGGCAAGCTAAATTAGCTAACCACTCACCAGCATATTTAATGCTACTCCATACAATAATCTTAAATAAACTGAATCAAAAACAGGAGTTACATCAGATCTTACAAAAATTAGCTGGTGATGATGAAGCATTGCAACAATTAGCTAAAGCATTTGAGAGCAAACTATCAATCTCCTCCTCATTTAGGAAAAAAAATCGTGATATTTATGAATCATTAAAACAATTGAAAGCCCTTAATGAAAATTTATCTGACGATAATATGATTTTCAATGATGATAAAATTAATAAACTGGAGAATATTAAAGGTGATACGGATAATGATTTAATATTACGTTTATGCTCGACACTGCTTCTAGCAAAAAATATTGAAAATCAAAAGAACCTTGAAGCAAAATCACTACCTAAAAATAAATCGAATCAAATATGGCGTTGGAATGGTCGAACCAATGGCAAAGGTTTTTATAATCAAATATGTTGCGTCACCGCGATATTAAGTTTTTTGATAATAAAGTTAAGTGGGGTGAAATCATCTCATCATATGATTTACTATATATTATTTGCATTAATTATAATTAATATTATTTTTGCAATTAGGCGACGTTCAAATGATGCATATAGTAGTGGAAAATATCGTCTTTCTATTTTCTCACCCTCAATTAATCAAACTAATCGCTATGGACCACCATTAGATAGCTAAGCAAAGATACGGCTTATACTTTCTCCTTTGTATACTATCCCCTTTGAAAAGATATTTAATTATGATCAAAGGGGATTTTCTAAATCTATCTGATTATCGATTAAGATCGTTAAGATTCGATTCAATTTCGCTTCGAACCTGTTCTATCTCTTCAAGATTTTGCTGATTTAAGACTTCCATAAAAGCTTCGATATAAGAGCCAATGAGTAGTCGTTCATCACCCAATGATTGTGCCCATGCTCGCTCTAACCTTGCTAATAAAGTACGATTTAACATTTCATCACGAGGATGAATTTTAAGTGCCGCTAATCGGTCATGGCTTTCTTGTTTTTGTTTATCGGTTAATCCAATCGGACTGTGATCAATCACTTTACCATGCAATGCCCCTGTTTCAAGTAATACCACGTCGACTTCAAGCAAACCATTTAAATCATAACTAAAGCGAACATCAATACCTTGTATTTTTTCCATAGGTGTGACTGGCACTTCAAATTCATCAATTAAAACGTTATTTTCAACCTTTGGATTCTCACCTTGATAAACAGAAAGCATAATACTTTTTTGTTGAGGGTATGAAGTGTAAAACGTTTTGACCTTTGAAGTTGGAACTATCGTATTACGCTCAATAATTGGCGAAAATAACCCTTTAATATTACCCGAAGAAATTTCAATACCAAGTGTATATGGGCAAACATCGGTTAGAATAACCTCTTCAACATCGGCATTTCGCAAACGACATGCCGCCTGAACAGCTGCACCTTGTGCAACAATAGTAGTTGGATTGATATGACGATAAGGCAGTTTACCAAATAACTTTGTCACTAACTCACGAACCACACCTAATTGCGATGAACCACCAACTAAAACAATATGTTCGAGTTCATTAGCCTTTAAGCGAGCATCACTTAATGCTTGTTCAACTGGCGCTCGTAATCGATTGAGTAATGGTAACCAAATTGACTTAGCTCTTACTTCATTTAATGAAAATTGCCATTGCTTATCTTGCCAAAACCATGTCAAATTATGCATTTGCTCACCACTTAGCTTACATTTTAATTGTTCAGCTAAATCCAATAAACGCGCATAATCATCGACAGGAATATCTTCTTGTTTAAGTTCCCATTCACTCAAACATGCTTTAACTATTTCATGGGTAAAATCTTCACCGCCTAAGTAGTTATCGCCTGCTGATGCATGAACCTCAATGATAGGCATTGCATATTCCAATACTGTCACATCAAATGTGCCACCACCTAAGTCAAAAACCAGCGTATTTCCTGATTGTTCTTCATGTAATCCATACGCCATTGAAGCAGCGGTGGGCTCATTGATTAGACGGACTGCGTTTAATCCTGCAAGCTCAGCAGCAAAGCGAGTTTGTTTACGCTGTTCGTCATTGAAATAAGCGGGAACGGAAATCACGACATCACGAATTTCTTGTTTCAAGAAAGCTTCAGCATCCGCTTTTAATGATTTTAAAACTAATGCTGAAAGTTCTGTTGGGGTAAATTTTTGAACGCCCAACTCAAAAACTTTACTTGAACCTAAAAAACGTTTGAATGCTGCTGCACTACGACTAGGATGAGTAGTTAAACGAGATAAAGCCGCATGACCAACCAAAATGGTATTATCTTCATCAATGCTGACAGCTGAAGGAGTAACAACTTCACCTATTGAATTGGGAATTAGTGTCGGCTGGCCGTTTTGCCAAACACAAATTAAACTATTGGTAGTACCTAAATCAATACCTATTGGAGGATGTATAACCACTTTATTCTCTTAGTATTTTCCAACATGTCAGATATTATATCCTTAATACTATTTGAGGTGCAATTTTATCCAATGTGTTGAGTTAAACATTATTGAAAAAAGAGCAGTTTTACTTATTTTTTTTATCTATCTCAACAATTTGGCTGATTAATTTACCTGTCTTAAGCTGGGTTAAAATAAAGTCACCCATAGACACTTGTTCAACCGTTCTTATCACTTGTTGTTGCTGGTTAGTCGTTACTGAATAACCACGATCTAAAGTAGCAAGTGGACTAACACTATTAAGCTGAGATGCTTTTAATACAAATTCATGCTTAGCGTCCGTTAACCTTTTTTGAACCAGATTAATCAGTTGCTGCTGTTTTCTCTCTAGGTTTTGACCATAATAGAGCACTTTATGTTGTGGTGAAACACGTAACAAATATTTATCCAACACATTATGACGATAGGATTGTTTAGATAAATAGTGCTGCATATTTTCAAATAAAGCATGACGACTAGTTAATAAACGATTTAATTGCTTAGATAATTTAGTTTGAGGATGTTGTGATTGCAATCGTTGATAACGCTTATTTAATAATTCTCGTCGACGTACCAAATAGTAATCAATCGCCATACATAAGTATTGTTCTTGAACTTGTAAACTTTTAATCTGCTCTAGCTTATCCCAGCTAACCAACTCAGCTGCTGCCGATGGGGTAGCGGCGCGCACATCAGCAACAAAGTCAGCAATGGTGAAATCAACTTCATGACCAACAGCACTAATAATAGGTAATTGACTAGCAAAAATAGCTCTGGCTAAAAGCTCCTCATTAAATGACCAAAGATCTTCAAGCGATCCCCCTCCTCGCCCAACAATTAAAACATCACATTCTTGGCGAATATTTGCGATTTGAATCATTCTGGCAATTTGTGCCGCTGCTTCAGTACCTTGTACCGACGTTGGGTAAATAATCAAATTCAGACTTGGATCGCGCCGGTTTAATATCTGACAAATATCATGTAGTGCTGCACCTGTTGACGAAGTAATAATCCCAACCGTACGAATATTATCAGGTAACGACTTTTTATAAATCGGATCAAACAATCCTTCTTCTGACAGTTTTTGCTTTAGTTGCTCAAATTTTTGTTGTAACAAACCAGCACCAGCCGGTTGCAATTGATTAATAACCAATTGATAATCACCACGTGCTTCATAAAGAGTTACCGAGGCATTAACTAAAACTTGTTGACCATTTTGAGGGGTAAATCCCGTACGATAATTATTATTACGAAACATGGCACAGCGCACCTGCGCAATATCATCTTTCAAAGTGAAATACCAATGACCTGAAGCTGGGCGAGAAAAATTGGAAATTTCACCAACTAACCAAACTTGCCCAATAGCATCAGAAAGCAGACCTTTAACTAATTGATTAAGATCTTTTACCGATAAAATCGAACTATTGTGCATACTATTATCCTAACAAGTTTAATCTAAATCAAAGTCAGCCCAAATTGGCGCATGATCGGAAGGTTTTTCCATACCACGAATATCGTAATCAATACCGGTTTCACCACAATACTGCATAAGTTTTTCACTAGCTAAAATAAGATCGATTCTTAATCCGGTTTTTACACTAAAACCTCTGGAACGATAATCAAACCAAGAAAATCTCTGTGTATCTGGATTGGCATGACGGTAAGTATCAGTATAACCTGCTGCCATTAAATTATTTATCCATTCACGCTCTTCAGGTAAAAAAGAGCATTTACCCGCACTTAACCACCGTTTGCGGTTATTTTCATTAATCCCAATATCTAAATCAGTTGGGCAAATATTCATATCACCCATAATGAGTGATAATTGGCTATTCAGCTGTCGATCCTGTATATATTCAATTAAATCTTGATAAAATTTACGCTTAGCTGGATATTTAATTTCATTATGCAAACTTTCACCTTGCGGGAAATAACCATTAATGACGGTTAAATTACCTTTGCTAGTCGGAAACTCAGCTACCATTAATCGACATTGTGCACCATCTTCATCGGTCGGAAAACCACATTCGACCGATAACGGTTTTTGCTTAGTCAATAAGGCTACACCATAATAACCTTTTTGACCGTGATAATATAAATGGTAGCCAAATTGCTTAAGTTCTTCGATTGGAAATTGGTCATTATGAACTTTAGTCTCTTGTAAACCAATGATATCGGGCTGATGTCTTTCAATAATCGCAGCTAATTGATGGATTCTAATACGAATACTATTAATATTAAAAGATAAAACTTTAATCATAAATTTATTGTATTTGATTTAATTTTGCAATTGACCCATGCTACCAAAAATACGTTATACTGTTAAGCAATTACAGCGAAAGCTATAACTAGTGATTAAAGGATCAACAATATGTCTAAGGAATTACTTTCATTGCGTCATAAAATTGATGAAGTTGACAAATCAATTTTAGCTTTAATTAGTCAACGACTAGCATTAGTTGCTGAAGTTGGTGAGGTAAAAAGCGAGCATGGAATTCCGATTTATGATCCTAAACGTGAAGCCGATATGTTAGCTAAACGTAAACAAGAAGCTGAAAACTTAGGCATATCACCCGCCTTAATTGAAGATATTTTACGCCGATTAATGCGTGAGTCCTATATCAGTGAAAACGACAAAGGTTTTAAAAAAGTTTACAACGGCAAAGGCTCAATTGTCATCATTGGTGGTAATGGACAAATGGGTAGACTATTTGCCAAACTATTTACCCTATCAGGTTATGAAGTTAAAACCTTAGGTTCAAAAACCATGCATCAAGCAGCCGAAGTTGTCGCTGATGCCGCTGCCGTTATTGTTACAGTGCCTATCAACAAAACATGCGAAATCATTGAACAATTACCACCGTTACCTAAAGATTGCATTTTAACCGATTTTACATCAATCAAAGTCAAACCTTTACAAGCCATGCTAGCCAAACACGCGGGGCCTGTGGTTGGATTGCATCCAATGTTTGGTCCGGACGTGCCAAATTTAGCCAAACAAGTCATTGTCTACTGCCAAGGTCGATATCCTGAGCAATATCAATGGTTAATTGAACAGATGCGAATTTGGGGAGCCAATTTGTGCGCGATTGATGCCAAAGAGCATGACAAATGTATGTCGTTTATTCAAGCATTACGCCATTTTACTTCGTTCTCATATGGTGTAAATTTACAACGAGAACACGCTGATTTAGAACAATTAATTACCTTATCATCACCTATTTATCGCTTGGAGTTAATGATGGTTGGTCGCTTATTTGCTCAAGATCCCGTTCTTTATGCCGATATCATCATGGCGTCAGATGAAAATATTGAATTAATCAAACGCTATTATGAATGTTTTGGACAAATGGTTAAATTAATTGAACAACGAAATAAAGCTAAATTCATTGAAAATTTTAATGAAGTAACTAAATGGTTTGGCAGTTATGCTGAACGTTTTATAAAAGAGAGCCAAGTATTATTAAAATTTGCTAATGACAATCGAGAATAATTTTACTTCGCTTCCTTTTATAGGATAAAAAACGACTTATAAGAAAGGCAATTGGTCAAATAAAAAACTTTAGTATGAGGAAATAACATGTCTAATCGGAAATATTTTGGGACAGATGGTATTCGTGGAAAAGTTGGAGAATATCCTATCACGCCTGATTTCGCCCTCAAGTTAGGCTGGGCAGCAGGACGAGTACTGGCTAAAGATGGTGTTAAAAAAGTCCTCATCGGTAAAGATACTCGTATTTCAGGTTATATGCTTGAATCGGCTTTAGAAGCAGGATTTGCCTCCGCGGGCGTCGCTGCTGCTTTTACTGGACCAATGCCAACACCTGCCATTGCTTATCTAACTCGCACATTTCGGGCTGATGCGGGTGTAGTCATATCGGCCTCCCATAACCCTTTTTATGATAACGGTATTAAATTTTTCTCAACTGAAGGGCGAAAACTCGATGACGCCATTGAATTAGAAATCGAAGCCGAGCTTGAAAAACAGATCGACTGTGTTGAATCAAAACAACTTGGCCGAGCAAGCCGAATAACCGATGCAGCGGGTCGATATATCGAATTTTGTAAAAGCACCTTTGATCACGACTTAAGTCTATCAGGACTAAAAGTTGTTGTGGATTGTGCCAACGGAGCCACTTACCACATTGCCCCAAAAGTACTTCGAGAACTTGGTGCTAAAGTAATAAAAATTGGTTGCGAACCGGATGGAGTCAATATTAATGAAAACTGTGGTGCTACTGATGTAAAAGCATTAACTAAAACTGTCCTTGAAGAAAAAGCTGACTTGGGCTTTGCTCTTGATGGTGATGGTGACCGCATCATTATGGTCGATCATAAAGGCAATAGAATTGATGGTGATTTAATTATTTACATTATTGCTCGTGAAGCCTTAAGGCAAGGTCAACTTAAAGGTGGCGTTGTCGGAACCTTGATGAGCAACATGGGACTTGAAATCGCCCTTAAAAATCTTGGCATCCCATTTGTACGAGCAAAAGTGGGGGACCGTTATGTGCTTGAAATGCTGGTTGAAAAAAATTGGCGATTAGGTGCAGAAAATTCAGGCCATGTCCTTTTACTTGATAAAACCACAACAGGCGATGGTATTGTTGCAGGCTTACAAGTTCTAGCTGCAATGATAAGAAATAACATGTCACTCGCTGAATTATGTCAAGGCATGACCATGCTACCACAAATATTAATTAACGTTCGTTATACAGGAAACCCATTAGCCAATGCTGCGGTCAAATCTGCAATTGAACAGGCAGAAACGCAACTTGGCAATGAAGGTCGGGTATTGATACGCAAATCCGGCACCGAACCGCTTATCCGCGTAATGGTAGAAGGTAGTAATCACTCTCAAGTGCAAAAATTAGCGGAACAAATTGCCAATGCAGTTAAAGCATCAAATTAGCCTGTTTTTTCATCATTAATTAAGCTATTGATGAACAATATTTCTAATAAAGTGAGCGGTAAAGCTGTTATTCTTTACACAAAATTAGTAAAAAGTGTCTAAATTCTTTATTTTTTTAATCAGTTGTTGACTTATTATAGGGAATTAGGTTTAAAATAATAGCTTCGGTTATTGCAGTGATTGTTTATACCTTTTAAGGCAAAAACAAACTGTAGTTTTTATTTTTAAAATAGGTAAGAGGGTTATATGGCAGTTTCCTCTCCAGCTTCACCGCAAGCTTATATAAAACACCATCTGGAGAACTTACAAGTTGGTTCTGGTTTTTGGACCTTTAATCTTGATTCCTTGTTCTTCTCAATTGTACTTGGTGTGCTTTTCTTATGGATTTTCCATCGTGTAGCAAGGAAAGCGACGAGTGGCGTACCAGGTAAACTTCAATGTGCGGTAGAGATGATCTTTGAATTTGTAAATAATACTGTCAAAGACATGTTCACAGGTCAAAATAAACTCATTGCCCCTTTAGCACTTACTGTGTTTATCTGGGTATTTTTAATGAACTTAATGGATCTAATCCCTGTTGATTTCCTACCTT
The DNA here is from genome assembly GCF_001690445.1 of Gilliamella sp. wkB195. Lineage (NCBI taxonomy): Bacteria > Pseudomonadati > Pseudomonadota > Gammaproteobacteria > Orbales > Orbaceae > Gilliamella > Gilliamella sp. wkB195. The sequence goes on from NZ_LZGP01000038.1 coordinate 16,661, forward strand.
ATGCGGGACAATATTTAGGTCTATCTCATTTAAGAGTCGTACCGACAGCCGACGTGAGTATCACAATGTCAATGTCACTCGGTGTCTTTGCACTTATCATCATTTATTCAATCAAATATAAAGGGATTTCAGGGTTTATTAAAGAATACACCTTGCATCCATTTAATCATTGGTCATTTGCACCAATCAATTTAGTCCTTGAACTTGTTAGCTTATTGGCTAAACCTGTTTCTTTAGGATTACGACTCTTCGGTAACATGTATGCTGGTGAACTTATCTTCATCTTAATAGCAGCATTATTACCTTGGTGGTCACAATGGGTATTATCACTACCATGGGCTATCTTCCATATTTTGATAATCACCTTACAAGCATTTATTTTTATGGTGTTGACTATCGTCTATTTAGCGATGGCCTCAACAACAGAAGATCATTAATTTTAACTTTTTTTAGATAATAAACTGGAGTATATAATGGATAGTATGAGTATGTTATTTGTAGCCGCGGGCATAATGATGGGATTAGCTGCAATCGGTGGTGCAGTTGGTATCGGTCTATTAGGTGGTAAATTCTTAGAAGGAGCTGCTCGTCAACCAGAATTAATGCCTATGTTACGTACACAATTCTTTATCGTTATGGGCTTAGTTGATGCGATTCCTATGATTTGTGTGGGTATTGCGCTATATGTTATTTTTGCTGTTGCTGGTTAATAATAATTTAAGAGGAATTGTCTCATGAATATGAACGCAACTCTCCTCGGCCAAGCAATTACATTTGTATTGTTTGTTTGGTTCTGTATGAAGTTTGTTTGGCCTCCGGTTATCCGAGCGATTGAAAAACGCCAAAAAGAGATAGCGGAAGGATTAGCTTCAGCAGAAACAGCAAAAAAAGATTTGGAATTAGCCAAAGCAAATACATCTGACATAATGCAACAGGCTAAGGTTGAGGCTAATGCAATTATTGAGCAAGCGAATAAACGCAAAGCAGCCATTCTAGAAGAAGCTAAACAAGAAGCTACTCGTGAAAAAGAAAGGATTGTTGCTCAAGGACTTGCTGAAGTTGAGGCTGAGCGTAAACGCGCTCGTGAAGAGCTTAAACAACAAGTCGCTACACTCGCTATTGCCGGTGCAGAAAAAATTATTGAACGTTCTGTTAATGAAGCCGCTAACAGCGACATCATTGATAAACTCGTAGCTGAACTATAAGGAGAATAGAGCAATGGCTGACTTAATTACGATTGCTCGCCCTTATGCTAAAGCCGCTTTCGACTTTGCTGTTGAAAAAAATAGCATCGAATCATGGCACAAAATGTTAGTGTTAACTGCTGAAGTGAGCAAAGATGCTCAAATAAAAAGCATTTTAACATCTGACATGAAAACCGATTCAGTGGCTAACTTACTCATCAACATCTGTAAAGATGTGCTTGATGAGTTTAGCACTAATTTTATTAAAGTGATGGCTGAAAACAAACGCTTATCCCTTCTTCCTGAAGTGTTAACATTGTTTGAGCAATACTGTTTAGAGAGAGAAGCCCAAGCAGACGTTGATGTAATTTCTGCCAATGAGCTAACTAGCGAACAACTTGATAAAATTTCTGTCGCTGTCGAAAAACGTTTATCACGAAAAGTAAAACTAAAATGTCATATTGATAAATCGCTCATTTCTGGTTTTATTATTCGTACGGGCGATATGGTTATTGATAGTAGTATCAGAGGACGTCTAAATCGACTAAATGACGTTCTACAGTCTTAAGGGGACTGATAATGCAGCTAAATTCAACTGAAATAAGTGAACTAATTAAAGAGCGGATAGCTCAGTTCAATATTGTGAGTGATGCTCACAATGAAGGAACGATCATCTCAGTAAGTGATGGTATCCTTCGAATCCACGGATTAACTGATGTCATGCAAGGCGAAATGATTGCATTGCCAGGTAACCGATATGCAATGGCATTAAACCTTGAAAGAGATTCTGTTGGTGCGGTGGTCATGGGACCATACGAAGACTTATCTGAAGGGATGAAAGTACAATGTACTGGCCGTATTTTACAGGTACCAGTAGGTGATGGTTTATTAGGCCGTGTTATTAACACACTTGGTGAACCAATTGATGGTAAAGGTTCGATTCAACATGACGGCTTCTCACCTGTAGAAGTTGTTGCGCCAGGCGTTATCGATCGTCAATCTGTTGACCAAGCGTTACAAACTGGTTATAAAGCGGTTGACTCAATGATTCCAATTGGTCGTGGTCAACGTGAACTTATCATCGGTGACCGTCAAACCGGTAAAACCGCATTAGCCATCGACGCCATTATTAATCAACGTGATTCTGGTGTTAAATGTATTTACGTCGCAATCGGTCAAAAACAATCAACTATTGCTAACGTAGTGCGTAAACTTGAAGAGCACGGTGCACTTAAAAATACCATTGTGGTTGTTGCATCAGCATCTGAATCAGCAGCATTACAATACTTAGCACCTTACGCGGGTTGTGCTATGGGAGAATACTTCCGTGACCGCGGACAAGATGCACTAATTGTTTATGATGATTTATCTAAACAAGCCGTTGCTTATCGTCAAATTTCATTACTACTTCGTCGCCCACCTGGACGTGAAGCTTACCCTGGTGACGTGTTCTATCTTCACTCACGTTTACTTGAACGTGCAGCTCGTGTTAACGAAGCTTATGTTGAAGAGTTCACTAAAGGCGAAGTAAAAGGTAAAACCGGTTCATTAACTGCGTTACCAATTATCGAAACTCAAGCGGGTGACGTTTCTGCATTCGTACCAACTAACGTAATTTCGATTACAGATGGTCAGATCTTCCTTGAAACCAGCTTATTTAACTCGGGTATCCGTCCTGCGGTAAACCCAGGTATCTCGGTTTCTCGTGTGGGTGGTGCTGCTCAAACTAAGATAATGAAAAAATTATCAGGCGGTATTCGTACAGCACTTGCACAATATCGTGAATTAGCCGCTTTCTCACAATTTGCATCTGACTTAGACGAAGCAACAAGAAACCAATTAAGCCACGGTGAAAAAGTAACTGAATTACTCAAACAAAAGCAATATTCACCAATGACTGTTGCAGAGCAATCAATTGTACTTTATGCCGCTGAGCGTGGTTATCTAGAAGATGTTGAACTTGCTAAAGTATTATCATTTGAAACAGCACTTCTATCTTATGCCCATAGTCAATATGCCGATTTTGTAAAACAGATCGACGAGACAGGCAATTACAACGATGAGATTGAAAGTAAGTTAAAAGCATTGCTTGAAAGCTTTAAATCAACTCAAACTTGGTAAGGGTGAGGTAACAAATGGCTAATGCAAAAGAGATTAGAACGAAAATTGCCAGTATCCAAAGTACGCAAAAGATCACCAAAGCGATGGAAATGGTAGCCAACTCTAAAATGCGTAAAACGCAGGACAGAATGGCTGCTAGTCGTCCATATGCTGAAATGATTCGTGAAGTAATTGGACATTTAGCGTTAGCTCAAATAGGCGCCAAACATCCCTATTTAGAAGAAAGAGATGTAAAGCGAGTTGGCTATCTTATCATATCAACCGATCGTGGTTTATGTGGTGGATTAAATATCAATCTTTTCAAAACTGTTATCGCTGATATGTCAGCATGGCAAGAGAAAGGTGTTGAAGCAGATGTGGCTTTAATTGGTTCACGTGGGGTATCGTTTTTCTCTTCAGTAAAAACGAATATTTTAACCCAAGTAACTAATTTAGGTGACGAACCCACTTTATCTGATTTAATTGGTCCGGTAAAAACAATGCTTGAGGCATATGACAACGGTAAAATTGATAAATTATATATAGTAACTAATAAATTTATTAATACCATGTCCCAAAAGCCGACAATACAGCAATTATTACCATTACCCCATTCAGAAGATAAAGAGCTAAAAGCTTCATCATGGGATTATATTTATGAGCCAGATGCAAAATCATTATTAGATGTGATTTTACGTCGTTATATTGAATCACAAGTCTATCAAGCGGTGGTTGACAATTTAGCGAGTGAACAAGCAGCAAGAATGGTGGCCATGAAAGCAGCAACCGATAACGGTGCAAATTTAATTAATGAATTACAAATTGTGTATAACAAAGCACGTCAAGGTGCGATTACCAACGAATTAATTGATATTGTATCGGGTGCAGCTGCTGTTTCAGGTTAGTGCTAAATATTGGCTTATAGTTAAGAAAAAGACGTAGAGGAATAAAAATGGCTACTGGAAAGATTGTCCAGATCATCGGTGCGGTGGTTGATGTCGAATTCCCAGAAGATGCAGTACCAAAGGTATATGATGCATTAGAAGTGGAAACTGGCACTGAAAAATTAGTTCTGGAAGTTCAGCAACAATTAGGTGGTGGCGTTGTATGTTGTATTGCAATGGGCTCATCTGATGGTTTAAGACGTGGACTTAAAGTAGTAAATACAGGTCACGGCATAGAAGTTCCTGTAGGAACAAAAACACTTGGCCGAATTATGAACGTACTTGGTGATCCTGTTGATAAAGCAGGTCCGATTGGTGAAGAAGAGCGTTGGGCAATTCACCGTGCAGCACCAACATACGAAGAGTTGGCTAACTCAACAGAATTACTTGAAACCGGTATCAAAGTTATCGACTTAATTTGTCCATTTGCAAAAGGTGGTAAAGTTGGTCTATTTGGTGGTGCGGGTGTGGGTAAAACCGTTAACATGATGGAATTAATTCGTAACATCGCGATCGAGCACTCAGGTTACTCAGTATTTACTGGTGTGGGTGAACGTACTCGTGAGGGTAACGACTTCTATCATGAAATGAAAGAATCAAACGTACTTGATAAAGTATCGTTAGTTTATGGTCAGATGAATGAGCCACCAGGGAACCGTTTACGCGTAGCGTTAACTGGCTTAACCATGGCGGAAAAATTCCGTGACGAAGGTAAAGACGTGCTATTATTTATCGATAATATTTACCGTTATACCTTAGCCGGTACTGAAGTATCTGCACTATTAGGTCGTATGCCATCTGCGGTAGGTTACCAACCGACATTAGCAGAAGAGATGGGGTTATTACAAGAACGTATCACCTCAACTAAAACCGGCTCAATTACCTCAATCCAAGCAGTATACGTACCAGCCGATGACTTAACTGACCCATCACCGGCAACAACCTTTGCTCACTTGGATGCAACAATCGTATTAAGTCGTCAAATCGCATCATTAGGTATTTACCCAGCGGTTGACCCACTTGACTCAACAAGTCGTCAATTAGATCCACTTGTTGTTGGTCAAGAACATTACGATTGTGCTCGTGGCGTACAGTCAATTCTTCAACGTTATCAAGAATTAAAAGATATCATTGCAATTCTTGGTATGGATGAATTATCGGAAGATGATAAATTAACTGTTGCTCGTGCACGTAAGATTCAACGTTTCTTATCTCAACCATTCTTCGTTGCGGAAGTGTTCACTGGTTCACCAGGTAAATACGTACCATTAAAAGACACCATCAGTGCATTTAAAGGTATTATGAACGGTGATTATGACCATATTCCTGAACAGGCATTTTATATGGTTGGTTCAATCGACGAAGCGATTGAGAAAGCAAAATCTCTCTAAGAGATTTATAGAACGGAGAGAGCATTATGGCACTAACTTCCTATCAATTAGAAGTTGTTAGTGCTGAATCTCACCTTTTTTCAGGTGATGTTCAGCGAATCAGAGTCACAGGGCGAGAAGGTGAACTCGGAATTTATCCCGGTCACACTCCGTTACTGACCACCATAAAGCCGGGAATGGTCGGGATTGTCAAAGCCAATGGTGAAGAAGAGTTTATCTATCTATCAGGTGGTATTTTAGAAGTACAACCAACTATGGTCACAATCTTAGCTGATACCGCTATTCGTGGTGAAGACTTAGATGAAGCAAGGGCGCAAGAAGCAGTAAGACAAGCACAAGAACACATTAATCACCCAAGCGATGATATGTCTTTTGCTCAAGCATCTGCTGAACTGTCAAAAGCCTTAGCAAAAATACGTGTTATCGAGTTAACGCGTCGTATGGGTCAATAAAATATACGTTGATCAATCAACAAAGCAATAAAGGTTACAAATTAATAAATTGTAGCCTTTTTTATTAGCGACTTAATCACATCATTTGATAACTAAAAACACAACTTTCCCTTCAAAAACCCCACTCCTCAACTTTTTTTTAGATAAAAAACATAAAAAAACACCCTAGTTGAGGTGGATGATTTATCTTCGACATCAAGCTCTGCGTAAAAAATACAGACCTTATTTATAGCCTTTTTTCTATCAGCGGATTTGATAAATTCTATCCGATAGCGCCATCAGGCACAGTGTGCTCTGCTATTAATGCAGTTCACTAAAATAATTCTTCAACTCCTGTATAAACGCACTATCTACCATAGCAGGATATTTATTTGCCTGTCATGATTGTAAAAATAATAGATGCTGAACCGTTAAGGGTTTATTCATATCGTGGAATTCGTTTAACTGTTCGTTTACCTCTTGAGATGTTGTGAGAAGGGATTGTGGTGTTTTCTGCTTCGGTATTTGGCAATGCTTTTGGTACCATAGCTCATAGCCACTTAAATCATAATCACCCAATAACTCATAACCCGTTAAATTAGGGTTGGCATTAGGATAGCGTTTAGTAATAGAACGGGTAGGAAATCCACCGCAAACGATAATTTGGTCTATTTTTTTTATATACTTTGCCGTTACCTTTAAGTTAAAACCCAATAATTGCTCAACCACATATAATGATTGATTATAAAGCTTTAAAAAATTACCTTCGGCAATAAACTGAACAGGCCTTTTACTTAACGCTATTTTTTCTTCAATATTCATTTTATATTACTCCTTTAATATCAATATTTTTAACCACCACCTCGGTGCCCAGCATTTTTGCCGTTTAGCCGCAAAATCGCTTTTTATGGCTAAACGACGTTGACTCGTTGAGTCAGCTTACTTTTAATGACTCAACACTATTTTTTATCACTCCCACCCCCGCCCTAAGGATTAAGGACGAAGGAATAAGAACTAAGGATAGGCACAAAGCCCGTAGTCGTAGCCGCTGTAGAAGTGGTCACCAAACACGCGACCGTTGTTCGTGCTCACGACAAACTGGAAAATACCAATCGGGTCACTAGTCCAGTACCAATTGTTGACGAAGCCAACGCTAGAGTAATCACCCATACGACCCCACTCCGTGAAAAAACCTGCATCTATATGACGCATTATATGATTACCCGGCGAGGAAGGGGTGGCGCCGACTGAACCGTAACAGTCAGAATCGTTGTTAGGACAAAATACGTTGGTTAAATCCTTTACCTTAACAAGACGATAACCAAGACTATTACACCAAGATAATGTACTAGAATAATAGTCCCGCTTAGAACCACGGTTCACGAACCACTGCTTCAAAGTAAAACCATATTTGACGACTGGAGTACCATTACTATCACGACCGACCAACTCGAAAGTCTGAGGCAAAGTAGGTTTAGAAATAGGAACAGGATTTCTAGAATTATGCTGGGATTCGGTAGCGTAAGGACCAGTTAAAGTAACACGAACGCTTGTAGCAGTAGAATTAGACATTGTGACTGTGATACCACCCTGAGAAACAGGAAACCAAGACAATGGCTGACTACTACCACTAATGAGTAAATCAAAGTACAATCCATTAGCACCAGTTGTAGGAAAGTTTTGACCGTAATAGCGAGGATCTGTTTTTTGTGTGAGAAAACCCTTAGCTGGGTCCCACATTGAAGCAGGGCCAGCATATTGACCTGTACTATAGTACATATCCGGTCTGGCAAAACAAACCACTGGCGAAGCCTTAGGATTGACGTAATAAGTCACATTACTTGCACTGAAAGTACTACGATTAGGAAATCCGTAACGAGTAGATAATGTACCATCAGTACTGGATAACTTAACCTTATAAGGTGCCTTACAAATTGTTGGAACGGTACTACGTGATACCGATTCATTGTTTTTATCGACGATAGATAAACTTAAACGACCAGTAGCACTAACGCCAGAATCTCCATCATCATCCCCCCAATAATTATTAGGTGGACCGATAAGAGAACTCAAAGCGACTGAATTAGTATCAGTAGGAACGAACATACGAATATCAGCAAAACTCTGACCCTCAACGGGCAAGGAGATTGGTGCTGAAGAAGATGAAGTATTGGTTGAAGGTGTATATTTAGTTCCGTTAGATAGCGTAATCCCAAGCAGACCGTTAGCATCAACTGCACGAGTACGACCACCGTCGAAAGTCAGATAAGGTACACTACCCTGTATCGCATTTCTAGTTGTCTGTGATGTCAATGCATGACTGGAAAAAGGAAGGAAAAGAACCACGAAAAAAACAATCTGCCGGGATAATTGGGAAAAGGATCGAAAACAGGATCTGAAAGAGGATCCGAAAAACGACCGGAAAAAAGATCGAGAAGAGGATCGCGCGAAAATTCGCAGAATTTCACTTGATTGCGTGGAAAAATAAGTTTCAGTGAAAAATTTAAACTGGGTGCTGGACTTAGACGAATTTAAAAGATAGGTTTGGCAGGTTGGCTGTTGGCTGTTGGCTGTTGAAAATTATATTGCATTTTAGACTACCCTGTCAAGTAATTTTTTGATTAATTTACAATTTTATACTTTTCTGTCAAATTTTAGCCTAGTAGCTAAAACCGTGTAAAAAGTATAGTGATTGGAAAAACACGATGCAACACTTTTTTTCGCTCAATTGGGTTAACTTTTGTAAATAGGATCTAAAAAGGATCTAACCGATATTTGATTAACTTATGTTTTAATTAAAGATATTACAATTACAAATCTTTAAAATTAGAGCGATTGATCCTTAAAAATTTTATTTTGAGGTTTTGGATTAGAAATTTAGTGATTTTGATCATTTAAAAGTTTTTAAGTGAAATTTAAAACTTCAAAAACCCCGCTCCTCAACTTTTTTGATGGAAAAATAGAACTACTAAAAAGCGCCACAGTTTAAAGCGGAATTACTTATTTGAGGCAACATTGCAAAGCAGAATTTTAAACCCCAAAAACCCCGTTCCTCAACTTTTTTGATGGAAAAATAGAACTACTAAAAAGCGCCATAGTTTAAAGCGGAATTATTTACTTGAGGCAACATTGCAGAATTTAGAACCCCAAAAACCCCACTCCTCAACTTTTTTACAAAAGCGAGTTGGATGTTATAAGAATTATTACAATATAAAAAAACACCACCTATACGTAACTGGATTTATTAATAACAATCGGCGATAATCAATTTAATTATATTAAAACTAATGTAACCATGTTTACTATTTATCATTCTAATCAAGTCGATTTACTCAAATCATTAGTCAGTGAATTAATGCGCAGAGACCCTCTAGAACAGGTGTTTACACCTGATATGGTCATTGTGCAAAGCCAAGGGATGGCGCAGTGGTTACAAATTGAATTGGCTAACGATCTTGGTATTGTGGCTAATGTTGATTTTCCCTTTCCGAGTCAATTTATTTGGCAGTTATACCAAGCCCTTCTGCCTGAGGCACCAATTGAAAATAGTTATAATGTCGAATCAATGACTTGGCGTTTATATTATCTATTACCAAAAATTATTGAGCGGCCAGAATTTGAAACAATCAAATATTATCTTGATATTGATAAAGAAGAACGAAAACAGTACCAATTAGCAACTCGCATAGCAAAATTATTTGACCAGTATTTAGTTTATCGCCCAGACTGGCTAGCCAAATGGGAAGCCAATCAAACAGTCACTGAATTAAACAACCATCCGGATGAGAAATGGCAAGCGGAATTATGGCGTCAACTCATCTCGATTAGCCAACCCTATCATCGTGCCAACATTTATCAACAAATGTTAGAGATTATGTTAGATAGTGACTTTGATCGCTCCAGATTAAACAATTTACCTAAGCGGATTTATATTTTTGGCATCACCTCTTTGCCCCCAATTTATCTATCACTATTATCCGCACTTGGACAACATATAGATGTTCACCTCATGTTTAACAACCCTTGTAAATGGTATTGGGGAGATATTGTTGAAATATCGGATACACAAAACCCACTACTGACATCGTGGGGAAAATTGGGACGCGATAACCTATTTTTATTGCAAGAGTTTCAAAATAAGCAGGATATTGATCTCTTTGTCGACAATGAACGTAATTGTCTATTACATGCTATTCAGCAAGATATTTTAGAGCTCTACCGTGAAGCACCAGTAGATGAAATCGATAACCAAGATAGATCAATAACATTTCATGCTTGTCATAGCGAACAGCGGGAAGTCGAAGTACTTTATGATTATCTATTATCGGCATTTGATGCTGATCCTACACTGGAATTACGTGATTGTATTGTCATGGTTTCAGATATTGATAAGTATGTACCTTATATTCGATCCGTATTTGGTAATGCTGAAGGACAACGTCATTTACCATTCACTATTTCCGATCAAAAAGCGCGTAACATCGATCCAATTGTGCAAGGATTTTTTGCTATTTTAAACTTTACTGAAAGTCGCTTTACTGCCGAAGAGTTATTTAACCTGCTAGAAATCCCAGCAATTGCTGAAAAATTTGCCATAAGTGAGCCACAACTAACTTTATTACATACCTGGATTATTGAGTCTGGCATTCGTTTTGGTCTCGAAAATGCTCACAGTTGGCTATTTGGTATTGAGCGCTTACTACTTGGTTATACCATGAATAGTGAACAAGGTGGCTGGCAACAGATATTACCTTATGATGGGGCTACAGGATTAGATGCCGAATTAATTGGCCAATTAGCAGAATTTATAAAATCTGTACGTAAATGGCTAAATATTTTAAGTGAAAACAAACCATTATCTGAATGGCAAAGTTGCTGTATTGAGCTTATCAATGACTTCTTTGTTAGCAATACATCGCGTGAATCAATTTTACTCATGATCCAAGAAGAGTGGGAAAAACTCATCAGCAGTGGTTTAAATGCCAATTTTACCGACAATATTTCGATAACCGTCTTACATGATGCCATGCAAACCCGATTGGAACAAAACCACTTAGCGCATCGATTCTTAGTTGGTAAAATAAACTTTTGTACCATGATGCCAATGCGTTCTATTCCGTTTAAATTGGTTTGCTTATTAGGTATGAACGATGGTGACTATCCAAGAACATCATTACCTTTAGATTTTGATTTAATTGCACAAAATCCAAGACGCGGCGATCGTAGTCGACGCATTGATGATCGTTATCTATTTTTAGAAGCGATTTTATCGGCACAAAATCAACTCTATATCAGTTATATTGGCCGTGATATGAAAGATGATAGCGAACGTTATCCATCGGTATTGGTTGATGAACTTTGGGATTATATTGTGCAGTATTATGCAACGGATGAAAATTCCACTAAAAAAAATCATCTAATAGATAAATTAAAAACATTGCATACCCGCACCCCATTTAATCCGCTAAATTTCTTAAATGAGCCAAGAAGTTATGCCGATGAGTGGTTACCAGCAGCTTTAAAAGCAGGGGAAAGCCAATCATTTATCAGTGATATCACCAATATGGTTGTTGATAACATCAATTTGGATGAACTAAAGCGATTTTATCAACACTCTATTCGATTCTTTTTACAAAAACGCTTTAATTTTTATATCAATTATTTAGATGATACATTACCCGATGCCGAAAACTTTAGCCTAGATAGCTTGAAACGCTATCAACTCAATTTACAGATTCTAAATGAGATGATCACTAAGGACTCAACTGATAATTTGTATCAACGCCTGACATTGACGGGTGAATTACCAGATGGGGCTTTTGGTGAGATTATTTATGATGAACAATGTGAATTATTACAGCCATTAGCCAACAAAATCATTAAAGAGCGAACCGATCTTTCAACGTCAGAGGTGAATTTAACCATTTCGATAGATAAACAACATTATCAATTACAAGGATGGTTAACTCATATTCAACAAGATGGCATTTTAACTTGGCGACCGACTAATCTCTCTATCCGTGATGGTATATCATTATGGATTGACCATTTAATTTATTGTATTTTAAATACAGATAAAAGCCAAAGTCGATTATATGGGCGAGAAGACAACCAATGGCGTTTTTCACACATTGACGCTAACCAAGCATTAACAATACTAACTGATTTAGTTGACGGTTATATACAAGGTATTAATCAACCGATGTTGTTACCATTACAAAGTGCATGGAGTTGGTTAATTACCGCATATAATCCAAAAACAACAGAAATTGAGCCGAGTGAAAAAGCTATCAGTAAATTATTAAATGCATGGCAAGGTGGACAATTTCACTCCGCTGAATGTGATAGTTATTACGCAAGATTATACCCTGAGTTGAACAATGAATTAATTGAGCAAATAACCCATCTTGCTCAGCGATTTTTATTACCGGTATTATTACATCAAGTCGAAGAATAGGAGGCATTATGTTTATTGATACACATTGCCATTTCAATTTTCCTGCTTTTGTTACCGATTTAGATAATTCAATCAACCACATTCGCCAAGCTCAGATTACTGGTTTAATTATTCCGGCCGTATGTGCCGATCATTTTAGCCAAATTTTGCAACTCAGCGGACAGTATCATGAACTTTATGCTGCACTTGGCCTACATCCTATATATCAACACTCCCCTACTGACCTAGAAATATTAGTAGATAAAGTTAGTACTCACTCAAAAAAAATAGTCGCTATTGGCGAAATCGGTTTGGATCGTTATGACAACTCGATTGCGTGGCAAAAGCAACTTGATTTTTTCCGAGCGCAATTGAGTATAGCCAAGCGGTTTGATTTACCGATTTTAGTCCATTCCCGCAAAACACACGATGTTATCTATCATGAATTACATCAAGCCAATTTACCCTGTCGTGGCGTGATCCACGGTTTTTCTGGAAGTTATCAACAAGCCATGCAATTTGTTAAATTAGGCTATTACATTGGTGTGGGTGGCGTAATAAGCTATGCGCGAGCCAATAAAACTCGTCAAACCATCGCCAAATTACCGCTCGAAAGTTTAGTGTTAGAAACCGATGCACCTGACATGCCGTTAAGTGGCCGGCAAGGACAAATCAATCGACCAGAAAATATTGTCGATATTTTTAAGATTCTTTGTCAATTACGTCCTGAAAATCCGATAGAAATACGCGACACAATTCTAACAAATACCTTGACGCTATTTAATAGAATCAATAAAATGGAAATACTAAATCAAACTTAACCATATAATTATTAAAAAATTATTCAGCCACAAGGTGGTGCTTATGTCTCGACGCTATAGTCAGTTATTTGTGCAATCCCTTATTTCACTTACTCGATTATTTCCTCTATGGGCAGTGCTTTGCGCAATAATCGCCTATTTTTTACCTAACGCATTCCTTCCAATTCGCCCTCATACATCACAACTATTAATGTTTGTCATGTTTACCATGGGCGTAACGTTAAGTATTGATGATTTTAAACGCGTCGTTACCAAACCTAAAGCGGTAATAATTTGCACCCTACTGCATTATATTGTTATGCCACTAACCGCATTGATCTTATCTAAATTATTTACCATGCGACCTGAGTTATTAGTTGGCATGGTTTTAGTTGGTAGTGTTGCGAGTGGAACCGCATCGAATGTAATGATTTATCTGGCTAAGGGGGATGTGGCTTTATCGGTCACCATCTCATCAGTATCAACACTTGTTGGTGTCGTGGTCACCCCGCTACTTACACTACTATTAGTCGGCACCACTGTTGAAGTACCAGTATGGGATATGTTAGTGCATATTGTCCAAATAGTACTTGTTCCAATATTATTGGGATTATTTGTTCACCACTTTTTATATTCAGTAGTAAAAAAATGTGAGCGCTTCCTACCATTACTCTCAATGTTATGTATTTTATTAATTATTTGCATAGTGGTAGCGGGTAGTCATGCGCTCATTGGTCAAGTCGGTATAACGGTCATTTTTGCCGTAATCATCCATAATGGAATTGGTTTGTTAGGTGGTTATTGGGGAGGACGTTTATTTGGATTTGATGAATCGACCTGCCGAACCATGTCTTTAGAAGTGGGAATGCAAAACTCAGCGTTAGCTGCAACACTGGGTACCACCTATTTTTCAGCTTTATCAGCACTGCCAGCTGCGGTATTTTCTGTTTGGCACAATATTTCTGGCTCACTCTTCGCGGGTTATTGGCAAGGCAAACCGGTTAAAGATAAGAAAAAAGCTAATAATTAATTATCATAAAATAGCATTCATGGGCTCTCTTACCCAATCATAAAGGTAAGAGAGCATAATCTTAGCGCTAAGCATATCATTCGTGCAATTTAATAACATTAGGCTGAATAAAATGAATCGCGAATTACCTCCTTTTGTCTATCGAATATTACCTTGGATTGCAGCCTTTGCTTTTTTTATGCAATCGCTTGATACCTCGATTTTAAATACTGCGCTGCCAACCATGGCTAAAGATCTCAATGAATCGCCATTAAATATGCAATCAGCGGTAATTTGTTACGCATTAACCTTGGCACTATTTATTCCGGTAAGTGGGTTTTTATCTGACAAATTTGGTACCAAAAACGTGTTTGTCATGGCGGTCGCACTCTTTACATTAGGATCATTGCTTTGTGCGCTATCTAATTCGTTAATATTCTTAGATATATCAAGAGTAATTCAAGGCATTGGTGGCTCAATGATGGTGCCCGTTTCCCGTTTGGTTTTAATTAAGGCTTTTAAACGTAATGAGTTTTTATCCGCATTAAATACTGCCACCATTCCCGGATTAATTGGACCGGTACTCGGACCTGTTTTAGGTGGTTATTTGGTTGATATGGTAAGTTGGCATTGGGTCTTTTTGATTAATTTGCCCATTGGTATTTTAGGCGTACTTGTCAGCTTAAAATATATGCCGAACCTAAAAGGTGAACACATGCCTTTTGACGCATTTGGATTTATTTTTATTGTTATTACCTTCATCAGCGCGACGCTGAGTATTGAATGTTTAAATGAAGGCCAACAATATTATTTACCGCTATCGCTTGCTATTATTAGCATCGTATTTCTCTTTATTTATCGAAGCTACGCCAAAAAGAGACAAGCACCGCTGTTTCCAATCTCATTATTCAATATCCGTACATTTAAAATTGGCATTATTGGGAATTTAGTTTGTCGCTTAGGTATTTCAGGTGTACCTTTTCTTATTCCGTTATTTTTACAGGTTGGATTTGGCTATTCAGCCATGTTTGCCGGAATGATGTTAGTACCAATGGCGATCGCTTCAATTTTTACGCGATTTTTTATTACCAAATTATTGGCTCGATTAGGCTATCGTTTTGTGTTGGTTGCAAATACTATTTTAGCGGGAATATTGATTCTTTTACTGTCATTATTAAATCTAACCACACCACTAGTCATATTAGGTATTTTACTATTTTGTATTGGTGGCGTTAACTCAATGCAATTTACCTCAATGAATAGTATAACTTTAGCTAACCTACAAGGCGAAAACACTAGCAGTGGCAATAGCTTAATGGCAGTTAATCAGCAATTAGCCATCAGTTTTGGTACTGGCTTTGGTGCGGTATTGGTTAGATTATTTAGCAACTCAACAACGACTATTCACGCATTTCAGCTATCCTTTGTTATACTGGGTGTGGTAACTATGCTATCAAGCATAATCTTTGCACAATTAACAAAAGAAGATGGTCAAAATTTAACGGCTCGGCACTAAACAACAAGGAGATAACAATATGTTTCAGTATCAAATCATTCCCGTTACAGCTTTTCAAGAAAACTGTAGCATTATTTGGTGTGATGAAACAAATCAAGCTGCATTTATCGACCCAGGTGGTGAGCCAGAACTACTAAAAAAAGCGGTTGAAAAGCTTAATGTAGATATTAAACAAATACTGCTTACCCACGGTCATTTAGATCATGTTGGTGCAGCGGTGGAATTAGCTAAACACTATAATGTTAAAATTATTGGCCCTAGCCAAGAAGATGAATTTTTACTGTCAGGCTTACCACAACAATGCATACAATTTGGTTTTCCTCATATTGATAGCTTTTTACCCGATCGCTGGTTAACAGAAGGTGAACAAATAAAAGTAGGAAATGTCACTTTAGATGTTTTATTCTGCCCAGGTCATACTCCGGGCCATATCGTATTTATTAACAAACAAGATAAAATTGCGTTTGTGGGTGATGTGCTGTTCAAAAGCAGTATTGGACGAACCGACTTTCCTCGCGGAAATCATGCAGATCTGATCTCATCAATTACCCATAAACTTTTTCCATTAGGCGACGATTTTATCTTTGTACCTGGTCATGGCCCGATGTCGAGCTTTGGTAATGAACGAATGACTAACCCTTACTTAGTATAACGTCACTATTTGTTTAAATAGATTAAAGAATAATGTAAACTTTTTTGAAACAAAAGAGTTTACATTATAAATTTTTGTATTATTATTGCACTACTGTTTATCTTTTAATGGTAGAAAATAATGACAACATATTATCCAACTTATATCAATACACTATTTAACTTATCATCTTGGCAACGCAAACTGTGTGCAACTACAGGGGCGGCCCTACTGCTAGGGTTAGCAGCTAATATCAGTATTCCCACATACCCAGTACCATTCACACTTCAATCGTTAGCCGTATTGTTAATTGGCGCTTTTTTAGGTCGTAAACTAGGTGCATTAACCATACTTCAATATCTCTTTTTAGGTGCAATGGGATTACCACTATTCGCTAACGGTAGCGGTGGAATTATGGCATTAGCTTCACCGTCATCAGGTTATTTGTATGGTTATATATTTAGTGCTTATTTAGCCGGTTTTGCTGCCGAAAAAGGGTACGATCGTCACTTTATTTTAGGATTAATTGCCTTCGCTTGTGCACATCAACTCTTATTTGTATTTGGTGTCGTTTATCTAATGGGATATATGCATATTTCACTTATCGAAGCACTAAAAGTTGGCTACTTACCTTTCGTTGGTGTTGATGCAGTTAAATTTATTATTGCAACTTGCGTAATGTTCTCATTATGGCGCCACCACGCACGCAAATAACCATGCAAATTGGCGATATTATTTTCCAAGCCCAGAATGAAGAAAGCGAATTCAATACCGCAGTGACGCATTCTGGTGCCGACACGGATGAAATAATCAAACAGATAAACCATGTTGGGTTATATATTGGTAATAATATCGTCATAGAAGCCACTCAACAGCATGGCGTGATTCAACAACCTCTTAATGACTTTTTAGCGAGACCTAAATATAATCTGGTCGCAACCATTTATGATGATTCAGTCATCAAAAATGCATTAACCCGTGTTAAAACGTGTTTAGGATTGCCCTATAACCATAGTTTCCGTGCTGAAGATGAAGGATTTTACTGTAGCGAATTAATTACTTATGCCTTTAAATACCCATCAGGTGAAGACTATTTTCAGCGCTATCCAATGAATTTCAAAGATTCTGCGACTGGTCAAATTATTCCTTATTGGATCAAATACTACCAAAAACAACCCATCCCGCAAGGCGAACTTGGCTCACACCCTCAGCAATTACTTAGACAAAAAGCCTTATTCAAAACAATCGTGAATCATCATAAATGCGTTAAAAATACAGTAAAAAAAATTTAACAGTTGACATGGAGCGATTAAATCTATAATATGCGCGCTACATTTCGGTTCCTCCATAGTTCAGTCGGTAGAACGGCGGACTGTTAATCCGTATGTCACAGGTTCAAGTCCTGTTGGAGGAGCCAACTTTTCACTTCATCTCATATCTATACATCTCTATTTGATTATAAGTCAATGTGTTATATTTTTTCGGGTTCAAATGTGGGTAAGCAAAAATGCTCATTTTTTTCATCACTAATCTATCACCTCTAAAGCGTCAGAGCCTTCGGGTGTATGAAAATGGAATAAATAACTTTCATTAGTTCTTTTGGAGAAGTTACGAAACCTAATTAAAAGTATTAAAAATTTATTCATTATTTCCAATCTACATTGTTATTTTTTTATCATTTTATATTAAGATTAACCTATTGATTGGACTAATATCCTAACATTGAATTATTATTTAGGTATAGTTGAAAGTTCTTTTAACTCGACTTCGTACAAATCATCAAAGTTGTATATTTTTTTAGATATTATTTTATTTTTTTCATATTGCGTAATGATTTTGTAGTCTTTACCGAACTCGTCGGGGTGGTAATACGTCGTTTCGATCAATTCGCCTTTTTCATCGTATTTTTTCCATAACCCAACTTGGATTCCTGTTCCATTAAAAATCCCTTGGCAACCTGATAATTTTAATTTTCCATTTGGAAAATACTCTGTTATAGGTTTTTGACATGGAGTACTATCAATGGATATAGTTGGTGATAATTGTATCAAGCTAATATCTTTATCTATATAAATGTAATTTTTATCTTGCTGATAATCTTGAGGTATATATGAATAACTTACTATTAATTTTTTCTTTAACTTAAAGGTAAATGTATCTTTTTGAAATGAAATAGACATAAATTCTTTTAATAAATATCTATTTGAGTCACTTCTTGGTTCATTAATTAAAAAATCTGATATGATTTTCTCATTTTTAATTATGATAACCTTATACCATTCAGTACCTATATCTGCTGTTGCTTCAATGACAAAAACTATATAAGGAGATTGTTGTGAAGATGAATATTGATAGATCTTGAAACCAGGACCGTCATATTTTAGGGGAGCATAATCG
This sequence comes from Gilliamella sp. wkB195, assembly GCF_001690445.1. Taxonomy (NCBI): domain Bacteria; kingdom Pseudomonadati; phylum Pseudomonadota; class Gammaproteobacteria; order Orbales; family Orbaceae; genus Gilliamella; species Gilliamella sp. wkB195. Next base: position 35,500 of record NZ_LZGP01000038.1, read on the forward strand.
ATCACCCCTATCTTTTTGTTATTTGTAAACAGGTTAAAGGTTTCGCTTGTATCACTGTAGGTAAACCTATATTTTTTACTTTTAAATAAATTTCCGGACTCATCAGAATCTAACACTTTGAATTGATTAAAATCAATTCTAGCTGTCTGACTATATTTTTGCTTGTCATTATTTATTTTAGATATTTGGTTGGATGTAGAATTTCCTTTACACCCAAATAATAATAAAATATAAAGAAATATAATTAATTTATTCATTTTCTTTGTCTTTCCTTTTTTACTTTAGTTTGTTCTTCTTCATTTATAGTTTTTAATCTTACGAAAAAAGCAGGATTATATCTATTTATTAAACCCTTACCATTACCCAAAGGTTTTTTTGCGATTTCAAAATGTAAATGAGGATTTATTACACCTTCTGCATTTCCTGTATCTCCAGAATAAGCTATGATACTTCCACTTTTTACTTCACCAGATGTTAATACAGCAGAGTTTAAATGAGCATATCTTAAATAAATATAATCAGCATTAATATCAAATTCTGGTCCAGATTCTATTTCTTTAGTAAATTCTAGTTGATAGTCTCTTTTAGACGCTCTTAAATCTTTTCCTTTAACTTTTAAAACAAGAACATTACCATAACCTTTTTGACCTTCATTTGAATAACTCACTATTTCACCATCTAAACATGCTTTACATGGTGTATTTATATTAGCAAAAATATCTAATCCTTGATGAGCTTTATCTGAACCATCAGCGTATTTTCGTACCATACCAAATGCTCCATTTTGTTCCTTATGAACACCTGAGGAATTATAATATGTTCTTTGAGGGTTATCGATTGGATCATGCCATATAATGGGGGTAATTTGAAAACTTTCATTTTCACCGATTAAAAAATCATAATATCTTGAACCCTTAACCGTATCGAATTCACCTGTAAGAATACCTTTAAAATTTACCTTAGTTGCGTTGGTATCTTTTATTTCTGTTCTTATGGTTAAACGGGTACTTTTATTTTCAAGATTATTTAATTTGTTTTGTAATTCCTGATACTCTTTATCATTTTTAGGACGAATTTCAATCTCTTGGATATACTCAATTTTCTCATCAATGGTAAATTGTAGTTCGGTTTTTTCAACTCCATTCACTAAAAAGGGAATAGATTTTTGTGGATATAAGTTTTGCTCATTACCTTTTTTTTCAAGTTCACGAATGCTAATAACCAAAGATCCTTTAGGGGGCTTACCGTAACATTTAACTACAAGATAAATTTTGTCACCCAAACAGGCTTGATTTAATTTTAAATAGGTATATTCATTTGGTTTATTCGGAGCATTTACTTTTTTTGCAAAATAGGCATCCGTTACATTAATATCAAAATCAGATTGATGTAGCAAATCATAAACAATTTGGTTAGGATTGGCTGAATAAGAATCCACTATTTCGGATTGATCGTTAGAGGATTTTATATTTTCTGTCGGAAGGCTTTCGTTTTCCATTATAGGATGTTTAAGTTGTTATGTTTATTTTTTTATTTATTGTTTACTTACCACCGTTCATATTTATGAGGGTGATAAGCATAATAATTGTTTGTTTAATATATTATCGTTACTTCAATTCATCAATTTCTTTATCCACAAATTTGCGTTCGATAAGCTCACCGTCTTTATAGGTTTCTGTGTACAAAAGTTTGCCTTTTTTAGCAGAAGATAGATCCTTAGAACCATCTAATTTCTTTTGATAGTCTAATTGATAACATTTCCGGACACCATCAAGTAAACCATTTTTATATTCCGATTCGAGATAAATATAACCGATATCTAGAGGCGCATATTTACTGCCTGTTATCTCTATCCATACCACCTCGCGAGTATGGTTTTGAACTAAACCTTCCTCTGTAACATTAAGATCTGTATTTTGAAAAGAACCATTAGTATCATAATAACGGATGAATTTGCCTTGGGGGGTGAGTTGATATGTTCTTTTTTCTTTAGCAGCACTGTCTGTCTCATTACTGCCAAATCTCCTAATAATTATTTTCCCATTATCATAATAGAAAAATCGATAGCCTCTACTCAGATCATTTCCATATTCGTAAGTGGCTACTAATCTATCCACAATTTGATGAGAGCTGATAGAGATAATGGATTGAAAAACAAGATGATTTCCATACTCGCAATGGTTGCATTCTAACTCAAGGTTCTCGGTGGTGAGTAGAAACAGATCAAACTGAGGAAAGCCGGCTATTTTTTCCACATGAACTGTAATCTTCTGGTTTAAAATATCGTTGATATTAAATGGGATATCATAGGAATCCTGAACAATCTGCTTTAAATTTTCTTGGGTTAAAGTAATCTTATAGGATTGTTCTGATTGGGACTGCTTATATAAATTTCTGGCCAATTCATCAAAAGCTTTTTCACTCCCCGAACGTTCATTTTCTGTTTCTGCATCTTGCCAATGTGTGGCAAAAGGATATAAAACATGTTTATCACCAATTGGCGGGCTGGCAAGTGGAGCTTGCATAATTTGGGTAATAAGATCGTCTTTTTTATTTTTATTAATCGGTTGGCTATTCGCTATTTGATTACTCATAAATAAGAGGGTTATACATGCTATTATCAATCTCATTGCCAATATTCCTTGTTTATTTTTTACAATGTTTCCCCCGTACTTTAAAAAACGCTTGTATAGAATAACGGGTGCAGTATATGAGTGCGGTTTTCAGAATTTATGGAGAGTATATACCTAATTTCAGATAATAGTGAATTTATTTCCGCTTTATTTTAGGTGGATTTTTAATTGATAACTTACTATGAATATTAACAATTTTTGCCAGAATATTTTTTTATTATCACGCATATTATGCACGGCAATCCATAGTAAAAAAATCCTGAATAATTATATATCATTTAGTCGCAATAAATTGGTATATCATTATTCAGGATTTTTATGTTGATTTTCTATAAAACTATTTAAAACTAATTCTTTTTTAAAACTATAATTTTCTATTGCCTAATACGCCATATTTGAAGTAATCTTCCATACCTATATTATCCTCAGTATTATAATCAGCAGGTATAGGGCAGTCCAATATTTTGGTCTCAATTGGTAAAGGTTTTAATTTTATTTCCTTAGTGACTTCATAAATTTTTTCAATCTCAAAAAAAACATTTTCTTCATCAAATGTCCCCAAACAAATTCCATTTTTATTATTTTCTAATCGAACATCAATAGAATATACATATTTATTAGCAACGGGGAGCACATCTCTTAAAATGTCATTTTTATCATATAAGAGAATATAATAATTTTTATGATTATCTTTAATTTCAATGGGTCGAACATAATAAAACTCTGTATCAAGACCAAAAGTATCTGGAAGCAAATAGTCTTCATTATTAAGATTAAAAAGCTTGTCTAACTCTTTTGATTTAAAATAATCATTATTTCGATCATATTCTTCATAGACAAATTTTGTATCTATATATTGATTTTCGTAGGCATTACAACTGAATGGTAAAAAAATTGCTAAAAATAAACTAATCAAATAGTTTTTAATTTTAGTGCGGTTTATTTTCATTTTCATCATCTTCATCTTTGGTATTATAGGAATTTAGTCTAATTTTTGCCGATATATTTTTTTATTACCACGCATTTTATGCACTGCAATCCATAGTATAAAAATCTAGAATGGTTAAATACCATTTATTATCTAATCGGGTTAGATAAAATATAAAAATATTTTTTTCATGATTCGGTATTATACCTGGAAAGTTTTCTATATAGACAACTTTAACTGTTTTAGGGGCTATTTTATCGGCAATGGCTTGATATTCCTCCCAAACAGGATTTTTTTCAAATTGATAGTGTTTTAGTTCCCAATGATAATAATCAAGCGCTATTTTTAAAGCCTCAATATTTTTTTCTTTTGAATTGGCATACAGACCTAGTTTAGTGACTTTTTCACTACATGGATCAAATGTAGGATATTGTTCATATTGTATTTTAGGATTGCCAGATATTGAAAACCCTAGCAATTCATCGTCTACCCAAGATGGTATTGTATTTTCAGTTATTTTATTATTCGATTTAAATTGTTCAATTCTTCTCATTGTGGGACTGGTACTCGCATTATATACAATGAAAAGACCTATATCTTTATCAATATATTGGTTAATTTCTTTAAAATTCTTTTTATTAAAAAGGTCAATAAGTTGATAAACCGTAGCATCAAAATGTGGGGTTGTTTGAGTCACTGCTGATTGATTTTCTATTTTTTGACTACATGCTATGTTAACCAAAGACAATAGAATCAGTAATAATATTCTCATTTTAAAATTCCCATGTTTTTTAGTTGTTTATCTTTCTTTCGAACTTAAACTTCATTTGCCATCAAATTCAACTTTTCCTTGACTTATCCATTGATTATCTTTCCACTCGCCGTCACACATATCTACCCCTGACCTAATAACTTTTGAGTTTTTGATATCGATAATGATACATTGATAGTTCCCGTTTAGTTCCTCTGATGTTCCAACATAACCTTTGCTAATAGTATCCATTTCAACATAATGTTTATTTTCAGATATTTTAAAATCAATTGAATAAATACCTGCATATACGTCATCGTATCCTTCATATCCTTCGATTTTAGATATAACACCATTTCTACTTAGTCTTGGTTCTGAATAAAGTTTGTAATCTTTAATATAATTTAAGAAGATTAATTCTTCTTGATCGCTGATTTTTAGTTTATAGGCATAGCCTGATTGACCAGATAAATGCGTATCAGACTGCAGATCTATCTTAGGAGAAACCTTAGGAGTAGAAGAAGGAGGAGACTCTAAAAAAACCTCAGTAACTACGTAATCATATTCAATGGGAGTGACATGATCATCAGCTTGTTGACTCTCAATTTTTTGACTACACGCTATGTTAGCCAAAGACAATAGAATCAGTAATAATATTCTCATTTTAAAATTGTTTCCTTTTACTATTAAGTCGACTGACAGGAAAAGCAAAAAAATTTAAACCCCAAAAAGTAATATGTGGTAAAAATTGCTTCATAGGGTTTTCTCTTTTGTATTTTTACGTTTTAAAAAAAACAGTATAAGTAAAACTGAAATATAAAGAATTAAAGGAATCTTATAAATCATATCAATGATATTTTGTCCCATCATTTCATTTTCATCAGAAAACAAAACATAATAACTATTGTGACTTAAATAATTAATATAATTATAATTTTCAGAAAGAGGATTGAATTTTAGCGCCAAAAAGACAGTAGGATCATCCTTGCAAATAAGAATTTGGGTAAAACATTTAATTAATAGCAATAGTATTATTAAGATCTTTAATAATTTCATATTGTCATCCATTTATAATCTTATTGAACTGATTGAATTTCGACTTTAATTCGGGGATGTGCTTCATAAATATTAATTTTTCCCTATTCTTTTCTTCCAATAATATAATGATATTCAATATCTACCCAATTATTTTTTACAATATGTCTTTTTTCTACTTGATTAACTTTTGTACTTAGCTTATTTGCTTAATATTGTTTGAGATAATAGCGTAGCAATAGACGAAAATAACTTATTCCAAAATTGATTTGAATTTTAATGATTTCAGCCTTTTCTTCACCCACAAAAATGACAATAAACATGAAAGTAGGTTTCCGATTGCCATAGAGATAAAAATGCCATTCATTCCCATTTTTTGAACATAGACTAAATATAGTCCTATAGAAAAAATAATGATCATTCTAATATAAAGGATAATTACCGCAGGTAGGGGTTTTCCTGTCGCTTGAAAGAATGATGCGATTATCCACGTTATTGCCATAAAACAAAAGGTAAATGATACGATTAGCACTTGTTTTCTGGTAAGATCAATCACTTCTGGTATTGAAGTAAATATTGAAAATAACCAAGGAGAAAGTAATACATAAAGTGCTGCAATGATGCTACATAATATCATTATTGTCCTTAAGCTTAGATTTAAAGCTTCTTTAATCCGATCAAGTTGATTACGTCCATAATTTTGCGAAATAAAGACCGTCATTGCACCAGCAATAGCAATCATCGGAATAACTAAAATCTGATCAATTCTCCCAACCAATATCCATGCATTCATTGCATTTTCATCAAAGGTATTGGTGATCATTTTGTTATATGCAACGATAATGATATAAGTTGAGGCTGTCATTAAAAACTGAGGCAATCCAATTCGAATGATTTCTCTGGCAATTTTTCCATTAAAGTGAGCAAGGTTAAATGTTAACGGAATTCTTGATTTTCCTTTGTGTATAAAGCGGATTAAATAAATAAAAGCCATAAATAACGATATTGTTGTAGCTAAACCTGCACCAGCCACTCCCATATCGAGTACAAATATCAATATCGGATCAAGTACGATATTGAGCGTTACCATAATCATAAATGATATTGCAGTAACATATGTCAGGCCTTCGCCAATAAGAATACCGCCATAAACCTGTAATAATATTATGAACAGTAAACCTGGGGCTAATGAATATAAAAACTGTAGACTATAGACTGTTGCTTCAAGGCTTAATTTATCACCTGATAATATATTAATAATTTGTGGGCCAAAAGCATAACACATAATCATAAATGGCACGGTTAGCAGTAAAGCGATGACGACACCTGTAACACCTAGATTTTGATAATGATTAAATCTTTTTTCGCCGATCAATCGCCCCGTTGTGGTACTGAGTCCAACGGCTAAACCTGAGGCGATAGCTTCAAAGACAAAAAATAATGGAAATAAAAGACCGGTTCCCGCCAACGGGGCTGAAGAAGTCGGATTGATCAATGAAATAAAATAGGTATTTATGATTAAGTAAGCATAATTTAATAAGTGACCAATGAGAATGGGAATCCCTATTTTTATAATTATTGGCATGATTGGACCTTCAAACATGCCTTTTTGCAATTTTTCTTGAAAATTTGACATAGATTTCTCTTTAAGTTTATTTTTTAAATAGTGATGTTATTTTTCTCTAGCGCAAAAAAGCGTCTAATCGACATGTTATCGAGAGCAAAATATCCATTATATTTTTCACTTTATAGTACCTGCCCGAACAGCACCTATCCCAACCTAAAACGTTTTGATAGACAGTTCATCGGCCTTTTGGTGGAATGAATCGCAGAAGGGATATTTTATTTACGACGAAAAAAATTAACTGTCTGTAATTGATGGAATAATATAATCCGCCATGAGTTCCCACCTGTCGATTATCATCTTGTCGACTTTCGAGACGATTGCCACTATCAGATCCTTTTCGGGAACACAATAGAGGTAAGTTCCGCCTATGCCTGCCGCAAGAAAAGTGTTAATCCCCTTATCTTCTCTAAGCCACCACATATAGCCACAATCTTCCGTATGCTGTTTTAACGATTCATTTATCCAGTTTTCTGAAATGATTGGCTTGTCATTGCAATGGCCTTTATTTAAATACAAATATCCCAAACGAAGCATATCCCGCAGAGTTAAAGACAGCCCCCAGCCTCCGGTATTGATATTTTGAGGATCTTTTATCCAACCGGTAATATTTTCACCATAGACATCTTCTTTAGAAAAGGATTTCATCTGCTGGTCAACGATCTCTTTCACCCCTAAATAACTAAATAATGATTTATTGGCAAATTCTCGGGTTGATAGTCCAGTACTCCGCGTAATAATCGCTGAAAGAAGGTGGGCATTAGACATATTGAATTGAAACTCCCCAAGCTGGCCTTTTTGTCCCAACATTTCAAGCATAAACATCGTCCAATTCTTTTGCCTTCTCAACCTATCTAATGGCTCACTCTTTTTCCAAGAATAGGGTGCAGTCATGGTAAGTAAGTGTTTGATTGTCAGATGTCGCTTTAACATATCACTGGCTTTGGATTCCGCTTCTGGAAAGAAATCCAGTATTGGTTGATCGACGCTTTTTATATATCCCTTATCAATGGCTATTCCCACTAAAGCGGAAGTAACGCTTTGTGTTACTGAAGTGAGATGATGAGTATTTTCAGCATGGTAACCTTTGAAATATTTTTCAAACACAATGCCGCCTTTTCGCAAAATAGCGATTCCTTTAATAATACCTAGTTGAAAATTCAAGGCAACATCCAGCTCTCTCAATTTATCTGGATTCATATCCACCGATTCTGCATCAATGGTTTCTAATTCTTTTATATTAGCCATAATCAAGTATCCACTTTTTAAGTCGTAGGAGTTAAATATTTTCCGATTAGTGATTTTGGATTTTTCACCAAGTCTTTAGGCGTTCCTTCGGCAATGATTTCACCGCCTTTTAATCCTCCTTCAGGACCAAGCTCCACGATCCAATCACACGATTCAAGAACTTCATGATTATGTTCAACAACAATCACAGAGTTTCCGCTTTTGATTAATTCATCCAACAGTTTTATCAGCTGAGCTGTATCATAAAGGCTTAAACCAGTAGTGGGTTCATCCATGATATACAAGATATGACCTTTTCGTTGCCGTCCTAATTCCTTCGCGAGTTTTAGTCTTTGGGTTTCCCCTCCGCTCATTGTTGAAGTGGGTTGCCCAAGCTTTATATATCCCATACCAATCCGTTCCATTATCTGTAACGGACGAACGATGAAATCATTATCACTAAATAGGGCTATCGCTTCAGAAATCTGCATATCAAGAATTTCTGAAATATTTTTCCCTTTATACGTGACCGTTAAAGCTTCGTTGTTATATCTTTTACCTTTACATTTTTCGCATGTTGCGTACATCTTTAAACTACCTTCAGGAAAAATAGCTTTACGTCCACTACCATTACACTCTCGGCAAGCGCCCTCGGAATTGAAGGAAAAGTGTCCCGCCGTTAAATTTAATCGTTTTGCTTCGGGTTGTTCTGCAAATAATCTACGTATCTTGTCCCATATTTTGGTAAAAGTAACAGGATTCGAATTTATATTTCTTCCTATTGGTGCCTGCGATACTTCAGCAAAGCCAGAAATATTTTCTGCGCCATCAAGCCTTTCTGCTATTGTTTCGATTGATAATGATTCTTCTTCAATATCTACTTCGTTTTCTTCTCCATCGGTATTGTTCTTATTGGCGTCTAAGCGAAAATAACTTTTTAACAGGGGCGTAAGCGTGTTCGATATCAAGGAGCTTTTACCACTTCCAGAAACGCCCGAAACCCCAATAAGAACACCTAATGGAAATGCGACTGAAATATCTTTTAAATTGTTGGTTTTGGCGTGTCGAATAACTAAACGGGGAATATCAGAATCATCGATATTTTGTTTTAACATCCTTACCGGCATTTTTGCCTTGCCGGAAAGATATTGTCCTGTCAATGATTTATCGCATTTTAACAGACCAGCATAATCACCTTCATAAATCACTTCTCCGCCTTCAATTCCCGCTTTTGGGCCAATATCAATGATATGTTCAGCTATTTCTATCGTACTTCTGTCATGTTCCACAACAATAACCGTGTTGCCCAAATCTTTAAGCGCTTTTATAGATTGTAAAAGTTCAAGTTTTTCTGATTCATGTAGACCTACTGTGGGTTCATCAAGAATATAGATAAGTGACTCAAGTTTGGATTCCAAATGCGAGTTAAGGAAGAGTCGTTGTATTTCCCCGCCACTTAGTGAGGACATTTCTCTATAAAGTGACAAATGACCTAAACGAGAAGCAATTAATGAGTTTGTTTTACCCAAAATATCTTTAAGAAGATTTTTCCCAAATTGCGTTATTTCGTTTAGTTCCAATGCCGATTCAAAAAACGTTTTAGCCTCGTCTAAAGTCATTTTGCCGACTTGACCAATATGTTTATCATTAATTAATATGTTGCGAGCTTCTTCACCTATGCGATATCCGTGGCATTCTGAGCAGAGGGTTATTTCGTACAGACCATTTAAATATTCGCCTCTTTTGTGTTTAGCTTGCAAAATTCTTGATAAGCAGAAGCTTTGATTTGCACTGTTATTGCTGACATAATGCCCGTTTACCACTTCTTCTTTTATTTCATCCGGTATTTCTAAATAAGGCTGATCCATATAGCCTTTGAAATTCCTTTCCAAGACGCGAAATATACCGGGGGTTACCCCGATAAAATTAAATAACTCTCGAACGGTGGGATTTTTATTTGCAATAAGCTTTTCCATATTAACGTGATAATATGCGCCTCTGCCAGCGCATTTCATACACATTCCGTTAGGGTTATTATAGGAAAAATAGCCTAATTCAAGGCGCTCTTCCTCATGTCCACACTTAGCGCAGACCCTATCTTGTCCAATAGTTTCGTTGCACTCTGAACATTTAACCCGCCCTTCACTTGAATACAGTAGGGCAAGAAGGTTGAATATGTTTGTTTTTGAACCGACTGTTGATCTTGGGTTATTCTGACGTACAACGCTTTGCTTAACTGCAATTGTCGGGCCGATACCCTCTATGCTTGCAAATTTTCTCTCATTTTCAAGTCCCGGAAATATTCCTAATGATTGAAGATACCCTTTACGTCCTTCTTCAAACACAATATCAAACATCAGACTAGACTTTCCTGATCCACTTATACCGGTAGCAACGGTTAATTTGTTTTTGGGAATAGTAATATCAACGTCTTTAAGATTGTGAATGCGAGCTCCTGTTATTTTTATACTTTTCATCTAATCAAACCTTGTCTTTTTAATTAAGAAATTCCAACTAATTTATTTATCGTTAAGATCAAACTATTGAGGAAATATAGAGCATTATTTTTTATTAGTGAAATGAAATATATATATTTTTTAAAATTTATTGACAAAATTGCAATTTTGTGCATTGGTTGTATTTGACCAATATTTTTACTCGAACTTCATCGAAAAATTATCTAATAATTTTATATTGGCTTTCGCTTCTTTTGCCTAGCTAAATTAGGTAACTTAATTAGTAATTAAAAAATTTATTAATAAAAATTCAAAAGGATAAAAGTGTTTAAGAAAAAGTTTAAAATTAAAAAATGACATTGTTTTTTTAAATGTCCCAGTATTTATTATCCAAAAATAACGTATTAGAAATTATGTGCATCTATCATCAAACAAAAGCGACTGTCATTTTCGCGCGAAAACCATAAAATCTCTCACAAGAACCAACTTTACGAATTCTAAATCCGACTAAAACAGATTTTTATACCAAATATCTCCCACAAAATGCCAAATCTTCACATTTGTTAATAAAAGATTCATAATAAACTTCGCGTTTAATTGTCCATATTCGATATAAAATAGAACCCAGATCGATAAGATTAAAGGAGATTTACCAATGCATGTGCACTTTATCATCCACGAAGATTTCGAAGCACCTGGCGCATATGAGCAATGGGCAAAAATGCATCAACACACCATTAGTTATTCTCGTGTTTATCTTGGTCATCCGCTTCCCGATAAGATAGATAAGATTGATATGTTGATTATCATGGGTGGTCCTCAATCACCAGCAACGACTAAAAAAGAGTGTCCACATTTTGACTCATTAGCCGAGCAAGCCATCATATCTACGGCAATCAAATCACAAAAAATAGTCATCGGTATCTGTCTTGGCTCGCAATTAATTGGTGAAGCCTTAGGTGCACATTTCGAGCATAGTCCGGAAAAAGAGATTGGCAAATTCCCAATTACGTTGACCGAAGCAGGCAAAAAAAATCCGCTTTTTGCGCATTTCGGTGATAGTTTGGCGGTCGGCCACTGGCACAATGATATGCCGGGTTTAACTCAAGATGCCCAAATCATTGCCTATAGTGAAGGCTGTCCACGGCAAATCATTGCCTATGGTCCATTCGTGTATGGTTTCCAATGTCATATGGAGTTAACCCATGACGTGGTTGAACAACTTATTGCTCACTCTGAAAACGACCTAAAACAAGCCGAAAAATACCGTTTTATTGATACTCCCCAGCAACTTCGTTTACATGACTATTCTGAAATGAATCAAAAGCTTTTTGTATTTTTAGACAAGTTAAGCCTTTTATCACAGACCCAAAAATAATAAATTTGATGATGATATAGAAACAATCCAAAGCTATATCATCAAAAAAACATAAGTAACGAAAATTAAACAAAAATTAGGATAGCCACCAGCTATCTAAGTAATAGTTTGTGAGATATATTGATAGTTCGTATACTCATAAAATAATGTAGTTAATAATTCCGAATAGATGAAAGGAGCGATTCCATGGCTTACACACTACCCCCTCTACCTTATGCTTATGATGCTTTAGAACCTTATATTGATACTGAAACGATGCATCTACACCATGATAAACATCATCAAACTTACGTAAACAATGCCAACGCATTATTAGAAACCCTACCAGCTGAATTAAACGATTTTTGTCCAGAAACATTATTAAAAAATTTAGACAAAGTACCAGCAGACAAATTGACTGGAATTAAAAACAATGTCGGTGGTCACGTTAATCACACCCTATTTTGGGAACTGCTAAAAATTGGAACCGAGCTTAAGGGCGAACTTAAAGCGGCAATAGAAAAAGATTTTGGTTCGGTTGATGCGTTTAAAGAAAAATTCTCAGCAGCGGCTGCAACCCGTTTTGGTTCAGGTTGGGCGTGGTTAGTATTGAAAAATGACAAACTTGAAGTCGTGTCAACCGCGAATCAAGATACCCCAATTATGGGCGAAAAATTTGCCGGCGTTTCAGGCACACCAATTCTAGCGCTTGATGTTTGGGAACATGCTTACTACTTAAAATACCAAAACCGCCGTGCGGATTACATTGGTGCATTTTGGAATGTCATCAATTGGGACAAAGTCGCTCAATTATATGCAGCAGCCAAAAAATAATCATCTCAAATAAACCTAAAAAATGACGCTTTATGCGTCATTTTTATTTTTTAGCATAGCGTTAAACGATCGCATTTACTCAAATGGCTAAAGCAAAGTCATTGCTAAGTTATACTTAAATCCGTTACAATGTACGATTAGTTAAAAACAGCAAAAACAGCAAAACATGTTTGAAATTAATCCTATCAAATCAAAAATAACCGAATTAACCGAACGAACGAATGTCATTCGGGGGTATCTTTGACTATGACCTCAAAAAAGAGCGTCTAGAGGAAGTCAATGCCGAACTAGAACAATCCGAAGTTTGGGCCGATCCAGAAAAGGCACAAGCATTAGGCAAAGAACGCGTTGCGCTAGAAGAGATCATCAATACCATCAATACCTTAGAACAAGGTCTGGACGACGTCGAAGGCCTACTTGAACTTGCTATTGAAGCAGAAGATCAAGACACTTTTGACGAAGCCAATCAAGAAGTTGAACAACTCGAAAAAAAGCTAGCCGGTCTTGAATTTCGCCGAATGTTCTCGGGTGATTATGACAGTGCTGACTGTTACTTAGATATCCAATCAGGCTCAGGGGGTACTGAAGCTCAAGATTGGGCTGAAATGTTATTGCGAATGTATTTACGCTGGGCTGAATCGAAAGGTTTTACAACCGAAGTGATGGAAGTATCAGACGGCGATGTAGCTGGCATAAAATCAGCCACAATCAAAGTAACCGGCGATTATGCTTATGGCTGGTTACGCACTGAAACCGGAGTGCACCGCTTAGTACGAAAAAGCCCATTTGACTCAGGAAACCGCCGTCATACCTCATTTGCATCGGTATTTATCTATCCAGAGGTTGATGACAACATTGATATCGACATCAATCCAGCCGATCTACGCATTGACGTTTATCGGGCATCGGGTGCGGGTGGTCAGCATGTCAATAAAACCGAATCTGCTGTACGTATTACCCACGTACCAACGGGAATTGTGACACAATGTCAAAATAACCGCTCGCAACATAGCAATAAAGATCAGGCTATGAAACAGTTAAAAGCAAAACTGTATGAGCTTGAAATGCACAAAAAGAATGCCGAAAAACAACAAATGGAAGAAAACAAATCCGACATTGGTTGGGGCAGCCAAATTCGTTCGTATGTACTTGATGATTCACGAATCAAAGACTTACGCACAGGCGTTGAAACACGCAATACGCAAGCCGTATTAGACGGCGATTTAGATCAATTTATTGAAGAAAGCTTAAAAGCCGGTTTATAACTGGTAATAAATAAAAGGTAAAATTATGTCAACACAGCAAGAGCAACAAAACCATATTGAAGAGTTAAATAACGAGCTTACAATACGTCGTGAAAAGCTAGCTGCAATTCGCGAACAAGGCATTGCTTTCCCGAATGATTTCCGTCGTGACGCAATTTCAAGCGATCTTCATAAATTGTATGATGGAAAAACTAACGAAGAGTTAATTGAAAACAAAATTATTGTAACCGTTGCGGGTCGAATGATGATGCGCCGTATTATGGGTAAAGCTTCATTTGTCTCATTACAAGATGTTGCAGGGCAAATCCAACTCTATGTCACGCGTGATGATCTACCCGAAAATTACTACAACGAACAATTCAAAAAATGGGATCTTGGTGACATCGTTGGTGCTAAAGGCTACTTATTCAAAACCAAAACAGGTGAACTATCAATCCACTGTGAAGAAATCCGCCTACTAACAAAAGCATTACGCCCATTACCCGATAAATTCCACGGTTTAGCAGATCAAGAAATGCGCTATCGTCAACGTTACCTTGATTTAATTACTAATCAACAATCACGTGACACCTTTATTGCGCGCTCAAAAGTGGTAACTGAAATTCGTAACTTTATGTTAGAAAACCACTTTATGGAAGTTGAAACCCCAATGATGCAAGTCATCCCAGGTGGTGCATCAGCCAAACCATTTATTACGCACCATAATGCGCTTGATCTAGACATGTATTTACGAATTGCGCCAGAACTTTACTTAAAACGTCTAGTGGTAGGTGGATTTGAGCGTGTATTTGAAATCAACCGCAATTTCCGAAACGAAGGGGTATCACCAAGACATAATCCTGAATTTACTATGATGGAAATGTACATGGCTTATGCCGATTATAAAGATTTGATCGTATTAACTGAAGCGTTATTCCGTCGTTTAGCCATTGCCGTGACGGGGAATGCAGTAGTGCAATATGGCGAACATACTTTTGATTTCGGCAAACCATTTATCAAAATGACCATGCGTGAAGCAATCTGCCATTATCGCCCAGAAACCAATAATGCTGATTTAGATGATTTTGACAAAGCCTGTGCGATTGCAAAAGCAGTGGGAATCAAAGTTGAAAAAGGCTGGGGACTTGGTCGAGTGGTAACTGAAATATTTGAAGAAGTGGCTGAAGCTAATCTCATTCAACCAACATTTATCACCGAATACCCGGCAGAAGTCTCACCACTTGCTCGTCGAAACGATGAAAACCCATTTGTAACAGACCGCTTTGAATTCTTTATTGGTGGACGTGAAATTGGTAACGGCTTCTCAGAACTTAATGATGCCGAAGACCAAGCACAACGTTTTGCCGACCAAGTATCACAAAAAGACGCGGGAGATGACGAAGCAATGTTTTATGATGAAGATTACATCACCGCATTAGAACATGGCTTACCGCCAACAGCAGGGCTAGGAATTGGGATTGACCGAACCGTAATGCTATTTACCAATAGCCATACCATCCGGGACGTCATTTTATTCCCAACAATGCGCCCAGTTAAATAGTTTCGACAAAGTTAATCAAACTCACTTATTCACCAATAAGTGAGTTTTTTTATATCAAAAACCCCGGTCCTCAACTTTTTTTGCTATAAAAAAGACAAAAATAAACCCACCAAGGTGGGGGTTATGTGGACTATGCCCACAAAATTGCTTTTATTGTACGACCATGCTAAGGCAAAGTGCAAAGCCCTACCGATTTATCATACGAGGGTTCAGCCCAATGTACATGACCATCTTGAGGAAAAACAACGAACCGGCTTAAACCTTTTACATCACTGGTCCAGTACCATCGGACGGCGTCAAAGTTGGTTCGGTCATATTTACCTATATTACCCCACTCCGCAAGCAAGCCTGCACCAATTGTACGCATATAATAATCACCTGATGATGAAGGTGTACCACCAATAATTTCATAACGTTTTGCATTAGTTAAATCCTTAACTTTAGGAAGGCGATAACCAATACTATTACACCAGGATTCCATGCTAGGATAGCTGTAATAAGTTTTACCTCGGTTGACAAACCATTGTTTTAACGTAAAACCATATTTAACGATAGCTTTACCACTACTATCTCGACCAACTAACTCGAATGTCTGAGGCAAAGTAGGCTTAGTAATAGGACCAGGATTGCTGGAATTCCATTGGGATTCAGTTGCAACAGGGCCAGTTAAGGTAACCCGTACGCCTGTCGCTGTCGAGTTGGTCATAGTCGCCGTGATACCACCTCGCGAGACAGGAGACCAAGACAATGCTTGTTTATTACCAGCAATGCTTAAATCAAAGTACATGTTGTTAGCACCTGTAGTTGGAAAGTTCTTACCATATGAGTCAGTTGACTGAGGCAAAAAACCAAGAGATGGATCAAAAATTTCAGGTGGACCCGCTTTTACACCTCCATTGCCTTCAAAAGCTAGACTTGGAGTGGCAAAACAAATTTCCTGCCCCTTAGGTTTGACAAAATAAGTGACCCGACTAGGATTGAAATCACTACTATTTGGAATACCATAACGCGTTGTTAATGTACCATTTGTATTAGTTAATATAACCTGATAAGGCGCTTTACAAGGTCTTAACACTGTATTACGTGTTACTGTTCTATTTCTTTCATCAAGGAGAGATAACTCTAAAAAACCATTAACCTTAATCTCATCATCACCATCATCATCCCCCCAATAATTATTGGGAGGACCAATAAGCGTTTTTAAAGTGATTAAATCGACATTCGTTGGAACGATCATATCTATATCAGCAAAACTTTGACCTGCAACCGGTAACTCAATGGGGTTTGAAGATGATGAAGTATTCGTTTTAGTCGTGTACTGTTTTCCGTTAGATAGCGTAATACCGAGCAAAGCTTCAATATTAAGAACACGTGTCTTACCACCATCAAAAGTTAAATAAGGCGCATTACCCTGAATCATATTCGAGGTTTTAGCCGTTAATGCATGGCTAGAATAAAAAGGTATTAGCAAAAGGACGAGCGGTAAAAAGATCTGTCGGCGTAATTTAGATCCGAGAGATGATCGGAATGATGATCCAAATGATGATCGAAATAACGATCGGCGCAACGATCGACTACGCGATCTTAAATTTTCGTCGATTAATAAACTGGAATGAAAAAAAATAGGCTGGGAGTTTGAATTTGGCGAATTTAAATTATAGGTTGGCCAAGTTGCCTGTTGCCTGTTGCCTGTTGGAAATTATAGAACATATGCGACAATCCTGTCAAGTATATTTATGATTTATTTAATTTTTTATATTTTTTAGTTAAATTTGATCTATTCAACTAAAATGATCCCGAAGTATAGTGACTGAAAAAATATGACGCAATAATTTTTTCATTTTAGATCGTTAATCATTGTAAAGATGATCATTAAAAGATCTAAAATAATGTTAGCTAAATTATGGTTTGATTGATAAATATCAAATTTACAAATCCTTAAAAACCATCATTTTTAATTTTAGGAAAATTTGATTTTTTTGAAGTCTTGTTAATTTATTGATTTTTAAGTGGGGTTTTAAACGCTAAAAACCCCGTTCCTCAACTTTTTTTGATGCAAAAAACAGCTACTAAAAAACGCCGTAGTTTGAAGCAGAATTATTTATATAAGACAACATTTCAAAATAGAATTTAGATCCCCAAAAACCCCGCTCCTCACTTTTTTGGGTGGAAAAACAGGGTTAAAGCACCACAGTTAGAGCGGAATGATTTATTTGAGGCAACATTGCAAAGCACAATTTTGATCCCAAAAAAACCCCGCTCCTCAACTTTTTTGTAAAAATCAGTAACTTTTTTAGCCGTTGATCAATTTGATGATTAACCGCTATTTATTAGTCAGTTGATTTATTTGGTAAGATTAAATTTAACAAAATCGCTAAAATGCCACATAAACTAATGCCTTGTAGCGCATAAGATCCAAAATCAAAGATCATTCCGCCGATCCCAAAGACTAAGACTAATGAAACGATACACATATTGCGTGATCTAGAAAGATCGACTTTATGTTTGATCAATATATTTATACCTACTGATGCAATCGATCCGAATAAAAGCACCATAATCCCGCCCATAACAACTGTTGGGATCGTACTTAAAAAAGCGCCGATCTTTCCAACAAATGACATGAAAATCGCCCAAATTGCCGCCCAAGTCATTACTCGTGTTTTGAAGTTACGGGTTAATGTGACCGCGCCAATAACTTCGGCATATGTGATACAAGGCGGTCCACCAAAGAAGCCGGCACTTGAGGTGGCTAATCCATCACCAAGCAATGTTCTTTGTAAGCCTGGATCTTTAGTATAATCTTTTCCAGTTACTGCGCTGATCGCCATAATATCACCAACATGTTCGATGGTTGGTGCAATTACAATTGGGATCATATATAAGATTGCTTGCCAGTGAAACTCTGGAAAGGTGAAGTCAGGTACTTTAAACCATGGCGCATCAATAATCGGTTGAAAATTGACTATGCCCATTATGCAAGATAAGGCATATCCCACCACAATACCGGCAATAATCGGGACTAATCTAAAAAAGCCTTTGGCCCAAATTGCTACAATTAAGGTGGTTAATAGTGACGCCATTGAAATTAGAATTAATTGATAGTTTTCGGCGGGTATTCCACTGTCGGTGCCCATTGCCATTTTGACGGCAACCGGTGCAAGTGATAGACCGATAACCATTATAATCGGTCCGGTAACCACTGGCGGTAAAATGCGATCAATTACGTGCTTTCCGTTAATTTTGACCAAAAAGGCAAAAAACATAAACACAAAACCGGCTGCAACGAGTCCACCCAATGTGGCAGGTATTCCCCACTGTGCAACGCCAAAAGAGATCGGTGCAATAAACGCAAAGGATGATGCTAAAAATACTGGGACTTTTCCTTTGGTGGTCAGTTGAAATAATAGTGTGCCCAATCCGGCTGTGAATAAAGCAACATTGGTATTTAAGCCGGTTAATAATGGCACAAGTACTAATGCTCCAAATGCAACAAATAGCATTTGGGCGCCGGTAAAAATATCTTGCCATGAATGTTGTGATGTATCATTATCGATAGTTTTAGACACTTTGTCCTCTCTTATTCCACTTAATGTTAATCATCTCTATTTATATTCAAATAGTAAGCATAAAAAAACCGGTTAAAACCGGTCTAAAATTTGAGATTTTATTTGGTGCCGAATATTTTGTCTCCGGCGTCACCCAGTCCTGGTAATATGTAGCCCTTTTCGTTCAATCGTTCATCGATTGATGCGGTATAAAGCTCTACATCTGGGTGTGCTTGTTCTAATACTTTGATTCCTTCTGGCGCAGCAACTAATACCAGTACTTTGATATTTTTACATCCCGCTTTTTTAAGCAGATCAATAGTTGCAACCATTGATCCACCGGTAGCAAGCATTGGATCAACGACTAATGCCATTCGCTCTTCAATATCAGAAGTTAGTTTTTGGAAATAAGGGACCGGTTCGAGTGTTTCTTCGTTACGATAAAAACCAACAACACTAATTCTTGCGCTAGGTATGTGTTCTAAGACACCATCCATCATTCCTAAACCAGCACGTAAAATAGGCACAACGGTGATTTTTTTACCTTTGATTTGTTCTACTTCAACAGGTCCACACCAACCTTGAATTGTGACTTTTTCAGTCGGTAAATTGGCTGTCGCTTCATAAGTTAATAAGCTACCAACTTCACTAGCAAGGTCTCGGAAATCTTTTGTGCTAATATCGTGTTCACGCATTAAGCCGATTTTATGGCGAACTAGAGGGTGTTTTACTTCAACAATTTTCATGGGGGCCTCAGTGTTATTTTTCGATGATCTAATTAGTAGGTATAAATAACCACTGAGAGGTAATTATAGCAGAGTTATCAATTCATGAAAACCCGAAATCCCAATAAAGGCATTATTATTGATGATGTGAATACTCGCTTTTCATTTTTTATAAGCTTTCACCTTCGAGGTATTCAACCGGTAAGTCAATAACCTTTTGCTCGACCTTTTCACCATTGATACGTTTTAGTAGTAATTCGGCAGCAATTTTGCCCATTTCGATTCTTGGGGTTTGGATTGAGGCTAGCTTCGGATTCATATATTGACCAATTTTATGACCATGGAATCCAACTATGGCTATCTGTTTCGGTATTTCAATGCCAATGCGTTGACATTCAAGTAGTACGCCTAGCGCCAAATCATCATTAGTACTAAATATACCATCGACACTTGGGTACTCTTTTAGTATTTGGTGTAAAAATCTTGCGCCTAGTTCATAGGATGAGGCTTCTTTGGTTGCTAATGTTTTAGGGGTTAATCCTGCCTCTTGCATGGCTTTTTCATAACCTTGCTGCCGTATGATACTTCGCTGATCTTGCCTTGCACTGAAGTAGACTATGTTGCGTCGCCCTTTCTCTATCATGTGGTGAATCATATTTTTGGTAGCAGTGAAGTTATCAAAGCCAACCGCCATGTCGATGCAGGGTGAGACACTGTCCATAATTTCAACGACAGGTACGCCAGATATTTCGATCATTTTGAGCGTAGCCGGATTGTGTATTCTTTCGGTTAATATTAGTCCATCGATGTTGTAAGAGAGTAATGAACGAACCCGTAGCTCTTCTTTATCCGCACTGTATCCGGTGTGGGTGATCATGGTTTGGTACCCTTTTACATCAGTAACCATTTCGATACCTTTTAAAATATCAGCAAAGACTTGGTTAGTTAATGAGGGTAATACCACTCCAATAGCATAACTTTTGGCATTAGATAGCATGTCAGGCGCTTTGTTTGGAATATAGCCTAATTTATCAATAGCCGATGAGATTTTTAACTGAAGTGATTCTGATACTAGGTTGGGATCTCGCAAAAAGCGACTAACTGTCATTTTGCTGATGCCGATTAAGTTGGCGATTTCTTGTAAGCCAGGGCGACGTTTTTTACTCATTGTTTATTTTCCGGTAATCTTGGTTGCCAATCGATTGGTGTTTTACCATGCTGTGTAATGATCGCATTTGCTTTTGAGAAGTGTTTACATCCAAAAAAGCCACGATGTGCAGATAATGGCGATGGGTGTACGGCGGTTAATACATGATGTTTTTGACGATCAATAAATTGACCTTTCTTCTGAGCCGGCGAGCCCCAAAGTAAAAATACCACGCCTTCCAAATGTTTATCGATCGCAGCAATAACATGATCGGTAAAGGTTTCCCAACCTATTTTGGCATGAGAGTGGGCCTGACCAGCTTCAACCGTTAATACGTTGTTAAGGAGTAGTACGCCTTGAGTTGCCCAGTAACCTAAGTAACCATGATTTGGAATAGTAAATCCGTCAATATCCGTTGAGAGTTCTTTATAGATGTTGAGTAGTGATGGCGGTGGTTTGATTCCCGGTAATACAGAAAAGGATAAACCATGAGCTTGGTTTGGGCCATGATAAGGGTCCTGCCCTAGAATTACCACTTTGATGTTATTAAATTCAGTGAAACGAAATGCATTAAACACATCGCGCTGAAGAGGATAAATGGTTTTACCTTCAGCGCGTTGTGTGGCAACAAATTGCATTATATGTTGAAAATAGGGCTTCTCTTTTTCAGAGCCAATAACATCGTTCCAGATTAATTGATTACTCATATTTTACCTTTACTATTATTTTATCTGGTACTGCATTGATAATAATTATACCTAAAAATAATAATAAACCTAATGCTAATCAATGCTGGATGATATTAAATGAACACTCTTAAATATTCAGTTAAACACAAAATTGCCATGGATTGACCATATGGCATCGATGTTAATGGTATTTGTTTGTAATATGCTAAGTCGCTGCCCATTGCAGTGCCAAATGAAACATTGAGTAGTGTTCCGTTGTCATCTATGTTTGTTAATATTCCTTTAATTGCTTTTTCTGCCATTACTGTATATTCATCAGAGATATAACGTTTTCTTATCGATTTTAAAATACCATAGGCAAATCCAGCGGTTGCCGATGCTTCTAAGTAGGAATCTGGATCATCGATGATTGTGTGCCATAACCCATTTTCATTTTGGTATTTAGCCAATGCCTGAATTTGGGCATTTAGTACTTCAATTAGTAGTTTTCGAAATGGATCATTTTGATCAAGATCAAGTAGTTCAATAAATTCCGGAATGACGATGGTTAACCAGCTGTTTCCCCTTGCCCATCTGGCTTTGGCAAAGTTATGGTTGCCGTCAAAAGTCCATCCATGAAACCAAAGCCCAGTTTGGCGATCCATTAGATATTGGATGTGAATCAGTATTTGGTAAATGGCTTCTTGTATATATTCTGGTCTATTGAGTAATTTACCGATTTTGGCGATAGGTAATACACTCATCATGAGCGTGTCATCCCAAAGTTGTTGGTGATTTTCATTGTTGTAGACAATATGTTGTAAACCGCCAAATTTCGTTCTTGGCATTTCATACATTACCCAGTCAGCCCAACGTTCTAAATATGGTAGAAAAACAGGGTTTTTGGTTTCTTCATATCGATAGGCTAACGTTAGAAATGGACAAACCGTATTCACATTTTTGGTTGGTGTTCCTTCTGATAAGCGCTGTGTAAACCAGTCGTCAATAATGTCGAGCGTCGGTTTGTCGCCTGTTTGTTGATAAAATTGATACATACCATAAAGTCCAATGCCATGAGTCCATTCCCAGCCATTCCAACCTTTAGTGTCTATTACACGTCCATCATCTAAGCGTAATAGAAATTCACCGGTTTCATCTTTGATATTAATTAGATTATTAATAATTTTATGTATCAGTTGTTTTAATTCAGAACGTGAAATTATATATTCAGGTTTACAAAGTAATTTGCTATGTTTTACAGGAAATATCTGCATTTTGTACCTCTACTAATCATTAAATTTGAATTCTTTTTTTATTTATTTTTATAACCTATATTGTTATTTCCCCAGAGCTGGGAAACCGGCATACCAGTTAACATTTCTACAACCGGTTTGCCTTCATCACTAATTCGTCTTTCAGAACTTGTTCCAATACCTTTTATGTTATTAATTTCATTGATTAAAATATTGTGAGTGGTTAGATTTAATTTGAATTTTAACGAAATGAAAAATCCTAATGAGAGAACGAATATTGTTCCAATCACTAATAAGAATAAGATAGTTAGCGAGACTTGTTCTGGTTGCTGATTTTGGCCACTCACAAAGCCCGACCATTGTAAACATACACCAATCAACATTACTGCTCCCGCTTGTGAAGCTTTTCGGGTAAATGTCATTACGCCGGCAAAAATACCTTCTCGGCGTTTGCCGGTAATAATTTCATCAACATCTGAAATATAAGTGTAGATATTCCAAGGTACGTAGTTGATACCACCTCGACCTAATCCAGCTATTGCGGAGATGGTAACAAGTAAAGTGTGAATGTGGCTTAAGTTGTAATACCAAATGATGCCATAAGAGAGGCAACTTAAGCCAAAGATAGTTACGACAGCTCGGTATGCCGGCGCTGGACCATATTTTATGCATAATGGCATCATACAAAGTACAGCAACAAATTGGGTGATAGACATGGTTCCAATTAGCATTGAAGCAACGGTTGGCTCTTGTAATAGAACGAAAATTACATAATAGGTAAAGACGGCGTTAAATACATCCTGAGCAATATATCCACCAAGATACATGCCTAAATGCTGTCTGAAGATTTTTATTTTGAAGGTGGATAATAATTCGATAACCAAATGACGGATACTTTCTTTAAATGATAATGAAGCAGCTCGTTGTTCTGCTTGTAAAGCCTCTTTCGATTTTAGTTCATTTGGTCTTTCCCATGTAAATAGGTATACCATGCAAAGGGCAAAAGAACATAGTATTGAGAAGACTAAACTTGCATAGAAGAATGATATTGCATTATCTTTACCAAAATAGTTGAGTAAAATCCCCGGTAAGAACCCGGCTAATATTGCCGATAATTGTGCCATTGAAATTCGTGCACCGGAAAATTTGGTTTTTTGTTTAAAATCATCGGTCATTTCAGGAACTAATGTTTCGTATGGAACAAGCACCATGGTGTAGACCATGTCAAAGAAGAGGTAGGTAATTAAGTAGTAGAGATAATTCATACCAGGTGCCCACATTACGCTATAGCTAAATATGAGTGGAATACCAAGTAAGATAAAAAATTTACGACGACCAAAACGTTTACCTAATCGAGTTCGGCCAAAGTTATCCGTTAAATAACCCATCAATGGGCTAATCACTGCATCAAGAACCCTTGCTGCCGCAAAAATAAATGTGGCTTCGATAGGCGTTAGTCCACAAAAATTTGTATAAAAATATAATAACCACACAGCAGTCAATGCTGTTGTTCCCGCACCTAAAAAATCACCAGCGCCATAAGCTAAGTAATTTTTTAAACCTATCACTCTCTTTTTCATATTTGCCCCACTCATTTTTCCTTATTTCAAAAAATAAATATCCTTTTCACATTCTTTAGCTAGTCTATGGTGGGTGCTTTTCTTAAACTTTAATATATATGCCAACTTTTTATAAAAATGGCAAAATTTTGAAAGTCGATGTGATTTTGTTCACATATATCTTATTTTTATAAAATAATTTTTATTTGATAAAAAAATTTATGAAACAATGATTCAAATTTCAATCATTATTATGAGTATTTATGATGAAGATCCCAAAAGTAGCCATTTTATTAGCTGAAGGTTTTGAAGAAGCTGAAGCCATTATTATCTATAACGCACTTTGCCGAGTAAAAATAGCCGTTCATCTATTAGCCTGCCAAGATGATATTGAGGTGAAAAGTTATCATGGTGTTGAAATAAGAGCTCATGCATTGCTTAAGGATAAACAAACAACGCTATACGAAGCAGTGATTTTACCGGGTGGGCCAGATGGCACAGTTAATTTAGGCAATAATCCCAATGTGATTGATTTTATTAAACGCCACGATAAGGAAAATAAGTGGATTTGCCCGATTTGCTCGGCAGCAGCAAAAGTTTTGAGTAAGAATAAGCTATTAAATGGTCGGAAATATGTCTGTTCTGGTGATTTATATAAAAATGTTCAAGATGGGAGCTTTGTTGATCAAGATGTTGTCTGTGACGGAAATCTTTTGAGTGGTAAAGGGCTGGGTATGGCATTTAAATTCGCTTTTACACTAGCAGAATCGTTAAAAATAGATAAAGATGAAGTTCACTTTCAAGCCGAACATATTTATATCAATTATTAACCTCCCAATATAATTGAAGTTTATACCTTATTAATTGCTAAAAAGCTAATCAACGGTAAAACTTATCAGATTAATAGCTTTTTTTGATTTTAATCAAATTTTGAAAGTGCTATATTAGTCTCAATAGTTTAGGACAATAACGTCCAGATCCATTAGGAGGATTTAAAATGATTACAGGTATCCAAATTACTAAAGCTGATAATAAAGCACTACTTAACTCATTCTGGTTATTAGATGATTCAACAAAAGAAGCTCGTTGTGTTGCTGCAAAATCAGTTTATAAAGAAGATCAAGTTGTCCCAACTGCTGAACTTGGTCAAATCGAATATCGTGAAATTCCATTAGATGTAGCACCAACAATTAAAGTTGAAGGTGGTCAACACTTAAATGTGAACGTTCTTCGTCGTGAGACTTTAGAAGACGCTGTTCAACATCCAGAAAAATATCCACAATTAACTATTCGTGTTTCTGGTTATGCTGTTCGTTTTAACTCGTTAACAGCTGAACAACAACGCGATGTTATTGCTCGTACTTTTACAACTAAAATCTAAGTTTCTTATTTGACAATAAGTTTCGCCCAGCTTTATGCTGGGTTTTTTTTACTTTTAATTTAGGTTTTATTCACCCAAGTTAACTACTGCGCCGGGTCAAATTTACATTTAATATTTACAGATACATTTAGTCTTGTTTGAGTGTCAAAAAAATAGCGAAGTAGGAAACCCTGCTTCGCTATTAAGTGATAATTGATTTTATCCAAAAAACTTTTTCACTTTATCAAAAAAGCTTTTTTCTTTTGGGCTGTGTTTTGAGTTTTTGTCCGCTTTGAAACTTTCACCCAATTCTTTTAGTAACTCTTTTTGTTTGCCAGTTAAGTTTACTGGGGTTTCAACCACTACGTGGCAGTATAGATCACCTACTGCGCTACCGCGTAATGATTTAATTCCTTTTCCACGCAATCTGAACATTTTACCTGTTTGAGTTTCAGCTGGTATGGTTAAGCTGACTTTACCATTTAGTGTTGGTACTTCAACTTCACCACCAAGTGATGCTAAAACAATGTTAATTGGAATTTCACAATGTAAGTTTGTACCATCACGTTCAAAGATTGCATGTGGTTTTACTTGTACCTGAACGTATAAATCTCCAGCTGGGGCGCCATTAAGTCCCGCTTCACCCTCGCCTGAAAGTCGAATACGGTTTCCGGTATCCACGCCAGCAGGGATGGTAACAGATAGTGTTTTCGTTTTCTGAATACGTCCTTCACCATGACATTTTTTACATGGATTTTTAACGATTTTTCCACGACCGTGACAGGTTGGACACTCTTGCTGTACAGCAAAGAAGCCTTGTCGCATTTGTACAACACCAGCGCCATGACATGTATCACACGTTACGACATCAGATGATTTTTCTGTTCCTTGTCCATGACATACATCACAAGTTACCCATGTTGGTACTTTTATCTCTTTACTTACGCCACTTGCTGCTTCTTCTAGCGTTAATGAGATGTTGTATTGTAAATCATCGCCTCGTGACGCGGTTTGACCTCGTCCTCGTCCACCACCGAAGAAATCACTGAAGATATCATCAAATGCAGAACCTCCACCAAAACCACCAAATCCGCCGAAGCCACCGCCTCCAGCACCACCTTGACCTTGTTCAAAAGCAGCATGTCCATACTGATCATAAGCGGCTTTCTTTTGTGGATCGGTTAAGATTTCATAAGCTTCTTTGACTTCTTTGAATTTCGCTTCAGCTTCTGCTTTATTATCCTGATTTTTATCCGGATGATATTTCATGGCTAGGCGTTTGTAGGCTTTTTTTATCTCAGCTTCAGTAGCACTTTTACTTACGCCTAATGTTTCATAATAATCTTTCTTCGCCATAATTAACCTTTAACTTTAATCATTATATAAACAACTAAACGGGCTTGAGTTACCTCGCGCCCGTTTAATGTTTTACATGTTTAAAACTCGTTGAAATAACTCATTAAAAAACATATTAGTTAATGCTTATTTTTTCTCATCATCAACTTCTTTGAAGTCCGCATCAACGACATCATCAGCAGAGTTTGCGCTATTTGCTTGGCTTGCAGATTGATCAGCTTGAGCTAACTCAAGTAATTTTTTTGAAGCTTCCATTAATGCATTAATTTTAGCTTCGATTTCTGCTTTATCTTCACCGCGTGCAGCATTTTCTAAATCACTCACGGCGCTTTCGATAGCGGTTTTGTCATCAGCTGATAATTGATCGCCAGCTTCAGTCACTTGTTTACGAGTTGAGTGAACAAGATGATCAGCTTGGTTACGAATTTGAGCTAATTCTTCAAATTTACGGTCAGCATCAGCATTTGCTTCTGCATCATTTACCATTTTTTGGATCTCTTCTTCACTTAATCCTGAAGAAGCTTTAATGGTAATGTTTTGTTCACGACCAGTATTTTTATCTTTTGCTGATACATGCAATATACCATCAGCATCGATATCAAATGTTACTTCAATTTGTGGCATACCGCGTGGTGCAGCTTGAATTCCATCAAGGTTAAATTGACCTAATGATTTGTTATCACTTGCACGTTTACGTTCACCTTGTAACACATGAATGGTTACCGCAGATTGATTATCTTCAGCAGTTGAGAACACTTGACTATGTTTAGTTGGAATAGTTGTGTTTTTCTCAATCAAGGTAGTCATTACACCACCCATTGTTTCAATACCTAATGATAATGGTGTTACGTCAAGTAATAATACATCTTTAACATCACCACCTAATACACCACCTTGTACCGCAGCACCTACTGCTACTGCTTCGTCAGGGTTAACGTCTTTACGTGGTTCTTTGCCAAAGAAGTCTGCAACGGCTTTTTGTACCATTGGCATACGTGTTTGACCACCAACTAAAATCACATCTTTAATATCAGAAACAGTAAGACCTGCATCTTTTAATGCTGTTTTAACTGGTTCCATTGAGCGTTTAACTAAATCTTCAACTAATGATTCAAGTTTAGCGCGAGTCACTTTGATATTTAAGTGTTTTGGTCCAGTTGCATCAGCAGTGATATATGGTAAGTTAATATCAGTTTGTTGTGCTGATGATAATTCAATTTTCGCTTTTTCAGCTGCTTCTTTTAAACGTTGCATTGCAAGTGGATCATTTTTAAGATCGAATCCTTGTTCACGTTTAAATTCATCAACTAAATAGTTAATTAAACGAGAGTCAAAGTCTTCACCACCTAAGTGAGTATCACCATTAGTTGCTAATACTTCGAATGTTTTTTCACCATCAACATCATCAATTTCGATAATTGAGATATCAAATGTACCACCACCAAGGTCATAAACTGCAATGGTGCGGTTACCGACATCTTTATCTAAACCATACGCTAATGCTGCTGCTGTTGGTTCGTTGATAATACGTTTAACATCTAAACCAGCAATACGACCAGCATCTTTAGTTGCTTGACGTTGTGCGTCATTAAAATAAGCAGGAACAGTAATTACTGCTTCAGTTACTGGCTCACCAAGATAATCTTCTGCTGTTTTTTTCATTTTCTTCAATACTTCAGCAGAAATTTGTGGTGGAGCAATTTTTTGGCCTTTAACATCAACCCATGCATCGCCATTGTCTGCTTTAACAATTTTATATGGCATGATGCCAACATCACGTTGTACTTCAGCGTCTTCATAACGACGACCGATTAAACGTTTAATCGCAAATAATGTATTTTGTGGATTGGTTACTGCTTGGCGTTTAGCTGGTTGACCAACTAGAATTTCGCCATCTTGTGTGTAAGCAATAATCGATGGGGTTGTGCGATCACCCTCGGCATTTTCTAATACTTTTGCTTGGCCGTTATCCATTACTGCAACACATGAATTTGTTGTACCTAAGTCGATACCAATAATTTTACCCATAATCGTTTCTCCTCAAACCTGTATTTTATTCTTTGTATATAAGTCTTAAATATTTAATTTCAAGTCCTTATTTTGACAAAGATATGTAATTGTTTTCACATAAATGGGAACAATATTTTTAATATCAAGGGGCAAAATAAATTATTTTTTCTTAAATCTTGATTATAGACCTCTCTACACTTATTATTGCCGCCTTTTTTATTATGAGAATTAATTTATAGGATCTTTATGGAACAAACTAAATTAGCCAACCCTAGTCCTCTCGGCTTAATGGGTTTTGGTATGACGACAATTTTATTAAATATTCATAACGCAGGTTTTTTTCCTGTCATGACGGCCATTGTGTCAATGGGTATTTTTTATGGAGGACTGGCACAGGTGATCGCTGGAATTTTAGAATTTTGTAAAGGTAATACTTTTGGTACTACAGCGTTTACTTCATATGGTTTCTTTTGGATCGCTCTTGTTGGTATTTGGTATTTACCGACATCACCAGCAACAGCACCAACTGATGCAACTTTTGTGGGTATCTTCCTGGCATTATGGGGAATTTTTACCGCATTTATGTTTATCGGTACTTTAAAAGGTAATCGAGTATTACAATTTGTTTTTGCAAGTTTAACTGTTTTATTTGCTTTATTAGCAATTGGTAACATTTGTGGTAACCATGACATCATTCATATTGCCGGTTTTGAGGGTATTATTTGCGGTGCCAGTGCTATTTATTTAGCGATGGCTGAAGTGCTTAATGAACAATATGGACGTACAATTTTACCAGTTGGTGCAAAATCTCAGCATTGATAAGAACATCACATCTACTAACAAAATTGGTAGATGTGATTTTTTTGAAAAGGAAAATAAAAAATCTAGCTTTTAATTTTTATTTGAATTTATCAATGACTTACATACATTTAAAAGAGACTGGGTATGTTTATTTATTGTTTCTTCAGATAAATGATTATCTTTTGAGCTAAAAGCGTTATTTATCATAATTTTACCACTGTTATCCATTGTTCCCGATGTCATCATAATGTAATTTGGAAATTGGATATCCATTGTTCCTTGTTTAAAAACAATATTTTCTAAATGAATGTTTGACTCTTCAGGTTTTAAATAAATCAATTCATCACCATTTCCAATGCTATCAATAAATATGAATTTTTTATTTTTCAATTGTTTTGCATAGCTTTCCAGCATCTTTAGGCCATATTGTCCATTATTACCATCATCATATAAAACAAAAGCAATTTTCTTCTTTTCTTTTTTATCTAATTTATTAATTAAATTGATAATTGTAATAATACTTGAAGAGTTACAAACAAAATTCTTTTGATTCGGAATGCCACTTTTGTATTTCAAAATAATAAAAAATAATAAAATAGTCGAAACAATAGATGATATGCCGGGAAGACTAAAAAAACCCTGCGACTGAATTTTTGGTATGAACACCCAGTAATTTAATACCAATGAGGTGATGAATAAGAAAATAATTGGCGAAATACTTATAAAATAGCCTAATTTACTAAAGTGAGGCGTGAATGCATATTTTTTATTAAAATTAAAATTTTTAATACCAGTATCATAATAGGTACAAATGATTAATTCAGCTTGATCTAAATTACCAATATAAGCGTTGTAATAATTTTCATACCGTCTTGTTGCTAACTTTAATTTTGCTAATTTAGCATCAACTATATAGCCCAATTGAGTAAGTTCTTTAGATATCACTCTTAAAAAAGTGATTTTTTCTTTAGACGTAAATCTTTTGCCAAAAATGACACAGTATCTTAGTACAAGGTCTTTAAATTTATCCATTTTTAATAATTATTTTAATTTAGAAAAACTGTTAGTGCGATATTAGTCACACTAACAGCGAAACAAATAGATAATATTAAAATAATGATTATCAAATAATATTATCTATAGAAGATGTTAGTTTAATCAATAATCATCTTCATTTTGAGATTGGGAGAAATTAGCCATATTGCTAATCGCTTCTTGGATATTCTCATGTCCAGTTTCAACACACTCTTTTGCCAAATTAAGTAGTGATAATGAATCTCTATTACATACAGCATTAATTACCATTGGCAAGTTCATACCGGTAATGACGCGGACATTCATACCTAATTTTTCCCATTCTGGCAAACATCGCATTGATGCGTTATAAGGCGAGGCACCCAATAAATCAACAAAAATTAAGACACCTTGCCCTGAGTCTAGAGATTTTGAACAATCAAATAAATTATCTTTTAATTGTTCAATATCTTGTCCTGGATTGAGTGATAGTGATTCAAATTTATCTTGTTCTCCAACAATCATTGATACACTATCTTTAATCCCTTCAGCCATTTTGCCATGACTAACTAATAAAACACCTATCATATTTTCGATACCTATATTATTCAAACATCTTAATCGCTTCGTTTAATGTGACTTTTTTCAACGAAGGCGTCGCTTGAAAATAGATATCCATGTTAGGGAAGCTGTTTTGTAAATCGATTAGTAAATCAAGTTGTTCTTTATTAATCGATACTTCTTTAATTATTGAAGTTGCTCCTGGTACTAGCGGTAAACCTCCAATATTAAGATTAGTTATTGGCACACCCGCTTTAATGATTTTATACATAACTTCTATATTTTTTGTTATCAAAATAACATTAAAATCATCATACTGGCGATCATTCCAATATCTTACCGCGCCATCTTCTTTTAATACTCTTATTTTGTGTCCTGTACTTGCCCCAGCACCTAATATAATATTTTTAGTAAATTCATCATTTGCTGAGTAATCATCGGCTACAAATAACGCATTTGCTCCAGCTGCTTTAGAGACATTAGTTGCAACTTGACCATGAATAAGGCGGCTATCTACACGCGCTAACACTACTTTTCCCATAATTTAACCTCTATATTTTTTTAATTTTATAAAATTCCAATGGCTGCTAATACACCAAGTATTATTGTTAATCCAACTAATGCTTGAGTTACTTTTAACCCTTTCTTAGAAAAATAGAAATATAGTCCCATCACGACCATAAGAGGCAATACACCCGGTAGGATTTTATCCAACGTATCTTGGATGACAAATTCTTTACCGGATAAATTGAATTTCAAACTTGATGATACTTTTATGTAGTTAGCAGCTAAAATACCCATCATGAATAGGCCTAGAATGGACAAGCCTTCAATGACCATTTGCATTTTATTACCAACCACTTCGGTAGCCGCATTTCTTCCCAATTTGAATCCTAACTGAGCAAAATAGTACCCAACAAAAAGTTGATAGATAACAAATGCAATGAAAGGAAATAAAGCACCAATTGCTAGGCCTTCTTGAGCCCAAGGAAGCGCAATTGCAATAAAGATATATTGCACTGTTCCAGAGTCGATTGCGTCACCTATTCCGGCTAAAGCCCCCATTAAACCAGCTTTTGTATTATAGAGAACGTCGTTATCAATGCTGATCGGTTTCTTTTGATAAACTTCATCTGCTCTTACAGCTTCTAGTGACGCCATAATTCCTGAAATTGTTCCCCCACCCCAGGTTAATTGAGTGTTAAAGAACAATAAGTGCCTTTGATAAGCGGCAGAAAGCTCACTTTTTGATTTATATAATTTTTTGAGAATTGGCATCAATCCCCACATTAAAGAAGCGGCTAGATAGCGGTCAAATGAGTGTGGGATTTCATTTGCATAATACCAACGTAACCATGCAATAGTGATATCTTTTTTAGTTATTGCTTCTGGTTTGAGATCAATACTTTCTTGTACGATTTCAGTCATTATAAATTCCTCTTTTTAATTTATTAATCAATTAAAGATTAATAATCGTCATCATCTACTTGATTATTTGAATTACTTCTAGGTTGCTCAGCCGCAGAATTAACCGCTTCATTCTTTGCAAGGACAAAGATAAACGCAACAATAGCGCCGACAATTGCGTAGGTAACCATTGTGATATTCAGTGGTTTTGCAATTACGGCCATGAAGTAAGCTAATAAGAAGAAAATGATGTAATTTTTCTTACCGATAACATAAATAGTCAGAGCAATACCTACTGCTGCAAGACCACCACCAATTACATTAAGAATATGGAAAACAAGTCCACCAGCATTAGATTTAATGATATCTGCAATTATTGGCGCACCAAAATAGAGTGCGACAAACATAAATGGTAAAAAGAGTGCGACACTACAAATGATTGGTAAGATAATAATTGATAAAGTTAATCCCGAACTGTTAGCTTCGTCAGCATATCGTTCAGTTAATTTCATAATCATTGTATTGAGGAAAAATCTTAATTGGTATAAATACGATCCTAACAAACCAACAGGTACGGCTACCGCCACCGCTGCTGCTGGTTGCATATCGCCGAGTAATGCGACAGGTACAGCGATAGCTGTTGCAATTGCGGGTTCTGATGGCATTTGTCCGCCAGGAGAAAACACACCCATATAAATTAACTGTATTGCTGCGGTTATTATCATCGCGTTTGAAATATCATTAAAGACTATTCCAACAATTAACCCCGTCATCATCGGTGAGAATCTGAGTGTTAATGTTGCTCCACCCAGCCCCCGAGACATTACCATTGCAACCCATATTGAAATAATGGTTGCTTGAAGAAACGTTACATGCATTTCTTGCATATATAAACTCCTCGATTTTTTTATAATGTTTAAAAAATTTTAA
This sequence comes from Gilliamella sp. wkB195, assembly GCF_001690445.1. Lineage (NCBI taxonomy): Bacteria > Pseudomonadati > Pseudomonadota > Gammaproteobacteria > Orbales > Orbaceae > Gilliamella > Gilliamella sp. wkB195. The sequence continues at coordinate 69,489 of NZ_LZGP01000038.1, forward strand.
GAAACAATTGATTGTAATTCTTGCTTATTGACAAATTTCTCTACATCTTCGACACATTTCTCCCCCATACCTTGCAAACACTCAATGGCATAAGCGGATGTATGTGGAGTAACAAGAACTTTTGGGTGTTGAACTAAAGGATTATCGTTATATGAAGGCTCGACATACATTACGTCAGTTGCATGACCAGCGACAATACCTTCATTTAATGCGTGTAATAGTGCATTTTCATCAATCAATTCAGCTCGAGCAGTATTGGTGATGTAAACGCCTTTTTTCATTAAAGAAAATTGGTGATCTTTTAAGATATGATAACTAGTTTCATTTAATGAAGCATTTAGAGAAATGATATCCGCATGTTTTAGTAAATACTCTAAATCAACAATTTCAATATTATGTTGATTAGCCCATTGTTTATTTACGTTTGGATCTACAACAAGTAAGCGCGCGTTAAATCCGTGTTTAAAAATTTCTGCCACACGGCTTCCAATATTCCCACAGCCAATAACGCCAACAACTTTACCCGTAACATTAATTCCCAAAAAAGAGGCTCTTTTTTTCCAATCATTTGATTTCACTGCAGCTTGTGACTGAACTGTTTGCCTAATTAATGCAAGTAGATTAGTCACTGCATTTTCGGCTACAGCATCTCGCTCCACTAGAGGGGGGACAATGGTGACAATCGTTCCATGTTCCCTCGCAGCAGCAACATCAACATTATTAAAACCTATTCCATGACGAGAAATTAAAAACAAAGGGTCTTTTTTATTATCAAAAAAATCTCTTTTAAAAAAAGGTCTAACACTAGCAATAAAAATATTAAAACCTTCTAAAGCCTTTGCTAATTCCTTCCCTGATATATCATTATCAAAAGTAAAATGTTTTACTTCGCCAATTTTTTCTAGTCGTTTTAAATGATCTGGAAAATTTTTTCCAAAACTACTTGAGTTAATTATCGCAATTTTATAATTATCCACTCCATACTCCTAATTTATAAAAAGATAAACGTTATTACTTTTTTATAAAAATTAACGCTCATAAACCTCTTTTTAACTTAAATGTGACAGGTAACATTGATTATAATTAAAATGTTTTTTAAAAAAGTGAATATAGATCACATATTTAACAAATATTATAAAAATCAGCTTTGATAAGGAGATAATTATTTTCTATCAGAAAATATACTCATAATGCAGGAGGACTTTACGAATATAGCTTTAAGAATGTAGCATTAGCTGATTCAATACATAATAAAAAAGGGCAATCATGCCCTTTTTAAAATTTAAGAATTTAATTTGCTATTTTTTATAAGCATCATTATGTACACCAACTGCTGCACGACCTGACGGATCATTTAGATTTTTAAATGATTCATCCCATTCAATTGCTTTTGCAGTTGAACAAGCAACGGTTGGGCCACCTGGTACACAATGTGCAGCACTTTCAACAGGGAATAATTCGTCAAAAATCTCACGATACATATACGCTTCTTTTGATGTTGGCGTATTGTAAGGGAAACGGAATTTTGCATTTTCTAGCTGTTGATCCGTAATTTTGCTTTCAGCAATTTCTTTTAAGGTATCGATCCAACTGTAGCCTACACCGTCAGAGAATTGTTCTTTTTGACGCCATACCACTGATGCTGGTAAGTAAGATTCAAATGCTTCACGAACAATGTGTTTTTCCATTTTACCGTTACTACCACACATTTTATCTTTCGGATTAATACGCATTGCCACATCTAAGAATTTTTTATCCAAGAAAGGTACACGCGCTTCAACGCCCCATGCAGCCATTGCTTTATTAGCACGTGCACAGTCATACATATGTAACGCGGCTAATTTTCGGACAGTTTCTTCATGGAACTCTTTGGCATTTGGCGCTTTGTGGAAATAGAGGTAACCACCAAATACTTCATCAGCACCTTCACCTGATAAGACCATTTTGATACCCATTGCTTTAATTTTTCTTGCCATTAAATACATTGGGGTTGAGGCACGAATCGTTGTTACATCATACGTTTCGATAAAATAAATAACATCACGGATTGCATCAATACCTTCTTGAATAGTGAAGTTAATTTCGTGGTGAACAGTACCTAGATGATCAGCAACTGCTTGTGCAGCCTTAAGATCTGGGGCACCTTTTAAGCCAACCGCGAATGAGTGCAATTGTGGCCACCATGCTTCAGATTTTTCATGATCTTCAACGCGACGAGCAGAAAACTTTTTAGTAATTGCTGAAATAACAGAAGAATCAAGTCCACCAGACAATAAAACGCCATAAGGAACATCTGACATAAGATGACTTTTCACAGACTCTTCTAGTGCAACACGAAGTTCATTGATATCTGTCTTATTATCTTTGACGTTATCATATTCCATCCAATCACGTTTGTAATAGGTTTTAATTTCACCTTCTGTACTTGATAAGTAACTTCCAGGAGGAAAAGCCTCAATAGTTTTACAAACCGGAACCAATGCTTTCATTTCTGATGCAACGTAAAACGTGCCGTTTTCATCATGTCCCATGTACATCGGAATGATACCGATATGATCACGACCAATAAAATAGGTGCCTTTATTAATATCATAAAGAATAAACGCAAACATGCCTTGTAAGTCATCAAGACAGTGAATACCTTTTTCTTGATATAGAGCTAAGATCACTTCACAGTCAGATCCTGTTTGGAATTCATAACGATCTTTGTACTGATTTCGGAGTTCTTGATGATTATAAATTTCGCCATTAACCGCTAAAACTAATGTTTTATCTTTATTATAAAGCGGTTGAGATCCAGTATTAACATCTACAATTGATAGACGTTCATGAGCTAAAATCGCTTTATCAGAAGCAAAAATACCAGACCAATCAGGGCCACGATGACGTTGCAGGCTTGATAGCTCTAATGCTTTTGTTCGTAGCTGTTCCGGATCTGATTTAATATCAAGAATACCTAAAATCGAACACATTGAATTTCTCCATTTAAAATCGCTATAGCGATACTATTTACTAATAAAATTTATTTTAAATATTATTGCAAGCAAATCACAAAAATAACAGGATACACATTATTGATTAACATTTAAAGTACAATATCGTTATACTTTTCCTATAATAAAGATTGCTTTTATTTTTTTATCCACTGCCCTTGCTGTTTGATGTATTGACCAGCAGGCGTTTTTTCTTGAGCTTTACTTCCTGCTTTGTTTTGAACTTCAACTAGTGGCACGTTACTTTCAGCTGATACTTTTTGGTACTCTTGTTTACGAGCCTGATTAATTAATTGGGCAATTTCGCTTACATTACCTTCATTTTTTACAACGCCTAAATAACCATCGGTTTGTTCTCCCACTAGACCATTAGCTTTTGCTTGAGGTAGTGAATTAATCGCTTGATCTAAATTTAAAGCAAAAACAGGCAAAGCTAATAGGATTGATAATAATGCTACTGTTGCTTTTTTATAGATATTCATAACAGACTCCTTATTAAATACATCATATTAAGATGAATTAAATATGTAAAAACGGTTGAAATTTAAATGTTTTGCTATAAAAGTCGTGTTTATGCACTCATTAATATTAATATAAACCTGATTTATTAATAATATTATCTAGCGCTTTGTCCACTTTGATATTAATTTCGTGATCAATCTTAACGTTCAAATTGATATTAATTGGTTCATTTGGTGCTTGCACTTTAACCGTTGGCGTACAACCCATTAGTACAGCACTACACACTATAATTGTAATAATAGTTTTAATCATAGAATAACCTCTTATCTATCAAGATTTCCTTTTTAAATACGCTTCAATACGTTTGCGAATAGGTTCGTTAATTTGATCGGAAAGTTGTAAACTTATTAATAGTTTTGCAATATTCTCTTCAAGATTTATATTCAAATTCACCGCTTTACCATTTTCAACATCACGGTTATTACCTTGAATATTTAGTCCTAATTTAGCAATTTCATTTTGATAACTCACCATACCCGACAACTTAATATAATGAAAATTTTTGATTATATCAGTGAGAATTTTCATATTCGGGTTAGCTTGGGCATAATTTTTCAGTGCCGTATTTTCAAACTGTAAATATCCTTCATTAACCGTAACTAACTGGCCGTTTTTTATGACGACTTCATTAAAAGCTGTCCCTTTTTTACTGGACGGTAATAATGTTATTGGCAAAGTGCCATCAATTGCCCCATCTCCAGCTAAACCATCGGCAGGATATTTAGCCAAGATATCTTTCAATTGTATCTTTTTTAGCCTTAAATTAAATTGTTGGGGTAATTTAGCTAAATTCAATTGTCCCTGATCAAGAAAAACTGAGCCAGAAAAAATAGCGGCTTGCGCTTTCGTCCATTTCACTAACCCTTTACTCGGAGCATTTAGCGATGCTGAATAACTACCTGCTAATCTAATCTTCTCGAAATTAACACCAATATTAACTTGTTGAATAGTTAATGCGGGCGTTGAAATAGTAAATTGATTGTTATTAAATGAAATATCGATGTTGCCAACTGCGGATTTAAATTCACTCGCTTTAAATATGCCATCAAATTTATTAATTGTTAATGTTGATTTTGCATTAATTTGTTTCGATTCAAGCGAAATAGGTATTGTTACTTCAAAGGTCAGTTTTCCTACTAATGGTTTAACAATTAAGTCATCTGAAAATTTCGCTTTTTCAATATTAAAAAAAGCGTTGTCTGAACTCTTTAAAATAACTTTATCGCTAGTTAAAACCCCAGTAAATGGTAAAGTCAGATTACCTTTTTCTATTCCAAATTGATTCAAGGAAGTCGTCAAGACCCCCTCTTTGATTTCGAAACAAGAATTTAACTGATCAAACGAAAGGTTAGCAGTTAATGTATGTTGATTATTACTTGATAGATTAAGTTGTATTGTATTTTGCTCTTTAGTGGCCTGAACCTTCAGGTTAACTAACTCTTTTTTCTGTTGATAAAATGTTAAAGAGTCGACATTGATATTATTTGGAAGCCAATAAATGATAGTCGATACAGTGGAAGAATTAGGAGAAGATTGATTAAGCTCTTGTGTATCTGTCACCTTTGGCAAGCCTGATTTATCAGTTGAATCGGACCAGTAAATATCAATACTTTTTGCCGTAAAGGTTGACAACGATAGTTTGACATTGCTCGCTTTTAACGATAATTGTGTCTGTTGTGAAATAGTTAGCTCATCAAAAGATAATCCGCCGAGGCCGATATCAATACCTTGCCAATCTATAGAAAGATTATGTTCATCCTTGAATGATAACCAATATCGCCAACCATATAAGCTTAATATCACTATTATGAGTAATATAAGAGATGGAATCCAATAACGTTTTTTTAAGCGAGCCATAATAAACTCTCAACAAGTGGATCGCCGAATAGTATCGGCGATTATTATGCTTGTTCTCTGTTAGCAATATAAGCCAATGCCTTGTCAATTCTTGCTAATGTACGTTTTTTACCAACAGCATAAACCGTTGCATCTACAGAAGGCGATTGCCCAATTCCCGTTACTGCAACACGAAGTGGCATACCTACTTTACCCATCCCGACTTCAAGCTCGGTGGCTGTTGCCTCAATAGCATGATGAATTTTATCAATTTGCCAATCAAAATCTGAAATTGCTGCAATTTTAGCTTTGATTAGCTCTAAAGGTTCTTTTGCAACAGGTCGTAAATGTTTTTTAGCTGCATCAGCATCAAACTCATCAAAATCTTGATAGCAATAAGTACATGACTCTGCCATTTCTTTCAATGTTTTACAACGTTCACCAAATAGTTTCACTATAGTAATTAAATCAGGACCTTGTGTTAAATCATAACCTTGCTGATTCATATGCCAAACTAAATGCTGTGCAACATAATCAGCATCTAAATGATTAATATAATGATGATTTAACCAAAGTAATTTTTCAGTATTAAATGCACTGGCAGATTTACTTACTGCATCTAATGAAAAGAAATCAATCATTTCTGGTACGGAAAATATCTCTTGATCGCCATGAGACCAGCCTAGACGAACTAAATAGTTAAGCAAGGCTTCTGGCAGATAACCATCATCACGGTATTGCATCACACTCACTGCGCCATGACGTTTAGAGAGTTTTTGTCCATCGTCACCTAAAATCATTGATACATGACCATATTCAGGTAATGGTGCGCCTAGTGCTTTTAAAATATTAATTTGACGAGGCGTATTATTAATATGATCTTCACCACGAATAACATGGGTGATTTCCATATCCCAATCATCAACAACGACGCAAAAGTTATAAGTTGGAGAACCATCAGTGCGACGAATGATTAAATCATCCAGCTCTTTATTGGCAATTTCAATAGGACCACGAATTAAATCGTTAAAAATAACAACGCCATCGACCGGATTAGCAAAGCGAACAACATGTGGTTCGGTATGTGAATGCTGTTTTTGTACTTCATCACAACGACAATGACCATCATAACGCGCTTTTTCGCCTTTTGCCATTTGCTCTTCGCGCAATTTCTCTAAGCGTTCTTTTGAGCAATAGCAACGATAAGCCGTTCCATTGGCTAACATTTCGTCAATAACTTGATTATAACGATCAAAACGTTTGGTTTGGAAATATGGGCCTTCATCCCATGATAATTTTAACCAATTCATACCTTCCATAATCGCATCAATCGCCTCTGGTGTTGAACGTTCAAGGTCGGTATCTTCAATACGCAATACAAAGGCGCCATGCGCATGGCGGGTATAAAGCCACGAATAAAGCGCAGTACGTGCACCACCAACATGTAAGTAACCAGTTGGGCTTGGTGCAAAACGGGTTTTAATTTTCATGAAATAATCCTATTAATAAAGAGCCCTAAATGTCAATTTATCACTTATGCTCTTTTTATTTAACCGCTTTCCATCAATAGGAAAGGCAATTGCAATAAGTTCAATTTAGTTGCTTATTTTAACACGTCAAAAGGTTTGAGCAAGCCGTCAGTAATAGACAAAATTAGCAACTAATTTAAGTAGTTACTCAATATAAAATCGAGTATAAAAATATAAATTATCAAAGTTATTAATGAGCTTCATCCCAATTATTACCAATACCAACATCCACTTTTAATGGTACTGAGAGTTGATAACAATTTTCCATGATAGATTTAATAGATTTACTATATTCACTAACAAGCTCTTCTTTAACCTCAAATACAAGTTCATCGTGTACTTGCATTAACATTCTGATATTACCGTTAGGCTGGGCTTTAATCCATTCACTCATCTTGATCATAGCTGTTTTAATAATATCAGCTGCTGTACCTTGCATTGGTGCATTAATTGCTGCACGCTCAGCCCCACGTTTTTCATTAACTCTAGATGAAGTGATTTTTGGTAAATATAATCGTCGTCCTGATAAGGTTTCAACATAGCCCTGCTCTGATGCCTGATGACGAATTTTGTCCATATACATTTGTACGCCAGGATAACGTTCAAAATAACGATCAATATAGAATTTTGCTTCTTTACGAGGAATATTAATTTGTTTAGATAACCCAAAAGCACTCATGCCATAAATTAATCCGAAATTTACGGCTTTAGCTCTTCTTCGCTCTTCGGCGGTAACTTCTGGCTCTGGTTTACTTAGAATTTCACTCGCTGTCACTCGATGAATGTCTTTATCATGGGCAAAAGCATTTAGCAAACTTTTATCCTGCGATAAATGCGCCATAATACGTAGCTCAATTTGCGAATAATCAGCTGAAATAATTTTATAACCTTTTGGAGCGATAAATGCTTGGCGAATACGGCGACCTTCCTCGGTTCGAACAGGAATATTTTGTAAATTAGGGTCGTTTGATGATAATCGTCCAGTTACAGTACCAATTTGGTTATAATTGGTATGAATTCGGTGATCAATTGGACTAATCATCAACGGTAGTTTATCTGTATAAGTATTTTTTAATTTGGCTAATCCTCGGTAATATAAAATTTTACGAGGTAATACATATGTATTTGCTAATTCACTTAATACTTCTTCACTAGTTGAAGGATCGCCTTTAGGCGTTTTTTTGAATACGGGTAATCTGTGTTTATCAAATAAAATTGCTTGAATTTGTTTTGGTGAACCCGGATTAAATTTTTCACCCGCAAGGAATTGTAACTCTTCTTCAGTATCCTTTAATATTTTGCTAAGTTCTTTTGAATACGCTTTTAATTGTTCAGCATCAACAAGAACCCCTGTTCTTTCCATGTCAGCTAAAATAATTGCTAGCGGCATTTCAATATCTGAAAATAACTTAGTCAGTTTTTCATTTTTTTCTAGCTGTGGCCATAATTTTTGATGTAATTGAAGAGTAATATCCGCATCTTCTGCTGCATATTGGGTTGTTTTTTCAACATCAATAGTATCAATACTTGATTGCTTTCTACCAACTTTAGTTAATTCATCATAAGTAATTGTTTTATATTTCAAATAGCGTTTTGCCATACTATCCATGTCATGTCGTTGAGTGCTATTTAATACATAGGACTCTAACATGGTGTCATAAGCAATACCCTGCACTTGAATGCCATAGTTCGCCAATACACTGTAATCAAATTTGGCATTTTGGACGATTTTTTTGATTTGAGGATTCTCTAATATTGGTTTTAATTTTGCCAATACATCATTAAGCGGTAACTGCTCTGGAACACCTAGGTATTGATGAGCTAGAGGAATATAAGCAGCTTGATGTGGAGTAACACTTAGCGATATCCCAACAAGCCTAGCATGGAAATGATCGACATTATCCGTTTCCGTATCAAATGCAAAGGCTTCACAACTAGTTAATTTTGCAATCCATTCATCTAATTGTGTATTGGTTAAAATACATTGATAATCCTTTTCGTGTACTTCAGTCTCTAGCTCCTCTTGGTCAATCGAGGACAATTCCCCTTCAATTTCGACAGGAATTTGACTTTGCTGATTTAAAAAGTTACCCGTGATTAATTCTTTTTGCCAACGGTGGAAATCATAATAAGCAAACAATTCAACTAATTTAGTTGTATCGATATCACCTATAAGCAATTGTTCCGTCGTAAAATCTAATGGAACATCCGTTTTAATTGTCGCCAATAAATAACAAAGGTCAGCTTCTTTTTTATGATCAGCCAATTTACTTTTTAATGATTTAGCACCACGAATAGGCAATTTTTGAATTTCATCCAAATGGCTATAAATATCATTTAAACTTTCAAAATGCGTTAATAAATTTAGTGCCGTTTTTTCACCAATTCCCGGAACACCAGGAATATTATCAGACGTATCACCTCTTAGTGCTAAATAATCAATCATTTTTTCTGGCGGGACACCAAATTTTTTCATAACACCTTCTGGGTCAAGAATTGTGTTATTCATGGTATTTATTAGTGTGATTTTATCACTGACTAATTGTGCCATATCTTTGTCACCAGTACTGATTAGTACCTCAAGATTTTCTTTTTCCGCTTGTCTAGCCAATGTGCCTATCACATCATCAGCCTCAACTCCATCTACGCAAAGCAGTGGTAATCCCATCGCTTTTAAAATAGTATGAATTGGTTCGATTTGAGGTCGTAAATTTTCAGGCATTTCTTCACGAGTCGCTTTATATTCGCTATAAAGTTCATTACGGAAAGATCCGCCACTTGCATCAAAAACGACAGCAATATGAGTTGGATCATATTGATTTATTAGACTGCGTATCATATTGACCACCCCAAAAATAGCCCCAGTCGGTTCACCTTTGGAATTAGTTAATGGAGGGCATGCAAAAAAAGCACGATAAAGATAAGAAGAGCCATCAATCAAAATAATTGGCGTATTATTTGGCATTAATAGTTACCCAAATGTTATTTAATACAGTTGTTATTAGTATAACCTAATTAGTAACAATATTCTTGTGAGTACCGATAATATAGTGTAAAAATATTCGAGATCGAATCGATCTTTAAGTCAAATTGATTAATTAAAAATACTGTATATCCCTATATCACTATTATATAATACTGATATCTATTTTCGTCTGAGTATCAAATAAATGACAGAACTAAGTCCTGCAGCACAAGAGGTCAAAAAAGCACTAGCAGCTAAAAATCTTGAAACCCCATCATGTCGTTTACCTATGGACAATAGCGAAAGGAAAGCAAAAATAGAAGCACATTTCCGAGAAATCATGAAACTTATGGAACTCGATTTAAGTGATGATAGCCTTGTTGAAACTCCGCACCGCGTTGCAAAAATGTATGTTGATGAGATCTTTTCTGGACTTAACTATCATAACTTTCCCAAAATCACCCTGATTGAAAACAAAATGCAGGTTGATGAAATGATTACCGTCCGTGATATTACTTTAACTAGTGTTTGTGAGCACCATTTTGTGACCATTGACGGTAAAGCCACTGTTTCTTATATCCCAAAAGATAAAGTGATTGGTTTATCGAAAATCAATCGGATTGTTGAATTCTTTTCCCAGCGCCCGCAAGTGCAAGAAAGATTAACCCAACAAATTTTGGTGGCACTACAGACCCTATTAGGAACAGTTAATGTTGCTGTTTCAATTGACGCTACACACTATTGCGTTAAAGCTCGAGGTATTAAAGATTCCAATAGTTTAACGACCACGACCGCATTAGGTGGAGGATTTAAAACGAATCCAAGCACCCGACAAGAGTTTTTGCGCGCATTAAATCATTAATAATATAAGGATATTGAATGAAATATTTATCACTCATGTTTATGATACTGTTTATTACAGCATGTTCTGAACAGGAATCTAATCATAATGATAAATTTATTGGTTTTTGGGTTGAAGGTGGTCCGGATTATAAACATACGGCGTCGATCGCCAATCTTGTTGAAATAAGTAAACAAGGAGACAATTACTTTATCAATGAAAACTACGTTTATGGTAATGGTCAAACCATTGCGATGCGAAAACTCACAAAATCACAAGACTATTTCGACGGACTGGCTTATCCATCAGAAAGAAATTTTGGTTTAGAAAACAAAGTGACTATGGATGATGATACAAAAATCGGTATATTTAATACCCATTTCTTTCGAATTTCAAAAGAAGAAGCAGAGCACATTAAACGCGATGTAAAAGAGTGCGAAGAGATAGAAAAAAACCGTTTTTTTATTCCTAATGAGCAACAAGCTGAATATAAAAAACGGGCAAAAGAACTGGCTTATTGTCGGATTTTTTGGTAACGATCCAAATTCACGCCAATCTAAATTCAGTGGATTTTTGTGACAGTCGTATGGGAATTGATTATTCATCAAAATCCCAAAATCAAATACAACCGAAAATCAACTTTATATTACGTGCATCTTTAAGAAAGATTGGTATAATTCACAGCTATTTTAGTTAAAACATCACAATTAATAGCACGCTTTCATGAAGATCATTCGCGGTATTGATAATTTAAACAATCAATTTACTCAATGTGTACTTACATTGGGCAACTTTGATGGCGTGCATTTAGGACACCAACAATTAATTAACCATTTAATAAAACAAAGTAAGAAATTAAACTTACCAACAGTGGTTATGTTATTTGAGCCTCAACCTTTAGAGTTTTTTTGCAAACAAAATGCCCCGGCAAGATTAACCTCATTTAAAGAAAAGGTCGGACTAATTGAAAAATTGGGTATCGACTATATTATTGCGGTGCCATTTACCCAAACCTTTGCCAATATGTCAGCCCCAGATTTTATTCAAGATTGGTTGATAAACAAATTACAAGCTAAATATATTGTTATTGGTGATGATTTCCGATTTGGTCGTGAGCGTAAAGGTGATATTAATCTTTTACAACAATATACTCATAACAATCAATTTGTAGTTGAGAGTATGCCCACGTTTGTTTGGAATGATTTAAGGATCAGCAGTACGGCTGTTCGTGAGGCGTTATTTAATAGTGATTTTAAATTGGCTCATTGCCTTTTAGGCCGTAATTATGCCATTGAAGGGAAAGTGGTTCATGGCAATGCGTTAGCTAGACAATTAGGATTTCCGACAGCCAATATCCATTTAAATCGAAAAAAAACCGCTTTACAAGGCGTCTATTTTGTAAAAGTCAAAAACTGTTGTAGTAATCAGCATTATCATGGCATTGCCAATATCGGTATAAGACCAACCATTGAAGGCAAAAAGGCTATTTTAGAGGTTAATCTATTTGACTTTTCAGGTGATATTTATGGACAATATTTAGACGTTATATTCGTTCATAAGTTACGCGACGAGAAAAAATTTGATTCGCTAACCGATTTAAAACAACAAATTGCACAAGATGTTTGCACTGCGAAACAGATCAGTGCAAAATTAACCAATTAAAAAGTAGTTTCAACAAAAATTAACTGGAATAAATCAGCATGACAGACTATAAAAACACATTGAATTTACCGGAAACCGGATTCCCTATGCGAGGTGATCTTGCTAAACGTGAACCGGCGATGTTGCAAAATTGGTACGATAAAGAACTTTATCGCAAAATCCGTCAAGGGAAAAAAGGCAAAAAAGCTTTTATTCTGCATGATGGCCCTCCTTATGCAAACGGAAAACTTCATATTGGTCATGCCGTTAATAAAATAATTAAAGACATTATTATCAAATCAAAAGGCTTAAGTGGTTATGACTCCCCATATATTCCAGGATGGGATTGTCATGGTTTGCCGATTGAACAAAAAGTCGAGGAGCAAGTCGGTAAACCAGGTGTAAAAGTAACACCAGCTGAGTTTCGCCAAATTTGTCGCGATTATGCTGCTTCACAAGTTGAACTACAAAAAGCTGATTTTATTCGCATGGGTGTGCTTGGGGATTGGCAAAATCCATACCGTACAATGGACTATGATACTGAAGCGAATATTATTCGTGCTTTAGGTAGAGTGATTCAAAATGGGCATTTAGTCAAAGGTGCTAAACCAGTTTATTGGTGTACAGATTGTATGTCAGCTTTAGCGGAAGCTGAAGTCGAATATTATGATAAATCATCGCCCGCAATAGATGTAAAATTCAAAGCCGTAGATAACCAAGCTGTTGCAAGTAAATTTGGTGTTAATACCGACCTAACTATTTATGCCGTGATTTGGACGACAACACCTTGGACATTACCTGCCAGCCGAGGTATTGCCTTAAATGCTGAATTTGAGTATCAACTAGTACAAATAAACGATAAAGAATGCTTAATTTTAGCCGCTGATCTGGTCGAATCAGTCATGAAACGTGCCGAAATTTCAGAATGGAAAGTACTTGGCAGCTGTAAAGGTGATGCGCTTGAGCTATTACGCTTTAAACATCCTTTCCTTGAGTTTGATGAACCAATTGTACTTGGTGAACATGTGACAGTTGACGCAGGTACAGGTGCAGTGCACACGGCACCTGGTCACGGTGTTGAAGACTTTTTAGTTGGTCAAAAATATGGGCTTGAAGTTGCTAACCCAGTTGGTGGCAATGGCTGTTATTTACCTGGAACAGGTGTTGGTTTAGATGGTTTATTTGTTTTCAAAGCCAATAAAGTGGTAGTTGAACTATTAAAAGAACGCAATGCTTTACTACACTTTGAAAATATTGAACATAGCTATCCTTGTTGCTGGCGACATAAAACGCCTGTTATCTACCGTGCAACACCACAATGGTTTATCAGTATGGATAAACAAGGTTTACGTGCTCAATCACTAAAAGAGATCAAACAAGTTCGTTGGATTCCAGATTGGGGACAAGCTCGAATTGAAACTATGGTAGCGAACCGTCCTGATTGGTGTATTTCACGTCAACGCACATGGGGCGTGCCTATGACGCTATTTGTGCATAAAGAAACTGAAGAGTTACATCCAGACACACTACAACTAGTTGAGAAAGTGGCTAAATTGGTTGAACAAAACGGTATTCAAGCATGGTGGGATGCCGATATTAAAGATTTATTAGGTCCTGATGCTGATGATTATCGTAAAGTACCCGATACACTAGATGTATGGTTTGATTCAGGCTCAACATTCTACTCAGTGGTTGGCGTGCGTCCTGAATTTGCAGGGCACGAAGCCGATATGTACTTAGAAGGTTCAGATCAGCATCGTGGTTGGTTTATGTCTTCATTAATGCTATCAACGGCAATTGATAACAAAGCACCGTATAAACAAGTATTAACTCACGGTTTTGTGGTCGATGGACAAGGACGTAAGATGTCTAAATCACTCGGTAACATTGTGACACCACAAGAAGTGATGAATAAACTTGGGGCAGATATTTTACGTTTGTGGATTGCATCGACTGATTATTCAGGCGAAATGAGTTATTCAGATGAAATCATTAAACGTGCAGCCGATAGCTACCGTCGTATTCGTAATACCGCACGCTTCTTACTGGCTAACTTAAATGGTTTTGATCCAGCTAAAGATATGGTTAAACCAGAAGATATGGTAGTACTTGATCGTTGGGCTGTCAGTATAGCTAAAGAAGCTCAAGAGCAAATCATTCAAGCTTATGAAAACTACGATTTCCATAGAGTCGTACAACGTATTATGCAATTTTGCTCAATCGAAATGGGCTCATTCTATTTAGATATTATCAAAGATCGTCAATATACAGCAAAAAGCGATAGTGTTGCGCGCCATAGTTGTCAAACTGCGTTATATCATATCGCTCAAGCGATGGTTCGTTGGATTGCACCAGTTTTATCATTCACTGCTGATGAAATTTGGCAATATCTACCTGCTTCTGAAAAATCTGAATTTGTATTTGAAGATGAATGGTATACCTTGCTATTTACCTTATCAGATAGTGAAACATTAAACAGTGCTTATTGGGCTCAAATCTTAGCTATTCGAAGTGAAGTTAATAAAGTTTTAGAACAAGGCCGTAATGATAAAGTTATCGGGGGATCACTTGAAGCAGCGGTAACCCTTTATGCTAATAGCGAAATAGCAACGGCACTCGCTAAATTAGAAAACGAATTACGCTTTGTATTACTGACTTCACAAGCGACGGTGAAACCTTTAGAAAATGCACCACAACATACGGTACAAAGTGATATTCAAGGTCTTAAAATTGAACTTGCTAAAGCACAAGGCGATAAATGTCCTCGTTGCTGGCATTTTACAGTTGATAACAACCCAACCACTCACTTATGTAAACGTTGTGAACAAAACATTCATGGTAATGGTGAAGTTAGACATTTTGCCTAAGTGATATAAAAATAAATAGGGCTATAAAAATAATTTTATAGCAATTAAGAACACTTACCGCCGACGATTGTCGGCGGTATTATAATAAAGAGCATAAACTATATGAAAAAAGATAACGGACTGCACTGGTTATTATTTGCGGTTGTAGTTTTTATTATCGATATCGCAAGTAAATTCTGGATTATAAATAATTTTTACTTATTTGAATCTGTAAATCTTTTACCCTTCTTCTCTATCACCTATGTACATAATATTGGCGCAGCTTTCAGTATTTTTGAAGGTCAACGATGGATACTTGCTGCCGTAGCTTTTGCTGTTAGTGTCGTAATTGTTTATATGTTATATCGTAGTAACCATAAGCAAAAATTAGAAAATTTTTCATTAGCATTAATTTTAGGTGGTGCATTAGGAAACCTATTTGACCGTCTTTACCATGGATTTGTTGTCGACTTTCTAGATGTCAATTTTGGTGATTGGCACTACCCAACTTTTAATATTGCTGATTGTGCGATTTGTTTAGGTATTGGATTTTACATCCTAAGCAATTATACTAAAAAGACTGACTAATATGCAGATTATACTCGCTAATCCTCGTGGCTTTTGTGCTGGAGTAGATCGAGCTATTACTATCGTTGAACGCGCGCTTGAGCTATTTGGTGCTCCTGTTTATGTTCGCCATGAAGTTGTACATAATCGCTACGTAGTTAACCGTCTTAAAGAACTTGGCGCAATATTTATCGAAGATCTCAATGATGTCCCAGATGACAGTATCCTTATTTTTTCTGCCCATGGGGTATCTAAAACAGTTCGTGATGAAGCCAAACGTCGCCAGCTACGAATATTCGATGCAACATGCCCTTTAGTAACTAAAGTTCATATGGAAGTCGCCAGAGCAAGCTATCGAGGTGAAGAGGTTATTCTTATTGGTCATGCTGGCCATATTGAAGTAGATGGCACGATGGGACAATATAGTAATCCAGCAGGTGGAATCTATTTAGTCGAGTCAATTAAAGATGTACAAAACTTGCAAGTAAAAAATGACAATCATCTCTGTTTTACAACACAAACAACCTTATCGGTTGATGATACCGCAGAAATCATTGAAGCGTTAAAAAATCGATTTCCCAATATTCGTAGCCCTCGTAAAAACGATATTTGTTATGCCACCACTAACCGCCAACAAGCAGTTAAGCAGTTATCATCTCAAGCCGATATTGTCTTAGTGGTTGGATCTAAAAATTCATCAAACTCCAGTCGATTAGCAGAGCTTGCAAGACGAAACAGCAAAAATGCCTACTTAATCGACTACGCCTCAGACATCAATCTTAAATGGCTAGAAAATGCTCAAACTATTGGTGTCACCGCTGGCGCTTCTGCCCCAGAAATTTTAGTTAAACAAGTTATTGAGCATCTAAAAAGTTTAGGTTGTACATCAATGATTGAAACCGAAGGTATTTCAGAAAATATTACTTTTGAAATTCCCAAAGAGTTACGTATAGAAGTTAAAACAACTGATTAAGAAGAGTGTGTTAGTTGCTTAAATTTTTGCAATAATTCGTCTTGAGTTTCAACATGCTCTGGATCAGCAATAATCGCATTTTGAATTGGACAGACGCGTTGACAGGTAGAATGATCATAATAACCGACACACTCAGTGCATTTATTTGGATCAATTTCATAAGTATCGAACCCCATTGAAATGGCCTCATTTGGACATTCAGGTTCACACATATCACAATTAATACACTTATCAGTTATTTTTAACGCCATTGCTACAATATCTTTAACGAATAAAAAATTTGCGCCATTATAACGCAATCCTAAATAAATCCTAATACGGATCTACATTTACATTGAGTATTGACAAAACTTTTGCAAAAAATTTTGAGGAACGGGGTTTTTGAAGGTCTAAAATTGCATAAATTTGGAAATTAACGCCTAATGCATATCAAAATAAGTGTTCCTAATCAGATTATCCACCTAAATAGTTATTGGAATTTTAGAATTATTTTAGAAACTTATCAGCTTGACGCGAAAATAGTTTTATTAGTAAATTGAACAAAGGAACGGCTCAAAGCTTCACTAATTTTTATTAGTAAGTTAATTAGGAATTGCCTACTTTTTTTGTGCAATAAACAGGTATTCCTATGTATGATTATCTAATGATATTTATAATTAAATTTTTAAGTACATATTGAAAGAAAGGTGATTTTTTCTATCAATTCAGAAATATCTTTAATACAGTTAAAAATTTTCATAAAAATTACAATTTATTATCTTTAGTTATCATTGCAAATGAAATTAATACGATACAATGCTCAAAAAATAACAAAAACGAAAGGATGAAAAATTGGCAAAATTCTTTAGATTCAAATATATCGTTATCTTTATTGCCACTTTAGTTGTGCTTTATTTAGGAAAATTAATTTTTTTTCCTTCAGAGCAGGCCGTTAATTATATTACGTCGCCCGTAACGAAAGGAAATGTTGAGAAAACGGTTCTTGCTGATGGCACTATAAGCGCTTTTAAACAAGTTAGTGTTGGTGCACAAGTTTCTGGACAAATCAAAAAATTGTATGTTGAACTTGGCGATGAAGTTAAGCAGGGAGATATGATTGCTGAGATTGATGATCTTAAACAAAGTAACGATCTCAAACAATCTGAAGCAAAATTAAACAGCTTGGAAGCTCAGCGTACATCTAAGCAAGCAAAATTAGTTAACTATCAACTAACTTATGAACGCCAATTAAAACTGGTTAAAAAAGGGGTTGGTGTCCAATCAGATTTAGATTCAGCAAAAGCCGATCTTGATGCAATCAAAGCTGATATTGCAGCGCTTGATGCAGATATTGTTAGCGCTCAAGTGGCGGTTGATACTGCAAAAGTTAATTTAGGTTATACCAAAATACGCTCACCAATTGATGGTGTTATTGTTGCCATTCCAGTCGACCAAGGGCAAACGGTAAACTCGGTACAAAGTGCTCCGACTATCGTTAAAGTCGCTCAATTGGATAAAATGACCATTGAAGCACAAATTTCGGAAGCCGATGTTATTGGTGTTAAAAAAGGTATGCCCGTTTATTTCACTATATTAGGACAACCAAACAAGCGGTTTGAGGGATTAACATTAAGATCGATTGAGCCTGCACCTGACTCAATTAATAGCGAAAACTCTACGTTAAGCTCATCATCTACCTCCAAAAGCGCAATTTATTACAATGGATTATTTGATGTTGATAATCCTGATCATCTTTTACGTATTTCAATGACAGCTCAAGTATATATTGTGTTAGCTGAAGCGAAAAATGTACTGACTATTCCATCCCAAGCTGTTCAAAAAAATTTAGCAGATAATAAAGCGATTATTTATCTACTTGATCAACATAATAATGTTGAAGAACGAGAAGTCAGTCTAGGTATCAATAATAATGTCAATGTGGAAATCAAATCGGGACTTAAAGAAGGTGAAGTCGTCATTATTGGTAGTAACAATGGCGCATTATTTAATCCTAATGGACGCACGCCGAGGATAAGATTTTGATATGACAAATAATCCACTTATCAAACTTGAAAATATTGTTCGTGAATTTCCAGCCGGTGATTCAACCATACAAGTGCTTAAAAATATCAATTTAACGATTAATGCCGGTGAAATGGTTGCCATTATTGGTGCATCTGGCTCAGGCAAATCGACGTTAATGAATATTTTAGGTTGTTTAGATAAACCAAGCTCGGGAGTCTATACAATTGGAGGTCGAACCACCAATAAATTATCACCCGATGAATTAGCTGAATTACGTCGAGAACATTTTGGATTTATCTTTCAACGCTATCATTTATTAAGCGCCTTAACTGCACAAGGTAACGTTGAAATTCCCGCCATTTATGCAGGAATCACTAATGAACAACGAAAAAAACGAGCTATTGAAATATTAACGCGTTTAGGGCTTGAAGATAAAATTAATAATAAACCCAGCCAATTATCGGGAGGTCAACAACAGCGTGTCAGTATTGCTCGAGCCTTAATAAATGGCGGACAAGTTATTTTAGCAGATGAACCAACAGGCGCACTTGACCGTAAAAGCGGATTAGAAGTTATGGCTATCTTGCGAGAACTTCATAAACAAGGGCATACTGTGATTATTGTAACGCATGATAGCAATATTGCCCAAAGTGCAGAGCGAATTATTGAAATCAGTGACGGAAATATTATCTCAGATTCAATCAATCCTAACTATCAGGTAGAAGAAAAAAAAGATAATCGCCAAGTTAAACAGATCGAAACCACTAAAACCCAAGACAACTTTCAAGCTAAATACAATCGCTTTCGAGACGCCTTTAATATGGCGATATTGTCGATGCGTTCTCAACGATTACGCACTTTTCTAACCATGCTTGGTATCATCATTGGCATAGCCTCTGTCGTTTCCATGGTTGCATTAGGAGAAGGCACAAAACAAAAAATACTCTCGAATATAAACTCATTAGGAACAAGCACGCTAGAGATTTATCCCGGTAGCGGATTTGGGGATCGTAATGCAGATAAAATTACCACCCTACGCTCATCCGATGCTGACTTTTTAGCGAAACAGAATTTTGTTCATAGCACGACCCCAAATCTGGCAACATCAGTCTATTTTCGAGTCAAAAATTTGGCAATGACTGGTACAGTAAATGGTGTGGGAGAGCAATTTTTTGCCGTTCGTGGTTATAACATCACCCAAGGCATAGCTTTTGACCAAGCTAGTGTTGCATCATCAGCACAAGATGCCGTTATCGATGAAAATACCGTTAAACAGTTATTTAAGAATGAAAATCCAATTGGAAAAATTCTTATGGTGGGTCAATTGCCGGTAAGAGTAATTGGTGTTGCCACCAAACAACAACAGGGATTTGGTAATAATGAGAGTCTTAATATCTGGTTACCTTATACCACTGTCATTAATCGCATGGTTGGACAAACATCGTTAAGAAGTATTACGGTTCGGATTAATGATAATGTTGATTTATCAGTTGCTGAACAAGCGATTAATAAAATCATGATACAACGGCATGGTGTTAAAGACTTTTTTATCTTTAATTCAGATAGTATCCGTGAAACGGTTAATTCCTCGGCTTGGGTGTTAACATTATTAATCTCAACCATTGCATTTATATCACTGTTAGTCGGTGGTATTGGGGTAATGAATATCATGCTAGTATCGGTTACCGAAAGAACTCGAGAAATTGGTGTGCGCATGGCTGTTGGAGCACGCTCAAGTGATATATTGCAACAGTTTTTAATCGAAGCGGTATTAGTGTGTTTGATCGGCGGAACATTAGGTATTTTATTATCATTTGTGGTCGGTGGGATTTTTAATTATTTTGTCACATCATTTGCAATGCGTTTTTCAATCATTTCAATTATCGCTGCCTTTAGCTGTTCAAGTATAATTGGCATAATTTTTGGGTATTTTCCAGCAAAACGCGCCGCAAAACTTGATCCAATTTATGCATTAGAAAGAGAATAAAAAGCGCTATTAAAATAAAATCCCTTTGCACGATAAACTGCAAAGGGATGACAATTTGTTAATAACCGTTTAAAAATTAATTATTTTGTTCTTCACTTTCAGTTTTTTTATCAATTTCTACCTTAACATGCGGATCCAAATCCACTAAGTAGGCAGTAACTCTCGCATAATCTTTGACATAATCAGTGGTATTTTTAGTATTAAGACCACGCGAGTTCACAAAAAACTTACGATTAACCACAACAGTTGGAATTGACTCAGGTCTTAATTGGTTATAGGCCTCAGTTTGTTGTGTCATAAACGCTTTAACTAAAAAACTTTGTTTGGTTTTATCAAACTGTTCAGCATCAACACCTAAGTCTGCAAAGACAGCTTTAATATCATCAGCAGTTTTTAATTTACGCTCGGTTTGTACAGCTTTATAAAGTGCATCTGACACTTTATCTTCAATACCTAATACATTAGCCACGGCCCATGCTTCAGCTAGCTCTTTAGCTAACGGACCAAAATTGTCTAAATGATAACGTTTAAATTTAGTACCATTTGGTAAAGCTTTAGCAATCGCGTCTGTTGCATGATATTCGCTTTCAAATTTAAAACAGCTAGGGCAGTTGAATGAGAAAAACTCTACAACCTCTTTATCTGGAGAGGGTTCAAATGGTAAAACACCATATTGTTCACCTTGTTCAATCGGTTTTAACTGCTCAGCAACATTTGCTGTAGCTGGTTGAGTATCATTTTTATTATCTGCTGGCGCTTCTTGCGCAAAACAGGTTATAGAAGTTAATAATACTCCAATAGCAATAAGCGTTTTTTTCATTTAATTTATTCTCCTTATTCTTTAATAATTCCGCGAGCTTTTAATATTGCTGATTTAAAATCATCTTCATAATCTTTTTTTAATCCAGGTATCGCTTCGTTTTTATCTGAATTACGCATTTTTAAATGATAAATTAAAACTTCATCACTAAGATCTTTTAAATTACCATCAAAACCAGCTTCTTTACCCAATTTATCTAAAAGCTGTAATAAATTGAGATCTGAATCATTTTCCCAAGCTGGTTGTAATAACTCAATTAACTCATCAATACGATGACATTTCATAATAACTACCTTTTAATTATTCAACTAAGTTGATAGATGATGACATAAACCTTTATGTTAATCTTTACTTTACAATCTATATATTAATAAGCTTCTAGTATATACTCGGCTTTAAATTTAAATTGTCCATTTAAAAGATTCATAAACAAATATATTTTATGTCTAAAAAATAACTTTGCTATATAGTAATGTTATTTTGCTTTTTGGCAATGTAAAAGAGAAAGAATTTATGGAAAAACTGCCTATTACTGCTATTATTTTAGCTGGTGGTCAGAGTAACCGCATGAATGGTGTGGATAAAGGCTTGATGTTATTAGCTGGGAAACCACTTTTTCAACATGTAATTGATCGCATCAAACCTCAAGTCGATTTTATAATGATTAATTGTAATCGGCATGATGATCAGTATGGCTCGCTAAACTACCCTATTTTTGGTGATGATTTAACAGGATTTTTAGGGCCGCTTGCCGGAATCTATAGTGGCTTATTACGAAGCAATACAGATTGGAACTTATTTGTTAGTTGTGATACCCCTTTTTTACCACATGATTTGCTCGCTCGTTTAGCAAAATTTTCAGCTACTCATCAAGCTATTTTCCCTTTTGATGGTAAGGATAATCACCCAACCATTTTATTAATCAATAAATCTGTCATTACTCAACTAAAAAAATATTTGGAAAACGGTGATCGCAAACTGATGTTGTTTTTAAATAAGATTCATGCAACTGCTGTTGATTTTAGCGATACGCCTACAAGTTTTATCAATATTAATACAGTTGATATGCTAGAAAGTGCCAATTTGGTAATTGAGGCGAATAAATAAATCACAAATCGAGCTTTTTTATGCGTTAGCTTATTGATTTTTTTTGTTTAAAAACCCCGTTCCTCAACTTTTTTTATATTTTAATTATTAACAGTTTGATAGATAAAAACTTACTGTCATTTTTTAAGCAATTTTTTTAATTCTTGAGCAAAATTTTCTATTTCAACTTCTTGTGTTGACCACGAAGTGCAAAAACGTAAACAAATATGGTTTGGATCACTTTGCCCTAAATTATCCACAGCATAACGTGAAGTAATTTTTTTGGCTAATTGATTCGGTAAATTGACAAACAGCTGGTTGGTTTGTGGTTTGGCTGCAAAGGTGAATCCCTCATTTTCAAATAAGTTTGTAAGTTTTTCAGCCATCATATTGCTATGTTTGCCTAATGAAAGATAAAGGTTATTTTGCATTAACGCTTTAAATTGTACAGCTATAATCCAACTTTTAGCTAATATTGCTCCTTTTTGTTTCATATTAAAACGGAAGTCGCGATTAATAGTATGATTGTTAAATACCAACGCTTCACCAGCAAAACCACCAACTTTAGTGCCACCAATATAAAATACATCGGTATATTTGGCTAAATCAGGGAAAGTAATGTCATTATCTTTAGCGCCTAATGCCATAGCTAAACGCGCACCATCTAAATAAAGATATAAATGATTTTTTTGACAAAATTGATACAGTTTTTTTAGCTCTTGTTTGGTATATAGGGTACCTAATTCGGTAGTGTTGGAAATGTATATGAGCTTTGGTTGGACCATATGCTCATCACAATGATAATCTAAAACAGGTTGTATTGATTCTGGTGTTAATTTTCCATCTTCAGTTTTCACCGTTACAACCTTATGCCCTGTGGCTTCAATTGCACCCGTTTCATGCACATTGATGTGTCCGGTTTCCGCTGCAATCACAGCCTGATATGGTTTTAGTATATGTGAAATGGTTGTTAAATTGGTAATTGTCCCACCAGCCATAAAATGTATGTCTGCATTCGGGGATTTTAATCTTTTCCTAATCTGATCGATTGCATCATTACAACAATCATCTAAGCCATATCCAATCAACTTTTTATTATTGATATTGATAAATTCTTCTAACAATTTAGGGTGTACTGTTTGATTATAATCATTTAAAAAATCGTACATATCATTAATCTTGTATAAAATAATATTTACGTTTAAATATAGCACGTTATTGTTGAGAATCTATGAATAATAAAAAAATTATTGGTATTACTGGATATAGTGGATGTGGTAAAACCACTTTGCTAAAAAAGATTATTCAGTTAATGGTTTTGCAAAATATTAAAGTAGGTTCATTAAAACATGCCCATCATGATATTGAGTTAGATATCCCTGGCAAAGATAGTTATGAGCTACGCAAATCGGGGGCATTACAAACTATTGTTGCCTGCGATAAACGTTACGCATTGATTGAAGAAACACCCGATACCCCAGCAGATCTAAAAACGCTTATTAATCGGTTTACCGATGTTGATGTGATATTAATTGAGGGATTTAAAGATGAACAAATTCCTAAAATTATGTGTCATCTAAAACAATGTCAAAAACCATTATTTATTGATGATTTTACCATTGCTGTTGCTAGCGATGAGCCGTTAATAACATCTTTACCTGTATTAGATATTAATCAACCAGAGCAAATTGTGAATTTTATAAATAATTATTTATTTTGCCGTTAATATATCGTATTTTACTTAACTGTTTTTTTAACTAATATTATCATTATGAAATTTCGACTAAGAAAAACTATAAGCATTGCCAAGAAAGTCCTAATTGGATTAATGCTTTTCTCTGTTTTTCTTATTCTGCTTATGCGTTGGGTTAATCCTTGGGGTTCCATGTTGATGGTCGAAAGAAAGATCGCTAACTGGAATATTAATCAACAACGAATTTGGAAAGATTGGGATCAAATTTCAGATAATATTAAGATTGCCGTTATAGCTGCTGAAGATCAGCAATTTGCCAATCATTGGGGATTTGATTTTAAGGCTATAAACCGTGCGTTAAATTATAATAAAAATAATAGAAAAATCCGTGGCGCCAGTACCATCACTCAGCAAGTTGCGAAAAATATTTTTTTATGGTCATCGCGAAATTGGATCCGCAAAGGTGTTGAATCATGGTTCACAGTTTGGATTGAGCTTATTTGGTCAAAGCAACGGACACTTGAGATTTATTTAAATAGTGTTGAATGGGGTGAAGGGATTTTTGGTATTGAGGCCGCTTCACGCCACTACTTTGGTGTCAGTGCAAAGCAATTAACCAAAGAGCAAGCTAGTTTACTGGCTGCAATTTTACCTAATCCTAGAAAATGGAGTCCGGTAAACCCAAATATACTTACGCAAAAAAAAGCAAAATGGATCCTAGGCCAAATGGAAAATTTAGATACGAAAAAATATTTGAAGAAACTTAATTAATTAACGCTTAATGTTTTTACAAATTCAGGCACAATTTTACTTGCAGGGCCGTAAATTTTGGTTTGAAATAAACTTTCCCCCAAACTCGGCTCTAAATTGAGCTCAACAGTTTTTGCCCCCGATTGATTAGCAACCTCTACAAAACCCGCTGCCGGGTAAACATTGCCCGATGTACCAATCG
The DNA here is from genome assembly GCF_001690445.1 of Gilliamella sp. wkB195. Classification (NCBI taxonomy): domain Bacteria; kingdom Pseudomonadati; phylum Pseudomonadota; class Gammaproteobacteria; order Orbales; family Orbaceae; genus Gilliamella; species Gilliamella sp. wkB195. Next base: position 94,744 of record NZ_LZGP01000038.1, read on the forward strand.
AAATAAAATAGTCAGCTTGTGAAAGCGCATGGTAAATTTTATTCATCTCTAATGGGATTTCACCAAACCATACTATGTGTGGACGAATAAGCTTATTTTTTACATAATCCACATCTTGATGACAATCAATAATTTGCCCGGTTTGCTCATTACGAACTTTCAATAATTCGCCATGCATGTGAATAATATTTTTAGAACCCGCCCGCTCATGAAGATTATCAACATTTTGTGTCACAATTAATACATTTTCACTGCCGAGCTTATGTTCAAGCTCAGCTAAAGCAAAATGCGCTAAGTTTGGTTTTACCTCAGGGCTTTGTAATTTTTTTCGTAGCATATTATAGAAAGAATGGACCGCAATGGGATCGCGACTATAACCTTCATAGGTTGCAACATCATTAACATCATACCCTTCCCACAATCCATTTTGTGCACGGAATGTCGATAGTCCAGATTCCGCAGAAATACCCGCACCCGTTAAAATAACAATTTTCGTTTCTTTCATCATACCTTAACTTCTTATCTTTCTAATTAGGTAGGTTTAATTGATTTGCTATTGGCTATATTCGGTTGTAAACATGCTCATAGCAGGTTTTTTTAAGTTTTGATACTTACTATAAGCACTAGCTACTTTTGATCTTACATTTGCTTTGCTTTCACCATTTAACCAACTATCAATCATAGCGTGCACACTATACGCTTCCGGAGCCATATACTGCATGGTTAATATCAATGGTGAAATTCCGGTAGCTAATAACGGTTTGGAAAAATATTTTTGACTTTTACAAGCAAAAACGGCCGCATAGCGCGATTTTTGCTTTTCTTTCTCTTCTTTTGAGTTTGACGCCCAACTCGTTTCATAACCAAAGAATTTACTCCAAGACCATTCCATTAAACCATTGTGACCAATGTAAACAACTAAATTAGCTTTACCACCGCCAGCGATTATTTTTTTGTTATCTAGGGTAAATGTTGATTGTTTTTTGCCTGCTGAGTAATTAATAAAATCATCAATCGTATTATCAATATATTTACCATCATAAGCTTGCGCAATAATATAAACATCTTTGCTTTTATGTTTATAGATAATCTCTTCTAATATTTTACCCTCTTGAGGTTTATTGACTTGGACTACTTGCCATTCTTTTTGTTTACTAAAAAATGTTTTAAAGCCATAGGCGGCCCCCCAATAAAGATTATTTTTTGGATCTTGACCATTACCGATTGCTGCTGGAACGGGTACAATTCCTTGATACTTATTATCACATAATGCAACAACAACATGAATTACTTTGGGATCAGCAAAACATGAAACGGAAAAACACATAATTAGCATTAATAATAGATATTTACTGGCTTTCTTCATTTGTTATCAATTCTCCATTCACTTCGTATTTTACAATTACATTATTTTTATACGTCATTTCAGAGCAAATACATGCCGGGGCACCACCGAAATTGTTTTTGGTCATGGTGTCTCTCCAGATTTCATTATACTGGGTTGCACTGAAATTGGATTGTTAATCCAGATTGCCTGACGCCGTTTTTTGATACTGCTTTATTGCATGCCCAGAAAGCCGCCTTATTTGCAATAAGTTAATCATTTACTCTTTATCACTATATTCCAGTATATCGCCCGGTTGGCAATCTAAGTGTTTACAGATTGCCTCGAGGGTTGCCAGTCTGAATCCTTTTACTTTACCTTGCTTAAGTAATGATAAATTTTGTTCAGTAATGCCGATTGCGGCTGCTAAGTCTTTGGATTTAACTTTGCATTTAGCCAGCATTACATCTAAATTTATAATAATTGCCACATTAAGATCCTATTAAATGGGTTTCTAGGTGTCATTGTATCGTACTCAACGTTATTATTTATATGCCATATTTAGATAAACTGTCTATTTTCTTCAGCGATCTGACTGGCTTTTTTTAAGATCTGACCAACTAGCATAATACTGATTGCTAAAAGCAGTGTCATAAAATCTTCGCTAGTAAACGCTACCGTAAAATAACGCTCTGGTTGATTGTAACTTAATATTGCCGTTATTACCGGTTCTGAAAGTACGCCCATTACCGCCCAAATCACCAAAAATTTACCAAAGTTATAACAGTATTTTGTTGATTTAACGGAAAAATAGTCCGCTTGCGCAAAATTAACCAGCATTAATCGTAGTTGATTAAAAGCATAAATTAAAATAACAATTCTGCCGGTATCAATAAGTGTTGCTAAGGCAGCTTGCCAAAAGTTTAGGCCTGTAGAAATGTCGATGCTATCATCCATTGTAGTGGACATGAAAAAAGAATATCCATCCGATCCAAACCCAATATTGTTCTTATCAAAAAAGTAAAATAACAAAGGCAATATCGTTCCAATCAGCATACATAAGATAGGGATCAAAATTAATACTGACATCAATTTACAATATTGATTTAAGCGAGTCTGATTTTTAGCTATATCTGTGTTCATTTTTATTTCCTTTTGGTTAAATTTACCAAATAAAGTATAAGCTGAGGGAAATAAAAAACAACAATTTATTAAAATAAAACGATAATAATTTATTGCTATTCACTTATTTGTGATTATAAAAAAGCCTTGCTGTTTAACGGCAAGGCTTCAAAAAATTAACTAATTATTTATACTTCAATAGCAACACGTAGTTTTTTCATTGCATTTTTTTCGAGTTGGCGTATACGCTCAGCCGAAACACTATATTTATCAGCCAAAACCTGCAATGTTGATTTGCTATCATCAGCATCTAACCAACGCGCTTTAATAATATCTTGGCTACGCTCGTCTAATTGAGATAATGCATCATGTAATTTATCAGTTGCATCATTTTCCCAATTGTCATTTTCAATTGATTTAGAAAAATCAGAATTAACATCTTCTAAATAAAGCGCAGGAGCAACAATTGAATTATCATCGTCATCACTATCAATATCAAATGACATATCTTGCGCTGACATTCGTGATTCCATCTCTAGTACATCTTTACGACTTACGCCAAGCTCATCAGCAACCATATCAACTTCAGCACTATTAAACCAACCTAAACGTTGTTTGTTTTTTCTCAAATTAAAAAATAATTTTCTTTGCGCTTTAGTGGTTGCGACTTTTACAATACGCCAGTTTTTTAGTACGTATTCGTGAATTTCAGCTTTTATCCAGTGTACCGCAAAAGAGACTAAACGTACTCCCATTCCTGGATTAAAACGACGTACCGCTTTCATTAAACCAATGTTACCTTCTTGAATCAAATCAGCTTGTGGTAGACCGTAACCAGAATATCCACGCGCAATATGCGCAACAAAGCGTAAATGAGACAAAATTAATTGTCTTGCTGCATCAACATCATCATGATAATAAAGTCTTTCACCTAGAGACTTTTCTTCCTCAGCTGTTAGCATCGGATAAGTATTTATCATACGAAGATATGATTCAATATTTCCTTGTGGGATTAAAGCACCTGCTTGCATTTTTAAATCAGTACTCATTTAATTCCCCCCTTAAATTAGACTAATTTTGTTACATCTTACTTGTGTAACAAGTTAAATTCTTTCTTTTAATTTAGACCACTAAAATGTGATTTAGTTCACATTTTTATCATAATTTTTATTATGTAGGATCTGGTAAAAATGGCAAATATTTAATCCACCATTATGAAGCTATAACCATTTTATTCAAATACTTTTTAGTAGCAATAAATGCTGAAAACCAACCTATAATCATCGAGAATAAAATAATTAATAAGCTTTCATCCCATGAAAGACCATTTATATTAACTATTGTTCCAAAAACATCCGATACATGCAACATGGTTGAATCTATTTGAAGGATAAATACTTTCGATAGAACCAAAGCCAAAATAGCACTAATTAATCCAGTAAAAATACCATTATATAAAAATGGTCGTAAAATAAAGCCTTCCGTTGCCCCAATCAATTGCATAACCGTAATCGTTTGCCTGCGAGCAAATATATTTAACCGAATGCTGTTCCCAATAACCAGTGACACAGCAATGATCATAAAGATTGAAATCGTCCATACTATTGATTTGACCATATTGGTTAATGCCGTTAATCGCGTAAACCAGCTGTCATCAAGCTGTACATCATCGACACCATCTATATTTCGCAATTGTGCTTGTAGATTGTGTAATTTATTAGTTTGTTTAGCTTCTTCAACTGGAAAAATGATAGCAACTGCAGGCAATGGATTGTCAGCAAGTAAATCAAGTGCATCATCAAATCCTGACCAAGTTTTGAATTCATCGCGTGTTTCATCTCGAGAAAGATAAGTCACATTTTGAACTTCAGGAATCGTTTTAAATTGGTCAATTAAATTATTAGTTTGCTCTGGCGTTAGTGTTTTGTTTATATAAACTGTTACGTTAGGAGTTGGATACCATTGCTCTGCTGCTTGATTTGCATTTTTCAATAGTAAATAGCCTATTGTCGGTAAAGTAATTGAAATAGCAATAACAAAAATAGTCAGCAAAGAGGCAAATATATTTTGATAAAAATAGTTAAATACATTATGCCATGCATAGCCAATCTGCCTTTTCCAACGCCCTAAAAAGCTATTATTCTTTTTTTGTTTAGATGGTTTAATCTTGTCCTTTATCATCAACTTTTAACCTCTAAACGTCCTTGATTTAAATTGAGTATTCGATGGTGTTTTCGACGAATAAGCCCCATGTTATGCGTTGCCATCAGTACAGTTACACCAGTCTGGTTAAACTCTTCAAATAATTTCAATATATCTTTTGAAAGTTTATCATCTAAATTACCAGTAGGTTCATCAGCAAGTAATACGGTTGGGCGATTAACAATAGCTCGAGCTATTCCTACGCGTTGCTGCTCCCCGCCAGATAACTGTATTGGATAAAATTTCATTTTATCAATCAATCCAACTTTATCTAATGCTGCTGAAACTCGTCTTTTAATTTCTTCGGCTGGCTTTCCTAAAATGATTAATGGAAAAGCCACATTCTCATAAACAGTATGATCTAATAATAATTGGTGATCTTGAAATATCATACCTATTGTACGACGCAAAAACGGCACTTGATGTTTTTTTAAACGAGAAACATCAACACCATTAAGTAATACTTTACCATCATTCGCTTTTTCTAAACCACAAATCAAACGCATTAATGTGCTTTTACCTGCACCTGAATGGCCTGTTAAGAAAGCCATTTCCCCTTGCGATAAAGTAAATGTTATATTTTGCAAAGCTGGCTTTCCACCAGAATAAACTTTACTAACACGTTCAAATCGAATCATGATTTATCTCTATTCTTCTGCTTCATCAAACAGTGCGTTAATAAAATCATCAGCAACAAATGGTCTTAGGTCTTTTATTTTTTCACCGACACCGATATAACGGATTGGAATATTAAACTGATCAGCAATGCTGAATATAATACCACCTTTCGCAGTACCATCTAATTTAGTCAATGTCATCCCTGTTACACCAACAGCTTCATTAAATAATTTAGTTTGGCTAATAGCATTTTGGCCTGTTCCAGCATCTATTGTTAACATGATTTCGTGAGGAGCAGTTTCATCTTGTTTTTTAATTACTCGTACAATCTTTTTTAATTCATCCATCAGATGTGATTTATTTTGCAAACGTCCTGCAGTATCAGCAATTAATACATCAATATTTTTCGCTTTTGCAGCTTGAATGGCATCAAAAATTACCGATGCAGAATCAGCATTAATGTGTTGTGCAATTACTGGGATATTATTACGTTCACCCCAAACCTGTAATTGTTCAACAGCAGCAGCGCGAAAAGTATCGCCAGCTGCAAGCATAACTGATTTACCTTGTTGTTGAAATTGACGAGCTAATTTGCCAATTGTCGTCGTTTTTCCAACACCGTTTACACCAACCATCAATATAACAAAAGGTTTATGACTTTCTATATTTAGAGGTTGTTGAGCACCATCTAAAATAGATTTCATTTCATTTTTTAATAAATCATGTAATGCATCAGCATCTTTTAATTCTTTTCTTGAAGCTTGTTGTGTTAATGTGCTTATTAATTTTTGTGTGGTATCGAAACCAACATCAGCAATGATCAATTGCTCTTCTAATTCTTCAAACAGTTGATCATCAATCTTTTTTCCTTTAAATAAGCTAAGAAAACCAGATCCTATATTTTGTTTAGTTTTAAAAAGACCTTTTTTTAAACGAGAAAAAAAACCTTCTTTTTTTTGTTCAATCATAAATAACTTATCCCATGATCAATATCAATGATCATTTTATCTTATTTTATTATAAAGCCCAACGTATTCGATCAAAGAGAGTCATATTATTGATCTATTTGATCCTTGAATCTTTTAAGGATCGTGAATTAAATTTAATTATTTAATATAAAGATCGTTGAGAGTAATAGATCGCCATTCGCCTTGGGGTAGGTTGTGAGTAAATAAATTATACTTGCCAATCTGAACTCGAATTAAACGTAAGCAAGGAAATCCAACGGCGGCACACATTCTTCTAACTTGTCGATTTTTTCCTTCTGTTATAGTAATACTTATCCATGAAGTGGGAATTGTTTTGCGTTCTCGAATAGGTGGGACTCGTTGCCACAAATTAATAGGCTCTTCCAAAAAATCCACGATTGCAGGTGCGGTGTGAAATTCCTTTAATTGTACACCACTGATTAATTTATCAATCGCTTGCTTATCAATTAACCCTTCAACTTGTACCCAATAGGTTTTAGATAATTTAAATTTTGGAGAACTAATTTTAGACTGCAATTTACCATCATTGGTCAGTAATAATAATCCTTCACTGTCAGTATCTAAACGACCAGCAGGATAAAATCTAGGCATGGATATATAATCTTTTAATGTCTGATATTTTTCATGAGCAGAAAACTGTGTCACGACATTAAATGGTTTATTAAAAGCGATTAATGAACTCATTCTATCCTCAGAAGAATTAAATAACCTTAGAATGCAAAAAAGCCCAGCATTGCTGCTGGGCTCTCGCTCTAATTTAAAAGTCTGGCGGCACCCTACTCTCACATGGGTAATACCCACACTACCATCGGCACTACGGCGTTTCACTTCTGAGTTCGGCATGGGGTCAGGTGGGACCACCGCGCTATTACCGCCAGACATATTCTGTCTTCTCTTTTTCAACTGATGATGATTATCACATATCTTCACCAATCGCTCAATCCGGAACAAACTGTTTTATTAATCTTTAACCATCTTTCGATGATTTCTTAATCTCAACTTCGCGTATCCCAAAACAACTCCGAGTTGTAAGGTTAAGACTCTCGGTTCATTAGTATCAGTTAGCTCAATGTATCACTACACTTACACACCTGACCTATCTACGTCTTAGTCTCAAACGGACCTTACTGAATCTCTTCAGGGAAAACTCATCTCGAGGCTAGTTTCGTGCTTAGATGCTTTCAGCACTTATCTATTCCGCACGTAGCTACCGGGCAATGCAATTGGCATCACAACCCGAACACCAGCGGTGCGTTCACTTCGGTCCTCTCGTACTAGAAGCAAACCCTCTCAATTTTCCTACGCCCATGGCAGATAGGGACCGAACTGTCTCACGACGTTCTAAACCCAGCTCGCGTACCACTTTAAACGGCGAACAGCCGTACCCTTGGGACCTACTTCAGCCCCAGGATGTGATGAGCCGACATCGAGGTGCCAAACACCGCCGTCGATATGAACTCTTGGGCGGTATCAGCCTGTTATCCCCGGAGTACCTTTTATCCGTTGAGCGATG